>ONOI01000011.1 GCA_900319375.1 uncultured Bacteroidales bacterium | reverse complement strand
TATCTACACGATGGCCGCCAGGGTCCATTTCGACGACTACACGATGATGCGCCCGCTGGTGATGGATTTCACCGACGACGCGAAGGCCCGTACGATCAGCGACGAGTTTATGTTCGGCGATGCCATCCTCGTCTGCCCTGTCTATACCTACAAAGCCCGCGAAAGGCAGGTCTACCTGCCCGCCGGCTCAGACTGGTACGATGCCAACGACAACTACCGCTTCTACAGCGGCGGCCGCATCATCAACGCCCGCGCCCCGTACGAGTACTGCCCGCGCTACTGGCGTTCCGGCCAGATCGTGCCTACCGGCCCGGCCATCGAGAGCACTGCCGAGCCTCAGAACGACCTGACTATCACGGTCTTTACCGGTCAGGACGCAAGCTACTGCCTCTACGAAGACGAGGGCACCAACTACAACTACGAAAAGGGCAAGTTCAGCCGCATCGGCTTCGAGTGGGACGACGGCAGCCGGACCCTTAAGATCGCCGCCCGACAGGGAAAGTTCAAGGGTATGGAGAAAAAACGTAACTTTACGGTGAAGATCGTATCCCCTGCCGGAGTCAAAGTCTCCGAGACACAATACGACGGACAAGCTACTACACTGACTTTTTAACACTAAACAATGAAACGTATAATCATCGCAGCCGCGCTGCTGCTTGCTTCTCTCAGCGCATTTGGAAAACTTTCAGTCAAAGAACCCTGCTCAGACGGAATGGTCCTTCAGCAGCAGGCCCGGCCTGTTGTCTGGGGCCACGCCACCCCCGGCATGGTAGTCAAAGTCAAGACCGGCTGGGACGGCGAAACCTATCAGGCAGTTACAGACTTCAAGGGCGTCTGGAAGGTAAATGTAGTTACCCCCGAAGCATCATATGAGAAATATGAGATTACCGTCAAGGGCGACGGAGGAACTCTTACGATAAAGAATGTACTTATCGGAGAAGTCTGGATCGCCAGCGGACAATCCAATATGGAGATGCCTGTCAGGGGCTATTTCAACTGCCCTGTCGAAGGCTCATCGGAAATCATAGCCAATATCAAGCTCAAAGACAAAGTGAGGATGTTCTCCGTCTCCCAGGATCAGTCCGACGAGCCTCTGGACGATGTACGCAAGGCCAGCGGCTGGGTAGATGCTACTATGGGCGGAGTTCTCTGGATGAGCGCTACGGCTTTCTTCTTTGCGCGTCAGCTGAACAGCACCCTCGATGTCCCGGTAGGAATCGTAGCTTTCCCCTACGGAGGAACCCGTGTTGAGAGCTGGCTTCCGAAGGAAATCCTGGAAGAATACGGCGAGCCTCTCGAGAGGATCGAACAGAATCACTACCACAATCCTTTCAGGATGTACAACGCTATGCAGCACCCTATGCAGGGATATACCGCAAAGGGTTTCATCTGGTATCAGGGCTGCTCGAATGTAGGCCACGACGATGTCTTCGTAGAGAGGATGAGCCGCCTTATTGAGCGCTGGCGCGAGGACTGGGGCGATACAAACGCTTCGATGCCTTTCTATCAGTGTGAGATTGCTCCTTACAGGGGCTACGGCGGCAGCGCTCCGGCTTTCCGCAAGGCCCAGCACGAATGCGCAGCCAGCGTCCCCAACGGAGCTATCGTAGTTACCAACGATCTGGCATATCCCTATGAGTTTGACCAGATCCACCCTTGCCAGAAGAAGCAGGTCGGCGAAAGGCTCGCCTATCTCGCCCTCAACCGCGATTACTGGCACAGCGCAATCGCCTGCTACTCCCCCGAGGCTACCCAGGCATGGATAAAGGACGGCGGCGTATGCATCAAGCTCTCCAACACCCCCAACGGCCTTGACCGCTGGAATGGAATAGAAGGACTGGAAATCTGCGGAGAAGACGGCGTCTTCTATCCCGTCAGTTTCGCCGCCTTCCACTGGGACGGTAATTTCCTCTATGTCCAGGACGAGAATGTCCCCAACCCCGTCGAAGTCCGCTACGGCTGGGGTGATTTCGTTCCCGGCAACCTCCACAGCACCGAGGGCCTCCCGGTTTCCCCGTTCGATATTAAGCTCAAATAGTTTATGGCAGACACCTCTAAAGGTTCTACCGGCTATCTTTTCGGAATAGTTCTGATAGCCGTCCTGGGCGGACTGCTCTTCGGATACGATACTGCAGTCATTTCCGGAGCGGAGCGCGGCCTCCAGGCGTTCTTCGAGAGCGCTGCGGATTTTACGTATACTGACTTCCTTCATGGCTTCACTTCCTCCAGCGCCCTTATCGGCTGTATCATCGGAAGCGCCATCTCCGGTCTGATGGCCGGCAGGCTCGGACGTAAGCGTTCGCTCTTCGTCGCTGGTATCTGCTTCTTCCTCAGCGCGGCCGGCTCCTACTACCCCGAATTCATTTTCTTCGAGAAGGGAGTCGCTACCAAATCCCTCTGGATAGCTTTCAACCTCTACCGCGTCCTCGGCGGAATCGGAGTCGGAATGGCCTCCGCCATCTGCCCTATGTACATAGCCGAGGTAGCTCCCGCAGGAAAGCGCGGCAAGCTCGTTTCCTGGAACCAGTTCGCAATCATCTTCGGTCAGCTGGTAGTCTACTTCGTCAATTTCCTGATCCTTCAGTCCCATAAAAACGATCCGGCAGTTATCGAATGGACCAACAGCATCGGCTGGCGCCTTATGTTCGGCAGCGAATGTATCCCCGCAGGTCTGTTTACCCTGCTTATTCTATTCGTTCCCGAAACGCCCCGTTTCCTCGTCATGTCCGGCCATGAAGACAAGGCTCTCGGCGTTCTTACCCGCATCAACGGCAGTTCGGCAGCCTCTCAGATCCTGTCCGACATCAAGAATACGGTAGTCGAGAAGAAGGAAAAGCTCTTCGCATACGGCTTTATAGTCATTTTCATAGGCTGCATGCTCAGCGTATTCCAGCAGTTTGTCGGAATCAACGCCGTCCTGTATTTCGCGCCCCGCATCTTCGATTCGATGGGCATGGGCAACCCCATGACCCAGACCGTACTGATGGGAGTCGTGAACATAACCTTCACCCTCGTCGCGATCTTTACGGTCGAGCGCCTCGGACGCAAGCCCCTGCTTATCACGGGCTCGCTGGGAATGGCCCTCGGCGCGATCGGAGTCGCTCTTGCAGACGCCGTCCCCGGTATGCCAGGAATAGTTGGCGTGCTGAGCATCATGATCTACTCCGCCTCGTTTATGTTCAGCTGGGGCCCTATCTGTTGGGTCCTGATCTCCGAGATCTTCCCCAATACCATCAGGGGCGCTGCGGTCGCTATCGCAGTCGCTTTCCAGTGGATTTCGAACTTCATCGTAAGCTCCACTTTCGTCCCCCTGTATACCTGGAGCCCTGCTTTTACCTACGGCCTCTACGGCGCGATGTGTCTTGTTGCAGCCCTCTTTGTCTGGAAACTTGTTCCTGAGACAAAGGGCAAGACCCTCGAGGATATGACCGCACTCTGGAAAAACAAAAAATAATGTACTCCTTAGGAATAGATATAGGATCTTCATCCGTAAAAGTCTCGCTGCTGGACATCCAGTCCGGAAAGTGTGTTGCAACTGCAACAAACCCAAAGACCGAAGCTCCGATTACTGCGCTTCGCAAGGGTTGGGCCGAGCAGTCGCCTGATATGTGGTGGATTCAGATCCTGGGCGGAATAGCCGATATTACCGCCGCAGGCTACTCCATGTACGAAGTCGGATGCATCGGTATTACCTATCAGATGCACGGCCTTGTAGCGGTAGGAGCCGACGGCAAGCCGGTTCGCGATTCTATCATCTGGTGTGATTCGCGCTCTGTCGAGCTTGGACGCGAAGCTTTTGAGGCGATAGGCCCTGACAAGTGTCTTGACCGCCTGCTTGGCTCTCCCGGCAACTTTACCGCCAGTAAACTGGCCTGGGTAAAGCGCAATGAACCCGAAGTGTTCTCCCGCATCAAGTACTTTATGCTCCCGGGCGATTATATCGCATACAAGCTCTCAGGAAAAATCGCAACTACCGAGACCGGTCTTTCCGAACAGACCCTTTGGGATTTCAAGAAAGGATGCAGGGCTGATTTCGTAGCGGATTACTACGGCTTCTCCCCCGATCTGATCCCTTCTACAGTACCTTCCATCGGGGTTCAGGCAGTAACCAATGCGGATACTCAGGCTCTTCTCGGCATCCCCGAGGGAACGCCTATCTCCTATCGCGCCGGCGATCAGCCCAACAACGCTTTTTCGCTGAACGTTCTGCGTCCGGGCGAGATTGCGGCTACGGGAGGTACCAGCGGCGTCGTGTATGGAGTTACAGACATCCCTAAGGCAGATCCTTATTCAAGGGTGAATACCTTCCTTCATGTAAACCATACCTCGGAGGCCCCTCGACTGGGAGTGCTTCTATGTATAAACGGTACCGGTATTCTGAATTCGTGGATTCGCCGCAACGTCTGTCCCGAGCTTTCCTACCCTCAGATGAACGAGCTCGCCGCGACGGCCCCCGCCGGAAGCGACGGCCTTACTATACTGCCTTTCGGCAACGGTGCCGAAAGGGTGCTCGAAGGCCGGAGCGTCGGCGCGGCCCTGGGCGGCGTCGATCTGGTACGCCACTCCCGCGTCCACATCCTCAGAGCCACTCAGGAAGGCATCGCCTTCTCTTTCCTCTACGGAATAGACGTAATGCGCGGCCTGGGGCTCAACCCCGCCGTCATCCGCGCGGGCAGGGCGAACCTTTTCCTCAGCCCGCTGTTCCGCCGGACCCTGGCGACAGTCTGCGGCAGTACCATCGAACTCCTGGACACCGACGGTTCGCTTGGCGCCGCGCGCGGAGCCGCTCTCGGAGCCGGATACTACAAAACTCCTGAAGAGGCCTTCTCTACCCTCGTAGTAGTCGGGCGCGAAGAGCCGGATCCTTCCTGGAAAGCAGCCCTCGATGAGGCCTACTCCCGTTGGAAAAACAATCTTGAATCTATACTCAATCAATAATTATGGCACTTAAAGAATACTTCCCCGAAGTCGGTAAGATCGGCTTCGAAGGCAAAGAAAGCAAGAATCCCCTCGCCTTCCGTTACTATCAGCCCGATAAGGTGGTCGCAGGCCGCCCGATGAAGGACTGGTTCAAGTTCGCAATGGCCTGGTGGCATACCCTCTGCGCCGAAGGCTCAGACCAGTTCGGCCCCGGGACAAAGACCTTCCCCTGGAACGAAGGCGCCACCCCTCTCGAAAGGGCTAAACATAAAGCAGACGCAGGTTTCGAGATTATGCAGAAGCTCGGAATCGGTTACTACTGCTTCCACGACACCGACCTTATCGACCCCTCCGACGACCCGGCCGAGTACGAGGCCAATCTCAAGGCCATCGTCGCCTATCTTAAGGAGAAACAGGCCCAGACCGGCATCAAGCTCCTCTGGGGAACGGCCAACGTCTTCGGCCACAAACGCTATATGAACGGCGCCAGCACCAACCCCGACTTCGATGTCGCAGCGCGCGCGATGCTCCAGATCAAGAACGCCATCGACGCCACCATCGAGCTCGGCGGCGAGTGCTACGTTTTCTGGGGCGGCCGTGAGGGCTATATGAGCCTGCTCAATACCGACATGAAGCGCGAGAAGGAGCATATGGCTACCATGCTCGGAATGGCGCGCGACTACGCCCGCTCGAAGGGCTTCAAGGGCACCTTCCTTATCGAGCCCAAGCCGATGGAGCCTACCAAACACCAGTACGACGCCGATACCGAGACCGTAATCGGTTTCCTTCGCGCCCACGGCCTTGACAAGGACTTCAAGGTCAATATCGAAGTGAACCACGCCACCCTCGCCGGCCACACCTTCGAGCATGAGCTTCAGTGCGCCTCCGACGCCGGCCTTCTCGGCTCTATTGATGCCAACCGCGGCGACTACCAGAACGGCTGGGATACCGACCAGTTCCCTATCGACATCTACGAGCTCGTACAGGCTATGCTCGTGATTATCCGAAACGGCGGCCTTGTAGGCGGAACAAACTTCGATGCCAAGACCCGCCGCAACTCTACCGACCTGCAGGACATCCTTATCGCCCATGTCGCCGGAATGGACGCCATGGCCAGGGCCCTACTCGTAGCGGCCGAGATTCTCGAGAAATCGCCCATCCCCGCGATGGTCGCCAGGCGCTACGCTTCCTTCGATTCCGGCATCGGCAAGGACTTCGAAGACGGCAAGCTCACCCTCGAGCAGGCCGCCGACTACGCCCGCAAGAACGGCGAACCGGCGCAGACTTCCGGCCAGCAGGAACTCTACGAAGCGATCGTCAATATGTACATATAAAAAAAGAAGCCCGGGGCCGGGCTTCTTTTTTAATTGGAAGACAGATAGTACTCCTTGTACTTGTTGTACAATTCGATTCCGGCATCTTCGCCTACTTGAGGATGAAGGCTCAGGTTGTTGAAGACTCCAGGATACTGATAACAGAATATTTTTTCGAAGTTATCGAACATCTTCAGGTCCGTAATAATCTCATCGAAGGGTCTGGGGTAAAGAGATCCGTCCGGATAGAAGAGGAAGGCTTCCAGGTCAAACCATAAATGGCAGGATTTCCGGTCGCATAGGTCTTGAAGAAAATCAGCTGCGTGCTGGCCTGTAATATCATTCTCC
Organism: uncultured Bacteroidales bacterium; assembly: GCA_900319375.1. Lineage (GTDB taxonomy): Bacteria > Bacteroidota > Bacteroidia > Bacteroidales > UBA932 > Cryptobacteroides. Next base: position 33,069 of record ONOI01000011.1, on the reverse strand, counting down.
GGCATTCTGGCGAAGCCGAAAGGGCAGAGAATATCCAGGTAATCAAATAGTTTAAGATATGTCTGCTCGGCGCCTAATACATCGAAACTGTTTGTCGCAAGCATAACAGGTTTCCCCGGGGCCAGGGCGTTACAGTAAGTCCCGAATTCACGGAAGAACTTCACTATTTCCCCTTTGCGTTTCTGGGCTTTCTCATAATCTCTCCATTCCCAGTTATCCAGACTTCCTCCGCTCTCTTCTGACACATAGAAACCATAAAAAGATGGGTGATGGCCGTATTTCTCCCAGACCTCTTTTGCGACTTCTTTATGCCACTGCAGGGATTCCTTTGTAAAATCGAACCAGGCAAACAGTCCTATTCCAGGGAATACCTGCATACCCAGCTTATCGGCTTCGTCCATAATGGCCTCCATCGGGTCGGGACAAGCGATATCCATACGGCCGTCGTATAAGTCGGAGGGATAAAACGCCAGACCCTTATAATTGCCTGGAGTGGTATTATGACCTCCGCAGTACTCCTCATTGCGGAACAATTCCTGAATAATCACTACGTCCATCCCGACCTCATGCATAGAGCGTACTATCCCCCGCCAATCATCAGCAGTCAGCTTCTTTATATCCGGATTCCAATGTTTTCCTTCCAATTCACTCCAGCAATACAGGCCGGTCCATGCTCCGGCAATTTTTTCCAGCGAGCGCTGATCAGAGGGTACTACAGTAGTGACTGAGGACTTGCGATACTTTTTACCTTCGGAATAAACTTTCAATATGATCTCATAATCGCCGGACAATCCTGCCGTTTTCATTATGGTCTTAACCGTATGGGCAGAACCGGCATCAAGGTCGAATTTCTGGGCACAAAGGAGTCTTCGGAATAAGCCTTTCCTGGAGAATAATTTTACCTTGAAGGACGATTTACGGTCGTTGTTATTAACTATGCCGGCCCTAATGTCGAGATCCACTTTATTGCTGATTTGTCCAGGAGGGACAAGCGTAAGATCTACTCTTGGATCTTGCGATGAAGAATCGGCAGCCGAAGGATTCACCAGAATCTCATCACACATCAGTTTCTTCCCTTCTGGCGCGCTTGCCTCGACCTTTACAAAGCGAGAATGAGAGTGGAACTCGCAGAGCGCGATATCGGTCCAGCAGTCGTGAAGGTCATTCTTGAAAGGGGCGAGCCTTACGGTGCGGCTCTTTCTGAAATGTTTTCCGTCTCTTGAAACACTGAAGGAGACTTCAGACGGGAAAGATATTCCTGCCTGAGAATAATTCATGAACTTTGCCGCGAGAGTTTTCACCCTGCATTTTTTGCCGAGATCGACCACCACCGACATCTTTCCGTCAGGGAAAGAGCGCCAGGCCGGATCCCCCACTCTCTCTTCTGCGAACTTGCCGTCACATAGGGGCGAGTATACCTCATTGACGGCCGTTGCGCGGGCAGAGACCACATCGGAGGAGAAGATGTGTTCGAGCAGCTTCCACCTCGGCTCTCCGGCCTTCCAAGACATGTATGATTCATAGGCCTCATTGGAAACTACCGGCTGGCCAAGCGGATATGAAGAGGACGGTTTATCATAGATGCCTGCGATTGCGAAGCTGATAATACGTTCGGCTCCGCTCGCAGACGCAGCCTCGATTTGTGCGAGATATCTGCCGAAAGCAGCTGGCACAAGAGCCGACTGACGGCTGTTGGTGGCCGGCTTCTCCCAGGTAAATGATTCAACGTTCACCCAGTAAGCAATTCCCGTATGGCTATGGATCTCCCCAAGCTTGCGCAGATGATCTCTCAGACGAGGAAGAGGCATCGGTTCTCGTACACACCCCACCTCATCCTGATAGGCGATTATATCCACATCCAGGGCGGCGATCCGCTCCTCGAACAGAGGATTGTCTATGTCTGCATGGCATATCCCATACGGAGAGATCATCACCATCTTGTCCGGAGTAAGAGAGCGTGCTCTTGCGGCAAGTTCGTTAACCCCCTCGACAGCGTGTTCGGGCAGGATCGGCTCAAAGGCCGACTCTATCGGCAGATACCATCCGTAGAATGCGGGAGAATCCGAGTATAGCGAAACTAACTCATCCATTATCGCCCGCTGGCGCTCTATGACGAAAGGATCCCTCAGATTGTCGTCCTGATTGCGGGCCCAGCCGCAACTCATAAACACATGCATCCCGAGACGCTCCGCGCTCGCCATCACTGCATCCACCGGACTTATGCGCCCCGCCGGATAGCCATGGTCCATAATCGAGCTGGGATAAACCGCCTTCCCATCATTGGCCACAGCCAATATCACCAGATAGTCAACTCCCATCTCATGGAGTTCCGTCGTCTTTGCCGCCCAAAGCCCCGGATCCGTCATATCCAAAGAGAGCGGATTCATGTAGTTGTTTCGATCGTCCTGCCAGAAGAAATTGACAAAAGTCCCGCTCACCGGCTTTACTTTAGCGGGTAATGGTGCGCAAAAGAGAAGCAGCGCTAATGCTACGGCAGTGCAATAACGTTTCATAAACACAAATATAGGCTTTTTCGGGGGTTATTTCTTAAGGGACTCCTTGTACAATTTGTAACTCTTAGTATCAAGCTTGAATGTGGCGAACGAGAAGTTGGTGATATAATCAGTAAAGAGCCCAGCCGTATATAGTTGTTTGCTTAGTTCCTCCCAAGTCTTTGCCTGATAGGAAATTTTCGGAGAGCCACACTGGAGGAAAGATTCGATGTCGACACCGAACTTAACGCCAGTGGCATCACATGCTTTCTTAATTTCAGCAAACCAATTGGGGAGGTCAACATCCACACTCGTAATAACGGATGGACCTCGCCCAGCACAATCTTGTAGGTAAAGGATGTCCACGTCCGGGGTTTCATTGAAAATAGCCTCGAACCATTTCCCGCACTGCACTGCAGGCAGACCGCGCCAAAGTGCTGGCGCGACTGCGACATCAACGTTCTTGAGTGTTTTGGCGTAAGTGGCTACACTCTGGATGTAGGTTGATAGCTCCTGACGTTTTTCAGGCCTGTGCCACATATAGATGCCGTCGTAGAATTCTTCTGTAATGTACCAGCCTTTGAATACGGGGGAATCCCCGAACTTTTCGACCAGTTCGTTTGCCACCAGTTTATTGCGTGACAGGATAGTTTCGTATCCTTGATGGTATTCGCCACCATAGAGTCCAAAACGTATGTTCATCCCTGTGTCCTCTGCCGCTGCAACCATATTGTCAATGATGGGCAAGCTGCTTGTAACCCACGGAAGATTTGAGTCGCTGTACCAGGTTTGGTTACTGGCGGTGTCGTATCCTGTGGCATATTGAATGATTACCTCGTTGATTCCGACAGAGCGATAATCTGCAAAGATAGTCTTCCAGTCGGTGTGAAGGTAACCATTATACAACTGCACAAATACGCTGTTAAAGATGGCGTTTTTATTATACTGAGGCTCGTAAAGCGTCAGTTGTTCAATATTGTCTATGAAGACAGCATTCCCGGAGGAAGGGGCGCCATCGTCGTTGACAAATTCGAAACGAAAACCGATTACTTTGGAAAGCTCCATTTGAGGGATGTCCCCTCCAACCGGCTGAAAGTCTTCATATTTGAAGCATAGGCGAGTCCATTCCTCACAGCGGAGTGCATCCTCTGCAATAATGGCATATTCCTGTCGCACGACAGGATCGTCGGGCTTCATCTTGTCATCGTGGAGCAAGACAAAACGAAGTGATCCGGCATTATTCTTGGCCCCTTTGATCCACATTGAAATGCCATACGGATGGAAACTCAGGTCCGGGCGGAAATTATTCCATCTTGATTGGAAATAAACCTTTTCGGGCATATCGGACCCACCGTCAAACCCATAAGTGATATAGAAGGCGCCTGTTCCCTCGACCTGGCCGTGGGTTACGTATCTTCTATGCCACCTGGAGCCATATGATTCTTCGTATGACGACCAGTCCGGGTCGCAATCACAAGTGCATAGCGGCCTGGTTGCCTTGACAACGGCAAACGGATCCTCCTGGCTTTCGGATTTTCCTGCAGCTGGTTTTGTGCAGCCCTCGAGTTGAAGGCTGCACATTACCACTGCTGAAGCCACAAGACATTTCAGTTTTGTGATCATAAGGGTGCTTTACTTAATGAATGTAATCTTGTAGCATGTTACGTGTGTATTGGCAGCATCGGAAACGGCATCACCACTACCCTTTGCAGGAGAAGAGATATACACATAAGCCGCATCGGAATCTGTGAAGACATCAAGACCATTGGTCTGCTCGTAGTTTACACCGCCATAAGTCTCGCCATTGTAAAGACGGAAGTCAAAGTTATATCTGTTGGCGCCCGGAACCATAGTCCAGTTGTCTCGGTTCTCAATGTTGAAGAGAGCAAAGTGTGAACCAGACCACCTTTCATATGTATCCTGATATGCCATTGCGAGCCACTCGGAGCCATTAGCTGCAAATGTCTTGAAATTAAGGATGCGCTGGCCAAAGTTAGCCATGTCAATGCTGGTCAGGTCGAAAGAAGGAGTCATCTGCTGGAATACTGCCTTAGAATCTTCGCCTCCTGTGTAGAAGTTCATGCTTGCATAGAGGTTCGCATCGTCTGTTGCAGAGGCCTTGCGGAAACGAGCGTGGGTCCAAGGAGCGGTAGTTCCACTGTACTTTGTAATCGTAGGTTCTGCCTGAGGCACACCGCCTTCGAACTTCCAGCTGTAGATCTTGTCATCGCCGGGAGCAGAAGTATAAACATAAGCGGTCTTGGTTATATCACCCACCAGAGTCGCAATCTGGCCAAAGTCGGCAGGGAGATCAAGGACTCCTTCGATAGGAATGTAATCAATAATAGGACCTGCCCATGTATTATTGGAAGGATCATAAACGAACAGACGGAAGCCTGCGCCATAAATATTGTACCTGGTGACAATAAGGTGTCCGGCATCATCTACGTGGATATTCGCGAGACAGGATGTAGGAAGTGCAATAGTGCCCTTAGCCTCACCGGTCTTCCTGTCGAGTTTAATAATCTGATCACCTACATTCTGAACTGCATCAAGAACGTATACATAGTCCTTGTCGACTGCAATATTTGCCCAGTTGTACCAGACAAGACCCATTGCAGTTGCATCTGTGCGCCAGAGCTGCTCCACCTTGGCAGAAGGATAAACGAGCTTAACCTCAATGTAGTTCACCTGCTTTTCCCCATTTGCAAGGACAGTTGTGAGAGTGTACGGAGTCGTAAAGTCAATAATTGCCGGGACTGCAGGATCTGCATAGCAATTGTTGTCGAAGCTCGCATAAGCCTCAAGAGCAGTCACGTCGGTAGGATTCTCATAAAGCGAAGGAATCTCGACAATAACAGTCTCTTCAGGGGCATACGGACCAGCCTTAGTAGCTGTATACTCTACTGGATCCTCGGGAATCATAATTGTGAAGTTGAGAAGTCCCTTACCGGGATCGATTTTCTCTTCTACTTCAGGTTTTCCGCAGGCAAATGCCATTGTAGCAAGTGCCAGCATTGCGATAGCTTTAAGTGTTTTTTTCATAATGGTAAAAATGAATTGGTTGATTGTTATTTCCATTCTTCGAATTGTTCCATTTTTCCGTTACGAAGCAGCTCGTTTACCGGGATAGGGAATCGATTATACTTCGTAGGGTATTTCCTTATTTTACCGTTGTCTGCATCAAACAACGTATAAGTAATCGTATCGCCACTCTGGACGGGTTTTACCCCGGTCAGATGCATATTGTTGAGTCGCTTGTCGGCAAGGCCCCATCGGCGCAAATCCCAGAACCTATGTCCCTCGAAAGCGAGCTCAATCATTCTCTCATGCATAATGTACTGCATACATGTATTCTTGTCTGCAGCCGTAAGATCTGTTGTAAAGCCGGCTCTGTGGCGAATCCTATTAAGTTCATCCATGCTCTGGCTATACTTTCCCAACTGAGCAAGAGCCTCCGCCTTGATCAGAATAATCTCCGCAAATCGTATATAATATTTTGTAAGGTCGCTGTTTGTAAAACCAACAGTCTGGCTTTCGTCAAACAGTTTTCTCATATAATAGCCTGTGGAAGTCGTACCGCCCCCGAAGGCAACTCCATCCTTGGAAGAGTTTCGCATATCAAGGGTCCTCCCCTTCCACGTACATCCGTGGTATAGGATAGACGCATAGAAGCGAGGTTCACGTCCAGTATAAGGATCCGCCGCCATTGCAGGATTGTCCCAGCTGAAATCAGTTCCGTCAGCCATCTGGTACTGGGAGACCAATTCTTCAGTCGGAGAGAGTTCGGCGTATCCCCCATCCCCTGGAGGACAGTAAAACTTATCGAAGGAATAAGCCAGATTTGGATAAGAGAAACCAAATTCTACGATGCTCTCACAACTGACCCCTGCGGCCCTTTTGTATTTGAATAGCTGAGCGTAGTCAGGCTCAAGATCATACCCACATTCCTCAACTTTCACACAAGCTTTGTAGGCATCGTCATAACGTTCTGCGTATAGCATCGCTCGGGCCATCATAGCATAGGCAGCTCCTTTAGTAAGTTTCCCCGGGATATCATTGTCCGGAAGATTGTCTGCCGCGAACTGCAAATCTTCTTTTATGAAGTCCCAGCACTCATCAGGGGTACACCTGGGATGATCCTTCTCTCCAAGCGGAGGAAGTTCCCGGTAAAGAATCAGGCTGGCGCCGTAACGGCGGGCCATCTCGAAATACACGTGGGCGCGGAACCACCTGACCTGGGCTTCCGCCTGAAGCCGGAAATCCTCTGGGAGCCCTTCCCCACGGGTCTTGAGCCCATCGAGGAAACGGCAGCAATCAATTACCCATGAATGGCCTACAGTCCAGTTTTCAAATATGTTGTTCTCCGGAGAGACAGCCACAGAACCATAGGAGAAGAAAGAGATCTCCGAGTTTGGAGAATTGCTCTTCAAAATATCGCTGGCGCTGTCGAAGAATACCTCGGGTTCGTAATAGCTCTGTCCTACCAAAGGGTAGAACTTGTTGATGTACATCTGACAGTTATCCTCAGAACTCCAGGCCACGTCCTCGCTATACGAAGATGTAAGGATAGGTTCCATCGAGCATCCTGCAAAAGCAAATATGCCGGCTATGTATACTATAAACTTTTTCATGGCTAGAGTGATATATTAACCCCAAATTCTACATTCTTCTGCTGAGGATAGTATCCCTGATTAACATCGGGCATTTCAGGATCCAGATATGGGAGGGCGGACAAAGTGAAAAGATTACCTCCTGAGACAAAAAATCTACACCGCTGCATCCCGATTTTATTCAGGACTTTTCGAGGAAGACTATATCCAAGTTGCACACTCTTCAACCTAATGTAAGATCCATCCACAAGCCACCAGTCAGACATCTTACCGCCGTTGGACGGTGATTCGATCCTCAGGCGAGGATACTTCGCATTTGTGTTTTCAGGTGTCCAGGAGTTTTTGACCAGATATAACGGAGTATTTCCGTCAAAAGCGAAGGGTCTGGTGTATGGAGTATCATCCGTAATGCCGTTACGATCAGTGTATACGCCACACAGAGGGATATCACAAATGGCCGCCCCCTGGAAGAAGATATTGAAGTCGAAATACCTCCAAAAAGCATTGAAATTCAAAGCGAATATCATTTCCGGAGTACTGCTGCGTCCAATGACGGTCCTGTCTTGGGCCCAGGTGATATTACCGTCGCGGTTCAAGTCAACCAGCCTGATGTCACCGGGCCTGGTAGTATTCTTTCCGTAGGTTGGGCTGGTCTTTATTTCTTCTTCAGTCTGGAAAAGGCCATTTGACTTGAAACCATAATACTGACCGAGGGATGTCCCCGTTTGCATCATATACTTAGGCTGATTCTGATCTTCCGTAATCTTAATAATCTTGTTGCGCGCCCAAGAGACGTTGCCGCGGATATTGTAATTGAACTCACCTACCTTGTTTTCATGGGTCAGGACTAGTTCAAATCCCTTGTTGTCATGCTCACCGAAGTTCACGAATGAAGGGAAATAATTACCCATCGAGGGAGGATATGTTCCGGACTGGGCCTCCATCTTATCTTTGGTGTAACTGTAGAAAAGGTCAAGTTCCGCACCCAGCAAGCCGTTCCAGAATTTTGTCTCGACACCAGCATTATAAGTGTCTGTAGTTTGCCAGCGAAGAGATGTATTGACTGGAGCGGATGGGTTGATATAGTAGGACGGAGTATTCCCAAGTAGAACGACAGGATCGGCTCCCATATTCATTGTGGCCAGATATGAATAAGAATAGCCCAGCGAGCGGTCTGAGCCGAGTCTGCCCGCCGAAGTCCTTAATTTGATGAATGGTTCCTGTGATATTTTCCATCCCAGAGCGACTCCTGGGAAGAGGCCCCATCTATATTCCTCAGGCAGATAAGGAGTGCCATCATAACGCATAGTCAACTCAGCAAGGAATCTCTCATCATAATCATAGTTAAGACGCGCAACGTAGCCGGCACGGCGGTCTATTCCATATCCACCCTTAATAAGTGTCGGAATTATTTCCTCACCGAAGTTGATCTCCATCACATCGGTTATCTTGTAGCCAAGCATTCCGGATGACATGTCCCTACTGTCATTTCTCGAGTAGTCGTACAACACAAGAGCGGAGATATGGTTTTTACCGAAACTGCCCGAATATTCAATGGCTGGCTGGATAGTATATGCATCATATGAGTACTGCCACTGATTGACCTGAGATTTACCACTTGAAAGATGCCTTGCCCATTCTTCGTTGAAAGACCTTACAGATTGATTCCACACATTCAGTTTGTAAGCCAACTGTTCGATCTTCTTGAATGAGTTGGTCTGATCATAAGAAGCGTTCAACTTAAGAGAGAGCCCCTTTATAAAAGGGACATCATACTTGAGGCTGGCATTCAAACTGCTGGTGTTCCGTTTCATCATGGATGTACCAGATTGATCACGAGCGGCAAGAGGATTCTGATTGCCGTTTCCCATACCGTTCATGCTTCCAACTGGAAGTCCATTATACTCAACTGGTAAGTAGGGATACATCAGGATAGCCTGAATAAATATTGATGCATATGCATTTCCTTTACCCGCAGACAAGCCTGGTTCCATCTGCGCGCTGTTCGTATAGGCAAAGCCCACCTTCATGTAAAGATTATCTGCAACGGTCGCATCGATATTTGCCCTGACATTATATCTGTCATAGGATGTACGGCTTATGATACCTTCCTGATTGTAGGCGCCAGCCATGACATAGTATTTGAAGTTTTCGGAACCACCACTAAGCGATATAGTATTATTATATGTAGGCGCGAAATCACGGAACAGGAGTTTGAACCAATCAGTATTTGTGTAGATACCCTGAGGGTCACCATTAGTAATCCTGTCAATCTCGTCTGCTGTGAATCTTCGCCCGCTCTCCGGGACTCCATCCAGCTCTTGAGCTTTGTTATACCAATAGACATAACCGGGTCCATCAAGGAACTCTGGGAATGTAGTATTGCTACTGAGGCTTACAGAAGAATTGAAATCTATTGTCGGTTTCTGTACGCGGCCGCTCTTTGTCGTTATCAGCATAACACCAGCAGATGCACGGACTCCGTATGCAGCAGCCGCTGGCGCATCCTTGAGAATTGATATGGATTCAATTTCCTCAGGGCTGATATCGTTCATAGAGCGTACAACACCATCTACAACGACCAGAATTTGACCGTCTCCAGCACCAAGGCCACGAATGTATAGACTGGCCCCATCCGCTCCAGGCTGACCGCTTGTTTGGCGTGAGACCAGTCCGGGGAGTTTACCCGCGAGCATCGCTGTCACATTGGTTGCAGGAGCGGTCTTCAAGTCATTTGAATTGACTTGTGCAACTGATCCGATCAAGTTGGACTTTTTCTGCACGCCATATGCAATCAGAACTGTTTCCTCAAGTTGTTGAATATCATCTTCCAGAATGATTCTCAATCCGCTAATGCTTCCCTTGACACGTATAGTATGTTCCTTATATCCCATTATGGAACACAGGAGTTCATCCCCTGGAAGGGCTTGAAGGCTGAATGACCCGTCCAAATCTGTTATTGCAGAACGACCGGCATCGTTGCGTGCATGTATCACAACACCGATAAGCGGGTCTCCGTTACTGTCAATAACCTTTCCGGATACTGAAACCGGATTAACCGGTCTGGACTCCATGGTTGGTTCTTCTGTTTCATCAATGAAGAGAGCCACCATGTTATCTTTAATAACCCAGGCAATACCTGCGGGCTCAAACACAGACTTAAGTATTTCATTGATACTTATTCCTTTAAGGTCAATGATACTCACATGAATTCTGGTGTTTGCCAGCTTATTACCATAGGAAAAAGCGACTTCAGTTTGTTTGGTAATATCTGTCGCCACCTGGTGTACCGTGTAACTACCTTCTTTAATGAAAATATCATATGAATCCGCGACCGGGAATTCGGACGCTATCGCGCTCTGTCCCCAAAAGAGGAAAAGAACAGTGAGAAGATGGAAAAAATGCTTACTATTGATCCGTTTCATGTTATTCACTGATCTCTATTGAAACTCCTGATATCGTCTCGAGCATCACTATAACATCTTCAATATCTGAGGAAACTGTGTAATTAAATGTGTAGAGTTCGTCTTTCTGCGCTTTATTCGCAAGTTTAAGCTTGACATCAAAATCCTCTTCAAGATGAGTGATTATACTCTCAAGGGGAGCATTAACAATGGATACTATACCATATGTCATCATAACCACATCGTCACAGTTGACCTGCTCAATCTTTATCTTACCGCCAGAAGCAGTAACTTTCTGTCCGGGACTCATAGCAACGATTCCAGAGCCCGTATTGAGTTCAACTACACCCTTTGCCAGAGTGGTTTCTGAATAATCCTCGCTGGAATAACTACGGACCTTAAACTCAGTGCCGAGAACTCGAATTGAGATCTTGCTTGTGTGAACAGTAAAGGGTTTAGCCGGGTTAGATGCAACGTTGAAGACAGCTTCACCCTCGAAATCAACCTTGCGGTCCTGACTGAAATGCTTCTTGTTAAAACTGAGGCTTGAGTGAGGAGAAAGCCAAACCTGAGTACCATCCTCAAGAAGCACATTCTGCGCCTTGCCGTTGTCCGTATCAATGCTATAGACTGAGATAGCGCGACTATAATGCAGTATACCAACTACACAAATGGCGATAATCGTCAAGGACGACAGAATTGTGGCAATCACCCGTTGGACGCTCTTTCGCTTGAGAACAGGCTTCTCAGCGTCTAACGCATCGTTAAGGCGCTGCAAGGCTTTATGAAACTCATACTTGGTGAGTTTGCCCTGCATATCCAAATAGTTATATACTGCTTTAATTTGTGAAAAGGCCTCAATATGGGACTTATCACTTTCTATCCATTCCAAGACGGAACGGCTTTTCTCCGAATCGAGATTTCCACGCAGATAGTCGAGGAGAATCTCTTCACTGATGTTATTGGCCAAAGTACTAGTGTTTTTCTTTTATACACAGAAAGAAGAAAAACTACCTACTCTGACCTGAAAAATTATTTAATGAGAATCAGAAGAACAAGAAGAAAAGGCAGCTGTGAAAGGCTGTCACGCAGCCGCTTAAGGGCTTTGAATATCTGATTGTCTACAGTAGAAACAGAGATGTTCTTCATTTCCGCTATCTCCTTATGGCTTTTACCTTCCATAAAGGCAAGACGGAAAATTTCCTGACACTTTGGGGGAAGCTGAGAAATTGCTTCCTCTATCTCGACGCTGCGTTCTGTATTATAGAGCTTCTTTATGATATCGCTGTCATCTGGGCCATATTCTCCAGCCGTCAGAAAATCAATCATATTGTTCTCTCCTCCTTCAATGGAGATAAACTTAGCTCTGTTTCTCAATACATTCAGACTTGAGTTATAAACGGCTCTCATTAAATATGGCCTCAGAGTATCGCATTCTTTGATACTATCCCGCCCCAGCCATACTTTTACAAATACATCATGAACTATGTCCTTGCTGGTAGCCTCTCCGGCGATTAACGCGCTGTAACTTACCAACCTGGACCAATACAATTCAAACAAGGCATTGAACGCCTGTCTGTCGCCTTGCTTGAATCTTTTGATGTATTCCTTTTCCTCCATTAATGGAACTCCTTCATTAAAATGCCGGGATTGCAAATATAATAATCATTGATGTAACTAATATCAACATTTAATAGAGGTCCTATTTATTCAGTGCAGCTAATCCCCCTCCAACTTAGTGATTAATTCCTCGGCATCAACAGTTTCCATCAAAGTAACCCCAAACCATTTCTTGCCAAGGTCCTTTATAGACGAACCAATGAGATAAACCTGATGATCTATAATAAGGAAGCGGTCGTGGGCTTTTTTAAACTCCTTCACGTCAATGACCGCGTATTGGGCATTGTGCTTTTCTATATCCAGTTTAAATTGAGGCGATACTTTTTGCGTGTAGATGGTCGCTGAGATGCCATTAGCTCGTTTGTCTAGCATAGTCAAGACTGTATCATCCACGTAGTTGTCGATGAGAATGATGCGAGTTTGGGAGCTTTTAATAAGTCCGCAAATGAACTCATATGCATCATAAATTTGGCCATCAAAGAAAATACCTTGACGTGGTTCTAGCTTCCCTTCTTCTATCTTATTATATAGTACTACTACCTTCTTATCTGTTTCAATGAGCTTATATTCCAGATAATCTAACCGCTGAAACACTTGCGCGTTAGAGATTAGAAATCTGCGCATGGCGGAAAATGCTCGCAGAATCTGTTTGTTAACCTCAACTGCTTCTTTAGAAGTTAAGACACTACTAAGCATTGCAACCCCTAATTCAGTAAAAGCAAAAGGTAATGATCTGCGACCGCCCCAACTTGCGGTCACATTTTGTGACCTCAAGATCGAGAATTCTTCTGCAGTGAGTTGGAACATAAAATCCGACTCAAATCGATCAATGTTACGTTTAACTTGCTGATTAAGTCTCTTTGTTTTAACGCCATATAGATTTGCTATATCTTCATCCAGAATAACCTGAACATCTCGCAATGTATATATCATTTGCTCAATAGAACGAGCCGGTTCTGTACTTGCGGTCACATTTTGTGACCTCATATTTGAGCGAGGAATTAATTCTTTCGTTTTAGTGTCAGCCATGGCTTTTTCTTGCAAAGATACCTCGCAAAACGATTAGTGTCAAGACTCTAAAGTCTTGACACTAAGGCAATTAAAAATTGACAAGATGCCCGGCCGGGGCCGGGCATGACAATGAAGTAAGATGCCCGATCAAGTCGGGCATGACTATAACTATTCAGGTTTGTAGGAATCTTTAAGGGCCACGGTCTTGTTGAAGACGGGATGTTCCGGGGTGCTGTCCTTGTCGGCGATGTAGTAGCCGACGCGCTCGAACTGGACGGCGATGCCGGACTTGTCTTCGAGTAGGGCGGGCTCTGCGTAACCCTTGGCGATGACGAGGCTCTCGGGATTCAGGAAGTCCTTGTAATCCTTATCCTCGGGGACCTGGCTCATATCTGCGAGGGTGAAGAGACGGTCGTACTGACGGAGCTCTACCTCCTTCATAAACTGAGTCGAGACCCAGTGGATAGTTCCCTTGACGGAACGCCACTCGCCTCCGGGGCCTGTAGTAGGGTCATAGGTACACTTGAGCTCTACGACCTTACCGTCTGCGTCTTTTACGAGCTCATTACACTTGATGATGTAAGTGTACTTAAGACGAACCTCTCCGCCGGGCTTCAGACGGAAGAACTTGTTCGGGGCATCCTCCATAAAGTCTGCCCTGTCGATAAGAAGCTCTCCGGTGAAAGGAACCTTGCGCTTCGGGCCTTCGGGCTCCGCAGGGTTAAGCGGAGCGTCGAACCACTCCACCTTTCCGGCGGGCCAGTTGGTGATAGTAACCTTGATAGGGTCGTCGGAAACCACCATATAACGGTTGCTGCGGGCGTTCAGGTCCTGCCTTACACACCACTCGAGGAGCTGGATATCTATCAGCTGATCGCGCTTCGTAACGCCGATCTTGTCGCAGAACATCTTCAGGGCCTCGGGGGTATAGCCTCTGCGCCTTACGCCGCAGAGCGTAGGCATACGGGGATCATCCCAGCCTGAAACGAAACCTTTCTGGACAAGCTCGAGGAGCTTGCGCTTACTCATAAGAGTGTAGGTAAGGTTCAGACGGGCAAACTCGTACTGATGCGAGGGATAAATACCGAGGGTCTGGATGAACCAATCGTAGAGCGGACGGTGGACGTCGAACTCGAGGGTACAGATAGAGTGAGTAATATGCTCGATAGAATCGCACTGGCCGTGGGTGAAGTCGTACATCGGGTAGATACACCACTTGTCGCCCGTACGGTGATGGTGGGCATGCTTGATGCGGTACATCAGAGGGTCGCGGAACATCATGTTCGGGTGGGCCATGTCGATCTTGGCGCGAAGGACCTTCTCGCCGTCGGCATACTTGCCTGCCTTCATCTCGCGGAAGAGCCTGAGGTTCTCCTCGACGCTGCGGTTACGGTAAGGACTCTCGATACCGGGTTTGTCTACCGTTCCGCGGTGTTCGGAAATCTCTTCCTGAGTCTCGTCGTCTACGTAGGCCAGGCCGCGCTTGATCATATCTTCCGCCCACTCATAGAGCTGGTCGAAGTAGTCAGAAGCGTAGAGTTCCTTCTCCCACTGGAATCCGAGCCACTTGATGTCTTCTTTGATGGCGTCTACATACTCGGTGTCTTCCTTGGTGGGGTTTGTGTCGTCGTAGCGGAGGTTGGTCTTTCCTCCGTATTTCTGCGCCAGGCCGAAATTGATACAAAGGCTCTTGGCGTGGCCCAAATGAAGATATCCGTTGGGCTCCGGAGGGAAACGGGTCAGAATAGAGTCTACTTTCCCGCTTTTAAGATCTTCCTCGATTATTTCCTCAAGGAAATTAAGTTTTCTGCTTTCTTCTTCCATGTTCTATAAGATGTTCATTGACTGTTCACGTATTTTCTCCAGTTCGTCTTTCATGCGGACAACACATTTCTGGATTCCGGCGTGGGACGCTTTCGATCCTGTAGTATTGATCTCGCGGCCCATTTCCTGGATGATGAAACCCAGTTTCTTTCCCGGATAGGGTTCGTTTTCGATAGTATCCAGGAAGTACTTGCAGTGTTGGCGAAGACGGACCTTCTCTTCGTTGATATCGAGCTTCTCCAGATAGAGGATCATCTCCTGTTCGAAACGCTCCCCTTCCATCTTGACTCCGAGTTCCTCGGCTGCCTTGAGGATCTTAGCCCGGACGGCTTCTATTCTCTCTGCTTCCATCGATTCGATCTCGTCGTAGAGATCGAGAATGAGTTTGACGCGGGAGGTAACGTCCTTTTTAAGGGCTTCTCCTTCGCGGAGACGGTACTCGTCTACCTTCTTAAGGCACTGATCGAAGGCTTCTTCAACCAGCTGCCAATTCTCCTCATTGATGAAATCCTTCTTACCGGACTCCAAAACATCCGGGAAACGAAGTATTGAGGCAAGAACGGCCGGATCGGGAGCTGAAGTCCCGGTGACAGGTTCGAGCTGACGGCAATAATCCTTTACTACGTCTGTATTGATTCTGCCTGCGGTAACAGCGACTGTAGGCTCCCACGTAAGGAAAACGTCTATAGTTCCACGTACAAGGGCGTCTGCAATTGTGCGCCTCACCGCTATGTCCTTATCCTTCGGGACAAGAGAGGTCTTCAGGCTGATCTCAGCGCTCTTGGCATTGAGGCTCCTGATTTCGACTGTAAGATTTCCTCCCTCAAGTTGTGCTACGGCCTTGCCGTAGCCCGTCATCGACCTTATCATCTTTTATTTAACGATTACTTCTCCGATATCATATCCCCAGCAGCCGTCTGTAATTACCGGCACCTGCTTTCCGTCTGCATCGTTGACATACACGAAGTCGTCTACGAAGGTGTGGGAGTGGCCGCCGATGACCAGATCTACGCCATGCAGGCTGGGAACTATTGCCTGATCTTCACTGTATCCCAGATGAGACAGGAAAATGACCATGTTACACTTCAAATTGTCGCGCAGATACTTGCTCCAATAATTGACAGTCTCGACGTTGTCGTACTGTTTCAGCTGCGAAGAGATCGAACTGGCGACCATGGTCGCAAGATCCGAGGTAGCGCCTATAATTCCTATCTTAAGACCGCCTCTGTAGACGGTAGTATAAGGGACTACAAGTCTTTCCAAAGGAGTTCCCTCGAAACCCACGTTGGCGCAAAGAACAGGGCATTTAATCTGCTTTACGCGGGCTGCAAGATCCTCAAGACCGTTGTCGAATTCGTGGTTTCCGAGGGTGATGGCGTCGTAGCCGACCGCGTTGATAAGATCCACCTCGAGCTGGCCTTTGTAGACGCTGTAGTACGAGGTTCCCTGGTTGAAATCGCCGGCATGGACCAGCAGGACATTGCTCTCGCCGCGGGCATTGCGTACGCTGTCGATGATGGCTGTACGCTCGATGACTCCGCCATGGCCCTTGCGTGGCTCGGTCCTCATCGCATCGTGATGGGAATGAGTATCGTTGACATGGAGGATGGAGAGGCTGGCGTTGGTTGTTCCGCAGGAGACTGCGAGAAGGGCCGCCGAGAAGATCAAAAGTATATTTCTTTTCATTTCTGTACCTCCCTTATTTAATTATCGTTACACGACCGTCTGTCTTATAGTCGAGCGTCTTCCCCGCCGCCGTAAGATCAAGAACTTTCGGGAGGATTGCATCTATCATCGTGACATCGGTGACTACAGACTGAAGCGCTCCGTCTCCGAGACGGTAGCCGTCTCCTCCTGTCATCAGGAAATCTATAGTAGCGACATTGTATGTCTTGTCGTCATCCAGGGCCTTACCGCCTACCGAAACACTCTGAAGAGCGCCGTTACTGATGACAAGTTTGACTCCGCCTACTACCTGGACTCCCTGACGGGCCATCTGGGTGAAGATTTCGCGAAGCCTCGAGCCCTTAAGGGTAACTACTGCGAGATAGTTCTTGAAGGGGAACATAGATACCAGGTCGTCTTTAAGAACATCGCCCTGGGGGATGGAGGTTCGAATGCCGCCGAAGTTGGCTATGCCCACATCGACTTTTATTCCGGTAGCCTTCTCGGCCTGCTCCATCAAAATATCTACAGTCCAATTCGAGAGCTTACTCTCCGGCCTTGAGGCCTGCATTCCCTCGAGGGAGCGCCCGATTACAGTCTTGAGGTCGGCCATCCCGGGCTGGGCCTGATACATGATCTGAGCTACCTTAGGGGTAGCGCCGCCGACTATTATCTTTCCGCTCGGAGCCGCGTAGAACTCTCCGTTGCTTATACCGATCTGTTCTTCGGGATAATCAGAGCTGGGCGCAGTAACCCCGGTCCGATGTCCGTCGGCAGGAATTTTATGCCAACTGAGGCCAGACCACACTATTGTCCCGCAAGAGGACAGCAACGCGGCGGCCGACAGCAAAACAAGAAGTTTTCTCATATAACTATTTCATTTTGAGCCATTTCCAGAGATCCTTGAAGGTCGACTTCTTGCCGAACATAAGGATTCCGACCTTATAGATCTTTGCCGAGAGCCACGCTCCGCCAAAGGTAGTGAGGGCGAGCAGCGCGATAGAGAGGGCGATCTGCCATCCGGGGACTCCAAACGGAATACGGGCAAGCATTACGATAGGCGAGGTAAACGGGATCATCGAGCCCCACACCGCTATCGAGCTGTCAGGCGCGTTGAACGCATACAGAGCGATGAAATAACCCAGCATCAGCGGGATAGTAACCGGAAGCTGAAGCTGCTGGGTATCTCCTTCATTCTCAACTGCCGAGCCGATTGCCGCATAGAGCGAAGCATAGAGAAGATAACCCAGGATGAAGAAGATCAGGAAGTAGACGATGATGCTTCCCAAATTCAGTCCCTGGATAGTTCCTATGATGGAATCGATCTCCGCATTGCCGGTAGCAAACGGCATATTGACCATCTCCGGGTTTACACCGGTCGAGGCTATTATTTCAGTAGGATCTACGTTCTGGCTCATTTTCGGGACTATAATTCCCATCGCCGCTGCGATGAGAATACCGCTGAGCAGTATCCAGAGCAGGAACTGAGTAAGAGCGACCAGCGCTACGCCTATTATCTTACCGAACATAAGCTCGGTAGCCCTGACGGAACTGATAAGAACCTCCACTACCCTGCTGGATTTTTCCTCGATGACGGCAGACATGACCATTCCGCCGAACATGGTAATGAAGATGAAGATAAAGATACCCAGGACCATACTGAGGATGGAGTTTACGCTGGCATCGCTTATCTTCTCTGCTCCGGAAGCCTCGTCTACAGTATACGAACGGATCCTGATATTGGACTTTACGTCCTTCATGATCTGGGCAAGACCATCAATACCGTATGAGTCTACTCTGTAAGACTCTACTGCAGCATTGATTCTGCCGGACATCATCTCGCTGATGCTCATTCCTATAGGCTTCACGGAGGTAAAATCTGCGGAAACGCTCTTCTCCTCGTTGATTTCAGAGATACTCAGGACTCCGTCGTAACCGAAGTCAGACAGATGGACCTTCAGAGAATCCAGCTCGCGGGAGCCTTCATCCACATAGCGGATGACTTCATTGCTCTCGAGGAAGGGCATTACGATACCCGAGCGGTCTACGACTGCAACCACCTTGGTCTTCTCCTTGGTGTTCATCATAAGAACCATGGGGACGATAACCAGGGCAGCCATCAGGATAGGAACTACGAAGGTAGTTACGAGGAAACTCTTTTTCTTGACGCGGTTAAGGTATTCGCGCCTGATTACTATTCCTATATTTCTGAATCTCATTTCTGTACTCCTTCAGTTACGAGTTTGATAAAGATGTCATTCATTCTGGGCATCAGCTCCTTGTATGAGTTGATGGTGACTTCCTTTGCCAGATAGGTCTCCAGAGTAGTCTTTCCGTCGGTTTCCCTGGGAAGGATCTCGGTATGACGGCCGTCCTGATCTGTATATACCAGTTCGATGTTGTTGTTTCCGTATTCGCGGCGGATTTCATCTACGCCTCCGGTGATGACGAGCTGGGATTTGTTGATGAGGGCGATATTGTCGCAGAGTTCCTCAACGCTCTCCATATTGTGTGTAGAGAGGATGATAGTCGCGCCTTCGTCTTTGAGCCTAAGGATTTCCTTGCGGATTATGTCTGCATTGACGGGATCAAAGCCGGAGAAAGGCTCGTCGAGGATCATCAGACTGGGTTTGTGGACTACTGTTGTAATGAACTGGAGTTTCTGGGCCATACCCTTGGAAAGCTCCTCTACCTTCTTGTCCCACCAGCCCTGAATCTCGAAGCGGACGAACCACTTCTTAAGTTCGTGCTGAGCTTCCGCGGCGCTCATACCCTTCAGCTGAGCCAGGTACATAGCCTGATCGCCGACCTTCATCTTTCTGTAAAGGCCGCGCTCCTCGGGCATATATCCTATCTTCTCTACATCTGACTGAGTAATGGGGCGTCCCTGGAAGAGAACCTCGCCGGCGTTGGGGATCGTTATTCTGTTGATGATACGGATCAGAGTAGTCTTACCGGCGCCGTTAGGGCCCAGCAAGCCGAAAATCTTGCCCTCGGGTATCTCCAGGCTCACATTATCGAGCGCCACTTTCTCCCCGAAGGTCTTGGTCACATTCTTAATCTGGATGATAGACATATTTCAGTTGTTCAGATATATCGCGTAAAGATACAAAATTATTATCTTTGTAGGTATATGGCTAAGCAAGGAATTAATGTCGCAGCGCAGTGTCGGGAACTGATCGCGGAAATCCAAAACGGTCAGTTCAGGCCTATCTACCTGTTGATGGGCGAAGAGGCCTATTACCCTGACATGATCTGCCAGGCCATCATCGACAACTGTATCGACGAATTCTCGAAGGATTTCAACGAAACTATCTGCTACGGAGCCGATGTAACGGCCGATCAGGTCATTTCCGCTGCCCGCCAGTTCCCCATGATGGCGGATAGGGTGTTGGTAGTAGTACGCGAAGCCCAGCTGATGAAGACTCTCGAGCAGCTTAGCCTGTACTGCGAGGAGCCTCTTGACAGTACCGTACTGGTTATTCTCATGCACGGCGCCTCGGCCGATAAGCGCAAGGCCCTCTACAAGGCCGCGACTAAAAACGGCGTAGTAGTAGACAGTCAGCCGGTAAGAGACTACGAAATTCCTTCATGGATAGCCTCATACTACGGATCAAGAGGTCTTAGAATAGATCCCGATGCTGCCGCTCTTCTTGGAGAATCAGTCGGAACTAACCTCTCTACTATCGTCCTCGAAACAGACAAACTCCTTAAAGCTCTGCCGGAAGGAACAACCAGAATTTCGGTTCAGGATATAGAAAGCAATGTCGGGATTTCCCGCCAGTTCACCATCTTCGAGCTCAATAAGGAACTCTCAGAGCGCAATGCTTCGAAGGCGCTGAAGATAGCCGCCCATATCGGAAACTCCGCCAGGTTTGCCCTGCCGGCCGCCGTAAGCGCCATGTACAACGAATTCAACAGAATCCTCCGCTACGGCGTCCTGCTTCAGAAAACGCCTTATCCTTCAGCCGAAGAAAAAGCCCGGGCTCTTGCCGGGGTTAATCCCTACTTCTACCGCCAGTACGATCAGGCCGTGCGCAATTATCCCGTCCAGAAAGCGATGAAGATAATCTCCCTGCTCTGTGAATACGATTATCTTGGAAAAGGCGGCGACGGAAGCGTTGCAACCGATCCGGGAGAGTTGCTGGTAGAACTTACGGCTAAAATACTCAGCGTCTAGACCTGCTTGACTTCCCCATTATCCACATACCAGAGGTAGGCCGTCACTTTAGAATAGCCCATTGCTCTGTAGAGTTCCGCGTAGCGGCGGACCTGCTTTATATACGAGCCCTTCTGCTCGGCGAACTTGTAATCCACTATCTCGACCGACCCGTCCTCCTTGAGGACTACCCTGTCCGGGCGGAAAGTCTCCCCGTCCGGGGCGATAATCTCGCGCTCGTCCAGCAGCCGTGACTTATCTGCCGGGAACCAGCCGCGATGCGCGACGAGTGCTATCGCCTCCCCCAGCATCTTCTCGGCCCCATGGCCCTGGTCGGCAGAAAGCAGGCCGGAGCCTACCGCGCGCCCGACCGAATCGTGGAGATCGTCCGGGCCGAATACGGTCTCGAGTATCTTGTGGAGCACGGTTCCACGGATGCGGCGCGAGGCTGAAATACCTGTCTCGCCCTCCGGATCGAAGAAATCGGCCGAATCGGTCTTGATCTTAACCTGCGAGCGTGCTCCCGCCTCTTTCGGGTCGACGGTAAAGTAACGGAGCCGCTGCTCTACCTCCTTCGGGCGGGGTTTTTTCGAGCTGCGCTCTGGCAGATTCTCCTTATTCGAAACCGTCCCCCATAGGTAGTGGTCGCCAAGGTTCCGGAAGCCGGAATTCGGATTGTCGCAGAAAAGCTGAAGTGCAGCGCCAAAGCCGTCTCCCTGGGGCTTTTCAAGCACTATCTGCATAGCCTGGGAGGCCCTGGTGGTTGCTACATACCAGGTATTGATACGGTCTATATTCCCCATCCTGAGTTCCCTCAGGTAATTGTCGGAGAAGAGAGTATCCTGAGATTTTGAGGTCAGGTTGGTTCTGTAAAGGGCAGGCTCAAGCTGCTGGAAGGGAGTTCCTTCTACCGAGGGATCTTCCCAGTATTCCTGCCTTGAACTTACAGCCGTATCCTTAGCCTTTACGGGGACTATCACGTAGGGATAATCCAGGCCCTTTGCTTTGTGGATAGTAATAACGGTTATAGCGTTGGCACCTTCCGGAGAGGCTATGTTGCGAAGGATTCCATCTTCTTCCCAATATTCCAGGAACGAATGAAGAGAGTTGCCGTTACGGCTTACAAAGTCGCGGACAAGATCCATAAAGGCCAACACATAAAGCGTGTCGGAATTAACCTGCTCTACAGGCAGTTCCTTAAGGATGGATTCGCAGATATCGGTAAGCGACTGGCAGGAATCAAGCGATTCCGGCTGGAAATCAGCTGCGTAGAAGGAGTGGATCTTGTCTGCAGGATTGTCAATCTTGTAGAGCCTTGAGACCAGGTCTCTTACGGTAATGCCGCTGCTGATACGGAGAGAATCGTTGGTAATTACGTGTTTTCCGCTGGCTGTGAGGCGCGAGGCGACCTCCATTCCCATATCGTTTGTTCTTACCAGAACCGCTATGTCTTTCAGGGCAAAACCGCGTTTCTCGGCCTGCTCTACCGCCTCTACCGTCTGATCGTAGATAGACTCGCAGAATGTAACCTCAACGCTTCCGGGTACAGTAAAACGGCTTCTGGCATCCTGCTGGACGTCGGAATAGATGGCGCTTACGGGGCGGCTTTCTGTTTCCGCCTTGACGGCTGGAGAATCCGCCACAGCTTCTTCGAGGGCTATATCCAACTGAGCAGCCCAGGTCTTGTAGAATTTGTTGTTGAAAGCAACTATCTCGGAAGCGCTGCGCCAATTATCTTTTAGAGGATGGCGGACTGTTCGGTCCAGTTCACTTTCTACCTTGGTGTCGAATATATCCCAGCGGGCGCTTCTCCAGCGATAGATACTCTGTTTTACATCTCCTACTATAAGATTGTAGCAGCCCTCCCCTATACTGTTCTGGAGCAGGGGCTTGAAATTCTCCCACTGGGTAGAGGAAGTATCCTGGAATTCGTCAAGCAGGAAATGGCGGTAGCGCACCCCTACCTTCTCGTAGATAAACGGAGCGTCTGAGCCCGCTATGATGTCTCTCAGGATAGAGTTCGTATCATCCAGACTCAGGACATTCTTTTCCTTGAGCAAGGCCTCGAACTGAGTGTCGAGCGCCTCGGCCACACGGAATACCGCTGCCTGCCGACGAAGGATAACCGCCGTTTTATAAATCTTCAAAGATCCTGATACAAAGGCTGATACGGCGCCAAGAGCCCCGGCTTCCCTTGCTGCGGCCCAGGTCTTGGGCTCGCCCCGTACAAAGATTTTCTCAAGAGCCGGTATTCCGTCTGCCTCGATACTTCTGAGCCACTCTTCCAGTTTTGCTTTACTTTTAACTGTAGAAGGAAGAGACTCCAGATCCTTCAGCGCAGCGGCTTTGATTTCAGCTTCGGCCTCCTTGCATATCTTGGCGCACAGCTGGCTCAGGCCCCTGAGGTTTTCTTCCGAGAATGCCTTGTTCTTATCTACGCCCAGCGTCTCAGCTTTCTCCCGGTAAGCTTCAGACATGTACCCGTTTGCGAAAGACGAAAGGGCATCCCTTACCTTATACCTGTCTCCTTCGGAGATTCTCTCCATGGCGCTTTCCGAGAGCCACTCAAGCAGGGCCTTATCCCCGGATGAGAGTGAATCCAACACCCTGTCTACACTTTCCTCTACAAGAGACTCACGGTCCAGTTCCACCTGATATTCGGCGAACTGCCCCACTTCCCTGGAGAACGAGCGAAGCACCCTCTGGAAGAAGTGGTCTATCGTACTTACCGAGAAAGCTCCGTAATCGCAGAGTATGTCTGTAAGCATGCGGGAACACTCCCGGCTCAGCTCTTCGTCTGACTCTATATCGCACTCCCTCTTGAGGTAATCCCTGTAAAAAGAGTACTCCGGGAAACGTGCAAGAGTATCCAGGCTCTCTATAATCCTGGTTTTCATCTCCGCCGTAGCTTTGTTGGTAAAGGTTACGGCAAGGATGTGTCTGTATGGGTGATCCTCCTTCCGGTTTTTAAGAAGGAGCCTTATGTATTCGCGGGCAAGGGAGAAAGTCTTTCCAGAGCCGGCCGATGCTTTCATCAGTTCGACTCCGCCTACGTCATGCAGTTTTTGAAGTTTCTCTTCCATGACCTCAACGTTTCTTTATTCTCCCGCAAAGTATACGGTAGTCGCAGTACTCACACGGCTTGTTGTCTGCCGAGCGCCGGAACGGGACCGCGGGGTCTTCCATTTCCCTAAACTGCTGCTCCAGAAGTTCTTCAGTTCCGGCGCCAAACTCCTCGTTAAGGGGATAAGTCTGAACGTCCTGCGTGAAGAAACTCTTCATCGCATACATAGAGTTGTATATAGCCTTTCCGGCGTATTCGCTCCGGCTCTGCAGTATCTTATCGTAGATAAAGAACTGAAGAGCGGCTTTGTTGTCGCTGCCAAAAGTCCTGGGGACTGCGCTCAGAGCCAGGACATCCTGAGTGTCCTTTCCGGTTTTGTAGTCCACGACCCTTACCATCCCCTCCCTGGATTTGTCCAGACGGTCTATTACCCCCTGGAACTGGTGGCCGCAGATCCGGGCATACATCTTCTTCTCCAGTCCGATTATCGTAATAGGACCATTGGCGCGAATCTGCTTGATATCACATTCGAGTACTCTCGTGATGAACTTTACCAGCACATCGGAAGTAACCAGATCCTGTCCGTCCACATCAACGCTTTTAAGCTCCTTTCTGATATGTTCGAGGACCATCTGCTTGATCTCATCGCGACGCTTCAGCCATCCTATGAGATAGGCCTCATCGACGATCCGGCCTTCCGGAGCGTATATCTCCTTAAGGACTTCGTGACAGACTGTTCCTTCCAGACTGGGATCAAGGGTTTCCTTGACCTCTCCTTCCGGCGTAAGTTTCTGTACATAGCGGTAATAGAACTTAGCCGGGCATGCGAAGTAAGTCTGCAGAGAAGTCGCTGAAAAGAGTATCTCTTTGATCTTACTGATATCGTCTTCAGTCTTCTTTATCTCTTCCTCTTCCCCGGACTGGGAGATATCTGCCATCGCTACCGTCTCTTCCAGCTCACACTGATCCGGATAGAGATAGCGGAGCTGCTTTGCGAAGCGGCTCTCTTCGCCGGTATTGAGGCCCTCGGTCCTCGAGTCATAGAGCAGCCAGACGTCCTGGGCGCGGGTGATCATACGGTAGAAGTAGTATGCCCACACCGCATCCTGCCGCAGGTAGGTCGGCAGCCCGAAGGCCATTCGCATCTCGGCCGGGATGAAAGAGGAGCCCGCGCTGACTCGCGGGAAGACGCCCTCGTTGGCGTTGAGGATCACGATATGCTTAAAGTCGAGCGCGCGAGTCTCCAGCGGGCCCATCACCTGCAGGCCGCCAAGCGGTTCGCCCTCGAAGGGGACGCTGATGCCCGAAAGTATCTGTTCGAGCAGATGTATCCATGTCCGGGGCTGGACGGCCAGCGACAGATCGCCGAGCCTTGTAACCGCCTGATAATAGCGCTTCGCGAAATCCAGCTGCAGGACGATATTCTTATCGTCCGAGCCTCGCAGGAGCGAGGCCAGGGTCGTACAGACCCGCAGCAGGTACGCGGCAAGCGCCTCGGTCTGGGAGACTTCTGCAGCACTCGGATCCTTGATGACAGGATCAAAAATGACCGACAGGACGGGGCCGGATGCTATATCGGATTGGGGAATGTAGTATTTTGCGGCCTGAAGATTATCGGCGACCTTTTGCTTTTCTTCTTCGCTAAGAAGAGCTCCTACTATTCCGGAAGAAACTATGGCGTGGAAGCTTTTGTGGTAGAAGTACCACTCCCCGCCCTTAAGGCGCATATGGGTCTGCAGCGTCAGGACATCGCGCATCAGCGAGCACCACTCGCTCGAGCGCATCGGATAGCCCATGGTCACATTTACACCGTCTTCCAGGCGCGGCAGACTTCCCAGGACCGGAAGCAGCATAGTCTCGTCTGCCAGAACTACTGCAAAGTCGACCCCCCTTTCCTTCTCGGGGACCCGGGCCAGTATTTCGGGAAGAAGCCTTGCCTGGCCGCTGGCAGAAGGGACTTTGCAGACATGGACCTTGGGAGTCGTATCTCCCGCTTCGGGGGTAAAGGACGGAGGGAACAGGGCCAGATTCTCCTTACGGAAAAGAGAGCAGACATTCGAATCGTCCGCTATGAAAGGTCCTGCGAAATCCCAGCAGAACTCGCCCAGACCGGCATCGCGGAGCTTCCCCAAAAGGGCTTTCTCGCAGTTGTTGAGCGCATTGAGCCCGACAAAAACGCATTTCTCTACCCCGGGATAAGCTTCGTCAAGAAGATCTGCGACAGGCGTCGCTTCCAGTTTATCCGCAAGGTCCCTGTAGATCTTTCCCTCGTAGGCCATGCCCTTTTCCGAGAGTCTATCCCTGAACTGGGAATATAATGGAGAGAGGATATCCCAAATCTGCCTGAAATTCTCCTTTACATCCCTTCTGGGATTGCCGCTGCGGGTTACCGTGTCAAAATTCTTGACCAGTTTGTCTATAGCTTCCTTCTGCTTGTTGTCTGCGTATTCGAAAGTGTCTTTGATAGCCCTGAGATCGGCTATATTCCGGAAAAGCATCCCGGCATCTACGCGGTACTTGTCTACATCGTCGAAATCAGACAGCAGTACGTCTCCCCAGTAAATGAAGTCATCCAGAGGTTCTGCCTTTGGAAATAGTTTTTTATAGACCTCATACAGTTCGACAAGCAGCGAGATGCGGTCCGAGGGAGCCACCCCGCTCATCGTGCTGAAGAAATCCCCGATGGTAGTAAGCCTCGGAGAGAGCATCGCTTTGGAATCAGCCGCAGCCAGGGAGCAGAAGTGTTTCCTCAGGAAAGCCAGCGAACGGCGGTTCGGAAGTACGAACACCGTTCTGACAAGGCTATCCTGAGGATAATACCACTCCGCTACCTGTCTGAGAAAAGAAATCATAGAGGGACTATTCTGAGGCCTCCGGAAGTTCCTTGCCGGGAGTAAGCTTAACTCCGGCGGCTATAACTTCATTTGCGGCCTTTACTATGCTCTGACGGCCTTCTACCAGACGCTGGTGGTTCTCCTCAAAGAGTTTTGAGGCTCTGGCGATTGCATTTCCAACCTCTACATTCTTCTCGCAGAAAGTAGCTACGCGATCTACCATTTTCTGAGCCCCGGCTACTATGTCGGCCATATTGTCGAGCTGATCTTTCTGTACCCACGCGCTTCTGATAAGACGCAGGAACGGGATCAGAGTCTCTTCTGTTGTAATCAGTACGTTCTGCCGGAAAGCCTTTGCAAATATCTCCGGATCCTCCGTCTTTGCGAGCTGGTAAGCTCCGTAGTTGGGGATGAACATTATTACATATTCGAGGGTAGTCCTGCCTTCGACATACTTCTGATACTCCTTCGAGGTAAGCTCGGAAATGTGGGAAAGGATTGACTCCAGATTGCGCTTGGAGGCGTCCTTACGCTGCTCGTCAGTCTCAGCGCTGTAATAGTCTGCAAGAGCGGTAAGCGATACCTTCGAATCCAGAAGGACGTCTGTGTTGTCAGGGAAATGGAGAGCGAAGTCCGGGCGCATCTTCCGGCCGGTTTCTTCGTTCTGGATGATATTGCCCTTGCGGTCGCGCAGGTAGAACTCGGCGTCGTAGTCGCGCCCCGGAGTCAGCCCCTCCTTCTTTAGGATATTCTCGAGGATGGTCTCCCCGAATATACCCTGCATCTTGTTCTGCCCTTTAAGGGCCTTGGCAAGATCGTCGGCCTGATTGCCGATAGATTCAGTCTGTTTCTGAAGGTTGGTGACTGTCTCCTCGAACTTGGTCTTTATTGAAGCGGTATCTTCGGTATGAGCCTTTTTCTGGGCTTCGAAGGCCTCTTTCATCTCCTTGATGTTCTTGTCGAGACCATCTGTGATAACCTTTATACTTTCGGCCGCCTCTTTCTTGATCGACTCCTCGCGGGCTTTCATCCTTTTTTCGTTCTCGAGGGCAAGTTCGTTTTTAGTGGCCTCGATAACAGCTTTCTGGCTTTCCTTAAGTTCGGTAAGGGTCTTGTCGTAGACCTCGTTTTCGTGGGCTCTGAGCGCTTTCTCAGCGCTCAGCTCGCCCTCGAGTTTCGAGATTATTCCGGTATAGTTCGCCTTGGCGATAAAATGTGTCAGAGCCCAGGCGATGAGAGCGGCCGCCGCGGCGGCAATAATGATATAGAGGATCATTTCACGTTCTGCTTAATGTATACATCCCTCTGAGGGAAAGGAATCTCGATGCCGTTCTCATTCAGAGTGTTGTAAATCAACTCTTTAGCGGCTGCGATATACGGGATTCTTTCCTCTACAAGGACATACTGTTTTACTACGAGATCAACGCTGCTGTCTCCGAAATCGCTGAAGGCTACGGTTATCCCCCTCTTCTTATCTACTACTTCCCTTCCGTAAGAATCTTTGCGATAGAGAGATTTCAAGGCCTCGGAGAGTTTTTCACGGACGGTATTGACATTCGATCCGTAGGCAACGCCCACCTGGATTGCGACCAACTCGTAGGAGTTGTTCTTAGTAAGGTTCTTGAAGTTCTCGTTGAAGAGCGTGCTGTTGGTGAAGGCCATCAGAGCGCCGTCCAGAGTCTGGATAGTGGTTGTCTGATAGGATATACTCTCCACCTTTCCCCTGATACCGTCACACTCGATGTAGTCTCCTACCCTGAGTCGTCCGGACATCAGCTGGATACCGTAGATAAAGTTGTTCAGAACATCCTTCAAGGCCAAACCGATACCGGTTGCGAGTCCGGCGGCTACTATTGAGAGGGCTCCCATAGGGATCTTCAGAAGGATGATCGAGAAGATGACGTAGATGCCCCAAACAATGAAGGCGATTACGTTGTTTGCGAGGGTGAGGTTCACCTCATTGTCCATCAGGACAGCCTTGCCGCTCTTAGTCTTGACGCTTTCATATTTGCGCAGTTTGTAGATAGCCTTACCGGCGTAGGACGCATAGCGGAAGATGAAGAACGATGCGCTTACGACAACCAGCTTGAACATCGACAGATGGAGGATAGGATTGCCGTTCGTGTCACTCAGATTGAAGAACGGATGGTAGAAGATGGTCTTGCAGATGGAGGTCAAATCGAAGATACCCGCTGCGAGCCATATGCTGAACATGACGGAAAGGATAGCCGCTACCGGCACCACCGCCATCTCTACGAAGTCGAACAGCCAGGTCAGGGAGATGTGTTCTCCGTCACGCTTTTCAGTAGAAGCAAACTTGCTGAACAGATACTTTTCCTCGTAGATGTCCAGCAGATCGTAGACAGCGGTTATAGTACCTATTGCAGCCAGCTGGAAGAGCCACCAGATAAAGATCTGGACGGCCATCAGAACATATCCGGCCCAGGAAAGGGCTGTAGCTGCGATCATCACTATAAGGGTAATCCATGCATAGGCGATATCGCTCTTTCTGAGATTATCTCCGTGTTTGATACAGACTATCAGCTGCCAGATTGCAAAGCCCAGCAATACCGGAGGATAGATAAGGTTCAGAAGCCTGTTCGGGATGAAGATGATACGGAAGCTAATCACTATAAGTCCCATGATAATCACGGGAGTATACAGTTTAAGGCTGCCCTTTAGCACAGATGGATCCAGACGGATAAGCAGCGAAGCGAGGATGGCGATCAGTAGCCATGCGAAGATCAGCAGAGGGAGCGAAGCCTCGACTATGAAGTTCTGTTTTACACACAGGCGGGCTATCATCACCGAAATCGCGAATATAAAGGCTCCGATGAGAATAATCATTATATGCCTTCGCTGGCGGAAGTCTTCAGTCTGGAAGTACTTCACTTTCTTCATAGTGATACGTACCAGAAGGTTGCTCACTACGACCGCGATAGCCAGGTAGAACAACACGAAGAAGATGAAGCCGACTACTATCGGGCCTCTCCACTCACTCTTCTCCCCGGTAGGGGCATATTTCTGGACTGCATCCTGCCATGCTCTGCGGGCATACGAACCGAAGCTCTTGAGTACGGTGAAATAATCGTCCTGACCCTCGACGAAGATGCGTTTCTGGATGAGGCGATATTTGTTCTGGGCATAATCGTAGCTGCTCTTTAGGCGTTCGTTCATCGCGGTATAGTGTTCGGAATCCCGAATCACCTTCGCGCGCTGGGCCTTGTACATCTTGAGCATGCTCAGGGCATAGTAGATACAGGAGTCTCTGTCTACCTGTCCGAGCGAATCGAGCACGAAAGTGCGGCGCTCCTTTTCCAGCTCGGCTCTGCGCGCCGAATCCATCTGGGGCATCTGGAAGCCCTGGGGCGGACGGCGCGGCAGGCGCCTCGTCTGGAAACTAGGCCCGCCTATTTCCCTGACGATACTGTCCGGGACTTCCTCAATTTCCTCCAATTGAGGAGGGAGGCGGCGCAGCGACTCGATAAGACGTTCGTGGCGGTCTATCTCGAGATCGAGCTTCACGACCATATCGTCGAACGGGAGACGGGTCTTGCTGAAAGACTCATACTGTTTTGTCACCTCTCCCAGAGCGTAAGTGTGGTCGAAAGTGAAGTCCTGATTCTGAGAATAGAGCATCAGAGACAGCTCATTACACTTCTTCATCAGGCTGATCATCTGACGGCGGCGGCCGTCGTTTCTGGAGTTGAGTCTTTCTTCCCTGGCGGTCAGTTTGTCATACTCGGCCTTCAGCTCGAATCTCAGGACCGAGATAGTCTGGCCGAGGTCTTTTTCATTGAATACCGCCAGCGCCGGAATGCTTATCGCCAGCGCGGCAATTACCGCAATTATGCCCTTCTTTTTCATACTTACAAATATAGTAAAAAAATAAGAGCAGGCCAATGCCTGCTCTTGGAAGGTGGAGATGGAGGGACTCGAACCCTCGTCCAAACATAATACCCGACAGCTTTCTACACGCTTATTCTTCCTTTGGTGTCGGCTACGGTATGCCGGAAGACGGGCTATGCCGAAGCTTATCCTTTTTTTCTTGGCGGGGTTTAAAGGAATCGCCCCGTGCATCCGGTCTTGATGATACCCCGTATGCCAGAAAGGACCGGCCTGAATCCTGGCGGGATATACGTCAGTGCCGCAGCCTTGGCGGCTCTGATTAATGCGTGTCACTTGGTGACTTAGCAAGCGTATGAATAGTTGTAGTTGCCTACTATTGATTGAAGACTGAGATTAACGGGAGGGTCTCCGACTCCCGGCGTGCTTACTGCCGTCTACGATGCTGTCAAAACCAAAACATCCCCAGTGTAAGCAAAGCGCCTTAGAAAAGGCGGCAGGCAAATTTACTCGCCGCCTTTGTCTGACGCTGATTGTCTGATCTCTTGACTACACTCTTCTTGAAAGAGGGAGCTGCCTTACGAAGTCTTGCTGTAGTAAGAGAGCCGTCATAGTATTCGCTGACGTCTACCGAAACTTCTCCCGAGTAAGTCGAGGTAACCTGAGAGTTGTCATATTCCTCATCAAGGAAGGAAAGCGCAACCGTGTAGTTGTTATCTCCGTTCTTGGTGATCTTTACGTTTCCGGATGAGGCTGAATACCAGATCTGACCTCCGAACACATAGTATGTTCCGTAATACGACTCTTCATACTGGTAGAGAGGACACATAATTCCGGCGACTATCTCATACTTCTCGTTATAGAAGTCTGCAGGAACGCTGAAGGTTCCTTCGGGCAGAGCCTCAGGATTACCGGACTCGGAAACGATTTCGATGACAGCCCACTCGTTTTCGTCATTGTCGTTGACAAGATAGACCATCCAGTCGTCTGTATCAGTACTCCATTCGTGGCCAAGGTTGAAAGCGACTGCGCTGTCTGCCTTGAAGTCGTAATCTCCCTCAGGGCCTTCCTCCTGGGGATCAGTAGATTTGCTCTTATCTTCGATGGGAAGAGCTCCTTTGTAGCAGTACTTATACTCTTCTCCCTTAACAACTATCTGGACCTTGATAGTGTACTGAGCACCTTCTACGGAAACCTCGAGGTGTGCGCTCTCGAGAGGCTCGAGCCAGAAGTTGTCGGCATCCTGCTGGGTATACAGATAAGTATCTCCGTAGGTCGTATCCTCGCCTTCTCCTTCCGGGATTGAAGGGATAATACCAGCTGAATTGTACTTTTCGTCAGTAATCTCGTAGATTCCTGCAGGGAAAAGGGTGGGACCGCCGGTTGCAGTAAGGACATCGAGGCTGAGTTCTACGCCGCTGGTCTTGAATTGGCCTTCCTCATTGAGCTCACCGAGCTGGAAAAGAAGGATATAATCCTGGAAACCCTTTCCGTAATAATCTCCGAAATAAGTAGCCTTTACAGAAAGGCCTTCGGTAACTTTCTCTTCGGGAACGACCGGCTCATCAGGAACCTCAGGGCCGGGTTTGTGACGATTCTTGTTACAAGAAACGAGAGCGAACACTGCGAGTGCCGCTACAAATGCTGCTTTAGCAATAGCCTTAGTATTCATAGTAATAAACGTATTATCTTTTCGTCGTACCTAATTAAGATACATTTTGCGTGCCAATCGTTGCACGTGGGACGCGAAGTTACGCATTTTTTATTAAATCAGCCCACGAAAACTTGCCGTTTCACAAAATTGACTTATATTTGCAGTCCCAAATTTGCAAGGGAGATTAGCTCAGTTGGTTTAGAGCACCTGCCTTACAAGCAGGGGGTCACTGGTTCGAATCCAGTATCTCCCACACGAAAAGAGCAGCCACAACGGCTGCTCTTTTCGTGTGAGAGATACCTTTTCCCCCGCTGCTCCGCAGCTGCCCCCTGGGGCAAACCGCCTTCGCTACGCTCTCGGCGGGTGCCTTCCGGTCGTCGCATCGCTCCTCCCTCACGGCACGGCCGCTGATGCGGCCCTCGGCCCGTTCCGGGCCTCTAATCGTTCTATTTTAGGAGCGTCCGATTGCTTCGAGTTTGTAACCGAGATGGGAGAGCTCGAGGGAGGCGCCGATTTTGTACATGGTCTCGACGGTTATAAGGAAGAGACGGTATGCGAGAGCGGTTCCGGGTTCGGGAGTTTCGCGCATAAGGAAGTGATAGGCAGATGCTGCGAGAGACTGCATCTTGGGGACAGTATGATTGCGGTTGTGGAGTATAGTATCGGTTATATGGTCGTCCATATCGTCGAACTTACGCTCGCCCTGGAAAAATGAGTACGGAACCTCTGAATACTTCGCCCAGTCTTTGTCCCAGAGAAACGCTACGGCCATTCCGAGATATCCTGCGCAGCCGAGGCAGAACTCGGGGTAATCGTTGAAATTGCGTACGGCATCCCCGTAAAAAGAGGGCATAAGCCTGAGCCATGCCTCGTCAAGATCAGG
>ONOI01000075.1 GCA_900319375.1 uncultured Bacteroidales bacterium | reverse complement strand
GCGAGAAAACAAGGATGCTGCGAAGATCGTACTTGATCGGGTAGTATTTCTGGCCGATGAAGTAGCTCATCAACATAGAAACTGCATAACCGGCAAATCCTCCCCAGGCGCAGGCCATATATCCTATGCGGGGAACAAAAATGATATTGACGGCTATCATAACCGATACTCCTACCGCGCTCATTATCGCTCCCCACCAGGTCTTGTCGCTGAGTTTGTACCAGAACGAAAGGTTGAAGTACACCCCCATAAATATTTCCGCCATCATCACTATCGGAATAACCCTGAGGCCCTCCCAGTAGGAAGGGTGGATGAAGTAACGGATAATCGGCAGGTAGAACATCACCGCCAGCCACGCCAAAAGGGTGAAGAGGATGAAATACTTCGTTCCCTCTGACAAAACGTCAGGGTTGTTCTTGTCCTTTCCGCCGAACACGATGGGTTCGTAGGCGTAGCGGAAGGCCTGGGTGATAAGAGTCATTATCATAGCGACCTTTACGCAGGCTCCGTAGATTCCCAGCTGGACCTGGCCTTCAGCGCCAGGCATTAGATAAGGGAACAGGATCTTGTCGGCGACCTGATTCAGAATTCCTACCAGTCCGAGCAGCAGCAGCGGCCACGAATACGAGAGCATCTCGCGGCAGAGTTTACGGTCGAAACCGTAAAAAATCCCCTTGATTTCCGGGATGAAACCGAGAGTAACGAGCGCCGTACAAGCCAGGTTCGCAAAGAAGATAAGGCCGACTCCGCCGTTGAAGCGCTCGTATATACCTGCCAGCGCCGGGATGCGCGGCATCGCCAGGAAGATAAACAGGTTCAGGGCGATATTGACGAAGATGAAGCTCATCTTCAGGGCCATAAACTTGAGGGGGCGGTGTTGCTGCCTCAGGCGGCTGAACATAATCGCCTGGAAGGCGTCAAGTCCCGCGATCAGGGCGAAGCAGCCTACGTACTCTGGGTGGGCCGCATAGCCCATGGCCCCGGAAATCGGGCGCAGGAACAGGAATACAAGCGCAACGAAGACGAGCGAGACCAGGCCCACCATCCGCAGGGCGTTGCTATAGACCATCCGGTCGTCGCGGTCTTCCCTGCCGGCGAAGCGGAAGAAGGTCGTCTCCATTCCGAAGGTCAGCAGTGCTAGCAGCAGGGCCGAGTATGCGTACAGGTTTGTGACGATACCGTAGCCGCCGCTTTCGGCCGCGATCTTATAGGTATATAGCGGGACCAGCAGATAGTTCAGAAACCTTCCGACTATACTGCTGAGACCGTAGATGGCGGTGTCTTTCGCCAGCGCTTTCAGATTCATTTATTACGGAAGTTGAAGCCGAGGAGCTCGAGCATCTTGAAGCCGTTGCCCTTGACTTTCTCGGTGAACTTGTTGTAGTCTTTATTCTTAAGCTCACACCACTGCACCTCGCTCATCGCGAAGAGACGGGGCATGATCATGTATTCGAGCTGTGCGTTGTCCGGGATATACTCGGTCCAGACGTTGGCCTGGGCGCCCAGAATATGGGCTGCCGCTTCCTTGCTGAGGCCGGCCGTGGGGTTGAAGCTGTAGACTTTCTCGATTGACAGGTTGCCCCACCATGCGCAGGTAGGCTCGCCGACTTCCTGCTCAAGGGACTTGCCCTGGGCGAGGATGTCCATCTTTGCTTTATAGTCGAACTTGTCACTCTGGCAGTAGTCGAAGTAGCAGTAGTCGGTCGGGGTCATCACTACGTCGAAGCCCCTGTTCGAAGCCTCGATTCCGCCCGAAAGACCGCGCCAGCTCATTACGGTCGCGCCCTGGGCGAGGTCGCCCTCGAGGATCTCGTCCCAGCCGATGAGCTTCTTCCCGCGGGTGGCGAGGAAGGCCTGCATCTCGGAGGTCACAAAGTTCTGGAGACGGGTCTCGGCGGTTGCATGTTCGTCTGACTTAAGGCCGAGCTGCGCGATACGCGCCTGGCAGTCCGGACACTGGGCCCATGCCGTCTTCGGACACTCGTCTCCACCGATGTGGAAGTACTCGCCCGGGAAGATGTCGCAGAGCTCGCCGATAACGGTCCTGAGGAACTCGAGGGTGCTGTCTTTACCGGGGCAGAGAACGTCCGGCGAGACGCCCCATATCGTCCAGACCTTGTAGTCTCCGCCGGTTTCGATCGACTTGCCCGTGCAGCCGAGCCAGGGGTAAGAGGCCAGCGCGGCGACCATATGGCCGGGGAGGTCTACCTCGGGGACGATGGTAATTCCGAGTTTAGCCGCATAGTCGACTACCTCGCGCATCTCGTCCTGGGTATAGAATCCGCCGTGGCGCTTGCCGTCGAAGCGGAACTGCTCGGGGGTGAGGCCGCCCTGATAGCCGATGATGGTCTCGGGACGCCATGCGCCTATCTCGGTAAGAAGCGGGTAGGCCTTGATTTCCGCGCGCCAGCCCTGGTCTTCGGTGAGGTGCCAGTGGAAGCGGTTGAGCTTCAGGGCTCCCATCACATCGAGCACTTTCTTGACCTCGTCTACGGTAAAGAAGTGGCGGCAGCAGTCGAGGTGCATTCCGCGATATGCGAAGCGGGGCTTATCCTTGATTGAGCAGCAGGGCAGTTCCCATTTTGCTTTTTCGTCGCTTGTCTTTCCCCAGATAGAGACCGGCATAAGCTGCTTCAGGGTCTGGATCGCATAGAGGAATCCATTGTCTGAGTTAGCCTGGATGACGGCCTTTCTCTTATCTATATTGATAGTGTATGCTTCATCGACGAGGGTGGGGTCGATCGCGAAGATGATGCCCTTGCCGTTTCCGGTGCGGACGGTTTCCCCTATACCGACAGGTTTCGAGACGGGGTAGATCTGTCCGGCGACAATAGTCATCTGGGCGGAAAGTTCCGCTACTGCGGCGAGAGGAATCTCGCCCATCTGAGCATCACAGGAAATCTGAGTTCCCTTGAGTTTGAAGGTACCCTTGTCCTCGCGAACGCTGAGGGTCTGGGGGATGATGTTGATCGCGGTTGCAAGCAACATCGCTAAAATAGTAGTTATCATATTATTAATATAGTATTAGTCCTAGTATTCCTCCTGCTAATATAACATAAATCGGGTTAGCTTTGAAGAAGAAAGTGACAATAAATGCGCCCGCAAACAGGAGCCAGCTTTTCCAGTCAGGGAAGTTTTCGGCGATCACGCTGATCTGCGGGACCGCGCCGTCCATCGTGATGTGGAAACACAGGATTACGGCGGCGGCGAAGATAAGGCCTGCCACCGCCGGCTTAAGGCCGGACATGACGGTAGTGAAGCGCGGGTCGTCGTGGAAACGGTTGAACGCCCTCATCAGGACGAAGAAGATGATGAACGAGGGCAGGACGACCGCGACCGTCGCGCTTGCCGAGCCGATGGTGGCCAGAAGGTTCGAGTAGCCGGCGTCGTGCATCACCTGATAGCCTACGTAGGTCGCGCAGTTGATGCCGATCGGGCCCGGGGTAGTCTGCGAGATTGCGACTATATCGGTAAACGCGCCCTCGGTCAGCCAGCCGTGGACCCCGACTATCTGGTTCTGAATCAGCGAGATCATCGCCCCGCCCCCTCCGAAGTTGAATAGGCCTATGACGAAGAAACACCAGAAAATCTGTAGCAGCAGCCCTATCATTTCCGACGACCCTCCCTAATCAGCGCAATGCCGAGCGCACAGGCCAACACCGCCAGAATTATCCACACTGCCGAGATCTTAAGGAACGCGACCGCTACAACGGTAGCTGCCGTAAGGACCCACGCCCACCATTTCGTCCTGCTCTTCAGGGCCATGTTCACGGCGGGCACCAGAATCAGCGCGATCGCTACGGGGCGAAGGCCCTGGAATATTCTCTGAACGATCTGGTTCTCGCGGAAGGCCGTGAAGAACATCGCGATCAGCAGTATCATTATAAAGGACGGCAGGACGGCGCCTATCGTAGCTGCGATACTGCCCCTGATTCCGCGTATCTTATACCCGGCAAAGATTGCCATATTGACCGCAAGAAGCCCCGGGGCGCTCTGGGCGAGGACTACGACATCGTCTATCTCCTCCGGAGCGACCCATTGTCTCTTGAGCATTTCGCGCTCGATGATGGGGATCATGGCATACCCTCCGCCTATTGTGAAGGCTCCTATCTTCGAAAAGACGCCGAAGATCTGCCATAGGGATGCGGGGTTATTTGCAGGGGTTGACATATTTATACAAATTTGGCGAAAAAATTTGTATTCTTCAAAAAAGTGTCTATATTTGCAGTCCTTTTCGCGCAAAGCGGAAAAGTTCATTGAAAATACTGAAAGATAAGTACAAGCAAGTACCGAGAAACAAGAAAAATCGAGAGCGTTAATTTCTTTGGAAATTAACGCTAGCGGCAGGCTTAACACAT
This sequence comes from uncultured Bacteroidales bacterium, assembly GCA_900319375.1. Classification (GTDB taxonomy): domain Bacteria; phylum Bacteroidota; class Bacteroidia; order Bacteroidales; family UBA932; genus Cryptobacteroides. The sequence continues at coordinate 329 of ONOI01000075.1, read as the reverse complement.
GCAAGTCGAGGGGCAGCGCGAGGTAGCAATACTTTGGCGGCGACCGGCGGAAGGGTGCGTAACGCGTGAGCAACTTGCCCGTATCTGGGACATAACCGGTGGAAACGCCGACTAATTTCCCATAACAACAGAGAAGACATCTTTTTTGTTTGAAAGCTTCGGTGGATACGGATGGGCTCGCGTGACATTAGCTAGTTGGAGTGGTAACGGCACACCAAGGCGACGATGTCTAGGGGTTCTGAGAGGAAGGTCCCCCACACTGGAACTGAGACACGGTCCAGACTCCTACGGGAGGCAGCAGTGAGGAATATTGGTCAATGGGCGGAAGC
>ONOI01000028.1 GCA_900319375.1 uncultured Bacteroidales bacterium | reverse complement strand
GGCATTGCCCAGATATCTTCCGAGAGAAGTAAGGTAGGCGCCCCAGGCGGCGTACTGGAGAACAAGCATCAGGACAAGCCTGAACTTAAGCTGGGAACTTTTCATTATAGTGTTGTTGGTATTAGCTAGTAACTAACAAATTTACAAGTTTTTCGCGGGATTTCACTATCTTTGGGGGATGATTTTTCAGCTTCAGCATAAAGATCCCGGAAGTGCCGCCAGAACAGGTCTGATTACTACGGACCACGGCCAGATCCGTACGCCCATCTTCATGCCGGTCGGTACAGTCGGCTCGGTAAAGGGCGTATATCACCGTGATCTGAAGCAGGATATAGGCGCCGAGATTATCCTCGGCAATACATATCATCTCTACCTCCGCCCCGGTCTTGACATACTCAAGGCGGCCGGAGGACTCCACAAATTCGAGAACTGGGACCGCCCCATCCTTACAGACAGCGGCGGATTCCAGGTCTTTTCCCTTACAGGAATAAGAAAACTTACCGAGGAAGGATGTACCTTCCGCAGCCACATAGACGGCTCGAAACACATCTTCACCCCGGAAAACAACGTAGATACCCAGCGTATAATCGGAGCTGACATAATGATGGCTCTGGATGAGTGTTGTCCCGGAGATGCAGACAGGCGCTATGCCCGTAAGTCGCTGGACCTTACGAAGAGGTGGTTGGAGCGCTTTGCTGCGCGTTTCCGCGGGACGGATCCGCTCTACGGCTACTCCCAGACCTTTTTCCCCATCATCCAGGGCTGCGTTTATCCCGACCTCAGGGTTGAGGCGGCCGAGCATGCCCTCGAATTCGCCGAGGCCGGTATTTCAATAGGAGGTCTTGCCGTAGGCGAGCCTACCGAAAAGATGTACGAGATGCTCGAGGTCCTGGATCCCGTTATCCCGCAGGACAAGGCGCGCTATCTGATGGGTGTCGGGACCCCGGCAAACCTTCTCGAGGGTATCGCCAGAGGGGTGGATATGTTCGACTGCGTAATGCCTACCAGAAACGGCCGTAACGGCATGTTGTTTACCTGGAACGGTGTTATGAATATGAGGAATGCGAAGTGGGAAAACGATTTCTCGGAGTTAGACCCTTGTGGCACTTCATTTGTTGACCACGAATACTCGAAAGCTTATCTCAGACATCTTTTCATTGCAGGAGAGATGTTTGCAGCGATGATTGCAAGCGAACACAACCTGGCCTTCTATCTCGATGTGGTCCGTCAGGCCAGAGCCCATATAGAAGCCGGCGATTTCGCTGCGTGGAAAGAAGCCGCGGTTAAGAAACTTACTGCCAGACTATGATAAAGAAGCTGGACTGGTACATATTCAAGAGGTTCCTGGTGACGTTCTTTGTTGCCCTGATCCTTATTATCGGAATCATCATCATCTTCGATATCTCGGAGAAAATCGATGACTTCGTAAAGAATGAAGCCCCTCTCAAGGCTATCATCTTTGACTATTACCTGAACTTCATTCCTTATTTCGTGAACATGTACAGCCCGCTGTTCGTCTTCATTACGGTTATCCTGTTTACGTCCAGACTTGCTGCCAATTCCGAGATTATCGCTATCCTTTCAGGAGGTATCAGTTATCATCGTATGATGGTTCCGTATATAGCGGCCTCGATGATTATCGCCCTTCTCTCGCTCGGACTCAACATGTATGTCATTCCTCATGCCAACCGGGACCGAACGGAATTCGACGAACAGTATCTTAAGAAAAACTCCGGCCCTAAGGAGAGGAACGTTCATTACCAGATAGCCCCCGGGCAGTTCGTGTATGTAGAATCTTTCAGTAACTGGAACAAGACTGCTTATAAATTTACCCTCGAGTCTGTAGAAAACAACCAGCTCGTAAGTAAATTGTCTGCAGAATCTGCCCAGTGGGATACTACTATCAAGGGCTGGAAGCTGAAGAGGTACTTCCTGCGCGAGTATACCTCCGGTCTGGAGGACAAGGTCCAATACGGCGAGAAACTGGATACGGTTATAGCGCTGACTCTCGATGATTTCCGTTTCAATGAAAAAACGGTACAGACGCTTAACGCTCCGGAGCTCAATCAGCTGATCGAGACTCAGAAGATGAGAGGAGACTCAAATATAATGTATGCGGAGATCGAAAAGAATACGCGAATGGCTCTGCCGTTCTCCGCCATCATCCTGACTATCATGGGAGTAGCCCTCTCGTCCAAGAAAAAGAGGGGAGGAATTGGCTGGAACCTAGGAATAGGAATAGCCCTGGCTTTCTCGTACATCCTCTTCCTTCGTTTCTCTCAGATGTTCGTCTACACCGGAGTACTGCCTCCCAATATCGCCCTTTGGATACCTAATGTCCTGTATACTATAATTACGGGAGTATTGTATTATATCGCACCCAAGTAAGATGACAGTTAAAGTAATCAACCGCAGCAATAACGGCCTGCCCGCTTATTCGACGCCTTTCGCAGCAGGAATGGACGTCCGCGCAGACCTCTCCGAGCCTATTACTCTCGAGCCTCTTCAGAGGGCCATGGTCCCGACCGGCCTGTTTCTGGAGATACCTGTCGGCTACGAAGTACAGGTCCGCCCGAGAAGCGGTCTTGCCGCTAAGAAAGGCATTACTGTACTGAATACTCCCGGAACCATCGATGCGGATTACCGCGGAGAGGTAAAGGTAATACTCGTCAATCTCTCAAACGAGCCGTTTGTAGTCGAGCCCGGCGAAAGAATCGCCCAGCTTGTTCTTGCAAAACACGAAGTTATCGAGTGGGAAGAAACCGACCAGCTCGCCGAATCGTCAAGAGGCGAGGGTGGATTTGGAAGCACGGGAGTCAAATAGTTTCCCGACTATCCCGCAAAGAATACTTGCGAAAATCAGCCCTACGGTAAATCCTACCAGAACATCTCCCAGGAAGTGTTTTCCGACGAAGATGCGGCTTGCGCCTACCATCAGGGCCCATACCGTAATCAGAAACGAGTACAGCGAATGAAGGCCTTTCCATGGCCTTTGGCAGGCATTGTCTGCAAAGCTCAGCCCCTTTATAGTACAAACTGCGAATGCAAGGGCATTGCCTGCATGGGCGGAGAAGAAGCCGTATGAGCCGGCCCCGCTGGGTATCAGGACGTAAAGGCCCCTTTCCATCATCTCCGGATCGCAGCCGGGGCGCAGCCTCTGGGCCGAGGCCTTGATCAGATTGGCGAACTGATCCACGCAGAGTATACAAAGGACTGTTGTAAGAATCATTATCAGCCCTTTTCTCCAGCCAAGCCTCCAGATAATGAGGGCTATCACGAGAAGATACAGCGGAATCCATACGGTCTTTCCGCTGAACAGCACCCACATTCCGTCTGTAAAGGGAGTATGGAGGCCGTTGATCGCAAGAGTCCAGGCTTTGTCTATTTGTGTAAGGCGCTCCATAGAGTATCCTTGAGTTCCTTCAGGCCTTCCTGAGTAAGCGAGGAGATGAAGACATGGGGAAGATCCTTGGGAAGAGACTTCTCGAGGTCTTTTTCGATGTCGCGGTCGATCAGATCACATTTTGTGATGGCGAGAACGCGGTCTTTGTCGAGAAGTTCGGGATTATACATCTCCAACTCGCCCAGTAGAGTTTTGTAGGCTCCGGGTATGTCTTCCTCCAGAGCTGAGATCATAAACAGGAGCACCGAATTGCGCTCTATATGGCGGAGGAACCTGATTCCGATTCCACGGCCTTCGTGGGCGCCTTCGATGATGCCGGGGATATCGGCCATCACGAATGACTGGTCGTCGTAGTAGCTTACGATGCCCAGATTGGGTTCGAGGGTAGTAAAGGCGTACGAAGCGATCTTAGGTTTTGCGGCCGTAATGGTAGAAAGAAGGGTAGACTTACCTGCGTTGGGGAAGCCCACGAGGCCTACGTCGGCCAGAAGCTTAAGCTCGAGAATGTACCAGCCTTCAACGCCCTCTTCTCCAGGCTGCGCGAAACGCGGAGTCTGGAGAGTGGGGGTCTTGAAGTTATTGTTGCCCAGCCCTCCGCGGCCGCCGGGGCAGAGGATGCGCTCTTCGCCGGGTTCTACCAGCTCGAAGAGGACTTCGCCTGTCTCAGCGTCCTTGACTACTGTTCCAACCGGCACCTGAAGGGTGATGTCTTCGCCATTCTTTCCATGGCGGAGGCCGCCGCTTCCGTTCTCGCCGTCTTCTGCCTTGATGTGTTTGCGGTACTTGAGGTGGATCAGGGTCCAGAACTGGGGATCGGCCTTAAGGATGATGTGGCCGCCCCGCCCGCCGTCGCCGCCGTCCGGTCCGCCTTTCGGGACGTATTTGGCGCGATAGAGGTGCATGGATCCCGCCCCGCCGTGGCCGGAGTGGCAGAATATTTTTACGTAGTCTATGAAGTTGCTGTCTGGCATTCGTTTACTTGCCGATCTTTTCCATCAGACCGAGTACGCGTGCGCGGTTCTCTTCGATGGTGGGGGCGTCTGCCTCGATCTCGAAGTACTTGCCCTGCTTGGTGTAGTACTCGATAAGGGGTTCGGTCTGGGCGTGGTAGGTATTGATCCTGTTCTGGATTACGACATCCGAGGCATCGTCGATGCGTCCTTCGATGGCGGCTCTGTGTCTGATTCGCTGGTGGACCATTTCGTCCGGAATCATCAGCGAGATGACTGCGGTGACGCTGTCTCCGCGGGCTGCGAGCATCTTATCCAGATCCTCGGCCTGGCCGAGCGTACGGGGAAAACCGTCCAGAAGGAAGCCTTCGACATCGTCGATGGTGTTGAAACGCTTCTCGATCATTTTCTCGACCATCTCGTCAGGAACGAGATTTCCCTGGGAAATGAGGGCTTTTGCCTTCATGCCGAGACCTGTTCCTGCAGCAATCTCCGCACGGAGGAGTTCACCGGTAGAGAGGTGGCAGAGGTTGTACTTGTCGCGAAGAGCTACGGCGTGGGTGCCTTTTCCGGCTCCCGGAGGGCCGAACATGATGTAGTATTTCATATCTGATCTTTAAGAACGTAAATGTCTTTCAAATTGCGGCCGAGCTGATCATAGTCCAGACCATAGCCGAGAATGAAGCGGTTGGGAACCTCCATCGCTACATAGTCCAGTTTAAGGTTCTGCTTGTAGACTTCCGGCTTGAGGAGCATGGTGCAGATTTCAACCTGGGCGGCGCCGCTTTCGCGCAGCCTCTTATCCAGATAGACCATCCGGTAATTCCCATGATTTCCTGGATGTGTCCTCCGGAGCGGGTACCGCTGTAAGAAGCAACCTTGATAGTCATCAGTTCGAGAGGGAAGTTAAGGCGCTTCATTAGTTCGGAAGTAAACATGATGGAACCGTTGAGAACACAGAGAAGGATAACCGGATCCTTTTCGTTTTTGTGTGTTTCGTTGATTCTGGCGGCAACTTTGTCTATAGCCGCTTCCAGCTCTTCGCCCTTAATATAGGGAACGAAAACCTTGTCGTGGACGGTGATACTGCTTGACATGTGGAAATAATTTCTATCAAAGATAGGAAAATAAAACCGTCTTTGCTAAATTGCATCAACTAAATTTAAACTGCGTATGAAACTTCTTTTTCTGACGCTGGCCCTACTCGCCGGCGCTGATTTTCTGGAATCGGCCGTAAGGCTGTCCGGCGCCTCCTGCGCGGAGGACCTCTCGCAATCCGAAATCGAACGTTACGAAGCCCTTTGTCAGCATCCCCTGGACCTGAACGGGGCCAGTCGGCGCGATCTTATCTCGAGCGGGCTTTTCTCTCCGTATCAGGCCGCAACTATCACGGACTATATTTCCAATTACGGGGAAATCTGCTCGATAGCCGAACTGGGTACGGTAGACGGAATAGGCCCGGAGCGGGCACGCGACCTCGCGCCGTTCGTACTGCTGGAACCCTCGGGACCGCTGGGCGCGAGGCCGCGAAAAAGGCTCCGGGCCGGGGTGATGGCCCGCGTGGCCGACAAAAACGGGAAGTGGACGCGGGCAGAGAAGCTGTCTGCAGACTATGGCCGTCTCTGCGCCGCCTGCGCCTTCAAGGACGGCAAGTCCACGGCCGGATACGCGAGCTTTCGCGGCCGGCGGGCAGTGGGCCAGCTGACTGTGGGCGACTTTAACGCCCGCTTCGGGCAGGGCCTGCTGACGTGGACCGGTTTCACGATGACGACGCTCTACACGCTCAGCGCCTTCGCCCGCTCGGGCCCCGGCATATCCGGCTCGAACACCCTGTCGGAGGGCAGCGCGAAAAGGGGAGCGGCGATCCAGCTTGTCCATGGGGGCGCGGACCTGAGCCTGTACGGGACTCTCGATGGCGAGCAGGCCGCTCATTTCCAGTATCTTACGAGGCGAGGTAGCTACGGCGCGACCCTTCTCCACACCCCGGACGCCCTGGCGGCTTCGGCCGAATGGCGCGCCACCCTGCGGAAGTTCACCCTTTTCGGCGAAGCCGCACTCCTGCCCTCATCCTGGTCACTACGCTCCGGCCTTTTCTACAACCATTCCTACGGCAACCGCGCCGCGCTGCTCCTGCGCCGGGGCCCAGACGAAATGGCCGCCGCCCTGGGCGCAGAAACGCGCTGGGCTTCCATCACCTCCGAGGCCTCCCGTAACCTTCTCAAGCAGACCAGCCAATTACGGACAGTCGCCCTCTTTAATCCGCAGTTTACCGTAGGACCATGGACGGTTAAACCGTCTTTCCGCCTGAATTCCCGCTACCGGCCGGGCGAAATACTGGAATGGCGAAACGACCTGCGAGGCGAGCTCGAGATCCAAGGGGGGCCATGGCTGCTCCACGGCCGCTATAACGCACTTCGCTGCGAGAACTGGGCATGGCTGAGCTACCTCGAGGCAGGTTACAAAAACGAGAAAACCGCGCTTTACCTGCGCGGTACCCTTTTTAAAATCGACAGTTGGAACGACCGTATCTACTCCTACGAGCGCGACGCTCAGGGCTCTTTCAACGTCCCAGCGTACTACGGGCGGGGCTACGCCCTCGCCCTCTACGTCCGCTGGCGCTCCCTCGCCCTTCGCGCCGCCACCACCCGCTACCCCTGGACTCCCGATAAATCGCCTAAATACGAATTGAAAATACAATTCAATTATAAAAAATAAAACAAAGGCGGAGCGGCAGTTCGACCTGAGCGGCCTGTCCACCCCCGGACAGGGGCAGGGGGAGGGGCCCGTCGATAGCGAGTTCGAGCGGAGCGAGGACGAAGATAGCGATGGGAGGGGCCGGAAGGAGCGAAGCGACTGGAGTTCGATCAGGGCGAACTGCCGGCCGCCAAGCTAATTAGAATCTGAATCCGATGGACATTCCGAAGGCGGGGGAGGGGCCGCCGGGGGTGAAGGCGTAGTTGTCTCCAGGGCAGATGACGGTAGGGCTGACGTCTATCGCCAGGTCTTCAGTGACTTCGAAATTGTGCATGTATGCGAAGACATTGGCGTCTATGATCTGAAGGACATAGCCCAACGCGATAACGAGAGTTCCGTAGTCGCGGTAACGGCGGGAGATGTTTTTATAGTACTTCGAGGTTTCCAGCGGCAGGTAGGTAGTATCTTCTGCATTGTAGATCTTGCGGAAACGTTCGTAGTTGCGTTTGTAGAGGATGTGGTAATTCAGGCCTCCGAGCATGATGCCCCAGTAGATAGGCAGTTTCCAGACTTCGTGGTTGTAAATCTGGCCCAGGCCCGGGACGAGCATCGAATAGAAGGTAGCTTTAGCCGGGGAAGGGTAGTCGTCTGGTTTATAGCTGATTACACCGTCCATCAGAGCGCCCCAGTAGACGAGGCCGGCTCCGGCGAGCCAGTATTTGTAGTTGGGGTCTCCCTGATTCTTGAGGTAGAGGCCTCCACCCACTCCGGCGGCTATTCCGCCGTAGACGACGGGCAGTTTCCAATAGTCTTTGTTGTAGATCTGAAGACCGCCTACGAGTATCGCAGAGCCTTCGAACATAGTGAAGAGGTCTGTTTCCTGTTTGTGTGTAAGGCCTCTCCAATAATCCTTGACGGAGAATATCTTGTCTGTACTGTCTGCCTGCTCTGCCGTATCGTCGTTGAAACTCTGGGAAAACGCTTCTTCCCTGAACTGTGCGCGACAAGTCAGAGCCGGCGCCAGGAAAAGCGCCGAGACAAAAAGAACGAGATATTTGCTACTTCTTGAGAGCATCAAGGAATCCGCCAATTTCCGAGTCAGACGAAAAATTAATAGTAAGAGTACCTTTTCCGTTGGGTCTGCGCTTAACGCTGATCTCGCCCTTGAAGTACTTGGCGACTTCGCGGCAGAGGTCTTTGTGGACCTGAGGGACATCTCCTACCTTCTTGCTACCAGCAGAAACCGTACCGTTCGAGGCGCCGGCGGCAGCAATGGCCGCAACTTTCTGTTCGAGCTGACGGACATTGAGCCCGTTTTTCAGGACCATGTCACACAGTTTCACCTGCATGTCGGGGTCGTCTATCGAAAGAAGGACTTTAGCATGGCCTACACTGATCTGGCCGACTTTAAGGTCGTGCTGGACCTTGACGGGGAGCCGGAGGAGCCTGAGCTGGTTCGCTACCGAAGAGCGGCTCTTTCCAAGCCTTTCTGCCATCGCTTCCTGAGTAAGGTTACATTCGTCCATCAGACGCTGATAGCTCAGCGCTACTTCGATAGGATCAAGATTCGCTCGCTGGATATTCTCGACTATAGCCATCTCCAGCATTCCCTGATCGTCTGCCTCGCGTACGTAGGCAGGAATTTCGGTCAATCCCGCCATCTGGCAGGCCCTGAAACGGCGCTCGCCGCTTATAATCTGATACTTCGAGGGGCCGATTCTGCGGACTGTAACCGGGGTGATGAGTCCGAGCGATTTGATGGAGGCGGCAAGGCCGTCCAACTCCTCGCGGTCGAAGGTCTGGCGGGGCTGATAGGGGTTGGGCTCTATCTCGCCCAGGGGAATCATAAGGACATCGGCGGCGCTGCGCTGGGATGCAGCGACGCTTACCTCGGGCTTACCGCGGAGTTCGTCTGCGCCCGGTACATTTCCAAGGATGGCGCTAAGGCCCTTTCCGAGGCCTCTTGCTGGCTGGCTCATAGACTCTCTTTGTTGTGTTCGAGAACCTCTTTCGCGAGATTCAGATAGTTCATGGTACCCGTACTGGCGACATCGTACAGGACGATGGGCTTACCGTATGACGGAGCCTCTGAGAGGCGTATATTGCGCTGGATGATGGTGTTGAAGACCATCGACTTGAAGTAGTCGCGGAGCTGGGCGACCACCTGGGCGTGGACTTTTGTACGGCCGTCGAACATGGTGATAACAAAGCCTTCGACGTTGAGCGAAGGGTTGCTGCCGTTCTGGACTAGCCTTATAGTCTGGAGGAGTTTTCCTATACCTTCGAGGGCGAAGAACTCGGGCTGGACCGGGATAATCACGCTGTCTGCTGCGGTAAGGCAGCCGACTGTAATAAGGCCGAGGGAGGGAGCGCAGTCGATAATTATGTAATCGTAGTCGTTCCTGATCGGCTCCAGGGCTTTTCTGAGGATATGGTCCCTTCCGGGGAGGTCGATTATCTCGATTTCGGCACCTACCAGATTGATATGAGAGGGGATGAGTTTGAGGTTCTCCATCTCGGTAGGAAGTATAGTCTGAGAGGCTTCTACCTGGCCTATCATAATCTCATAAAGGGTTTTACCCTCTACGTCTGAGGGGTTGTAATTGAGCCCGGAGGTAGTATTGGCCTGAGTATCAGCATCTATGATGAGAACCTTTTTCTCAAGTATGGCGAGAGAAGCGGCGAGGTTTATAGCGGTAGTAGTCTTACCAACTCCGCCCTTCTGATTTGCAATGGCTATAATCTTTCCCATAGACCACAAATTTAACAAAAATATGAATAACTTTGCAGAGGCAAACCGAAAACCTAAGACATGTCCAAAATCAGACCAGAATGGTATATCATCGTCAATCCCCACGCCGGATCCGGCAAGACGATGCGATACTGGGTACCCGCAGAAAAGATCCTTAAAGAGCTCGGAGTTCCGTATTACACTGTTTATACGACACACAAACACCATGCAACCGAGCTGGCAGCTCTTGCAGCCAGAATGGGCTATCGAAGGATAATGGCAGTCGGCGGAGACGGCTCTATCCACGAAGTCTTCGACGGAGTGCTCGGCTGGTGTGAGGTAAGCGGAACCGATCCTTCTGAATTCTATCTGGCGGTAGCGCCTATCGGCTCAGGAAACGACTGGATCAAGTCATTCGGAATCAAGCGCGACGTCTCTAAAGTCATCGAATACATAGCCCAGGGCTCTTTTGTCCAGGAAGATGTGGTCAGGGTAACCCTTGCCGGAGGGAAAGTTTCCTATATGGCAAATATCGGAGGTCTCGGTTTTGACTCGCATGTATGCGAGCGCGTGAATGCCCAGAAAGAGAGGGGAATGCGCAACTCACGTATCTACATGAATTCCCTCATGTACAATTTCGCCCATGCGAAATCCTTCAACGCGACCTTCTACTGCGACGACGAACAGGTTTACACAGGTCCTATTCTCGACATAGCCTTCGGAAATGGCTCTTACTGCGGTGGCGGAATGCAGCAGTGTAGCCTTGCAGACCCTACAGACGGTATTCTGGATGCCATCATCCTCCCGAAGATGCCCATCTCCAGAATCCTTACCGAGGTTCCTAAACTCCTTCGCGGAACCATCTACAAATCAGACCGCATCCTCTATGTCCGCGGGAAGAACTTCAAAGTTGTTCCACTCGATCCCGACTCCGCAGACATAATGGAACTCGACGGAGAAATTGTTGGCAACCTCCCCGTCGAGCTTCAGGTTCTTCCTAAGAAGATAAACGTCCTCTGTAATCCTAAACCATAAGGGCTCCTACGAGACCGAGGATGGCGTAGAATTCAGGCAGAGCGGCGTAGATAAGGGTATTGGTGAAAACATCGTGACCCTGGCTGACGCCTACGATACCGTTGGCGCAGACCTGTCCCTGACGAATAGCAGAGAGCATGCAGACGAGACCGACGCAGGCTCCCACTCCGAAGATAACGAGTCCCATCTCAGGGGCTTCTTTCATTTTACTGAGAAGCATGAAGAATGCTACGAAGCCGTAGATACCCTGGGTAGCAGGGAGGGCGGAAAGAACCATGTAGGTTCCGGATCCTTCGGGTTTCTTCTTGAGTGCGCCTTCGGCAGCGTTGCCGGCGGTTGTAGTGCCGATGCTGCTTCCGATACCTGCAAGGGCCAGAACGAGTCCGAGGCCCAGATAACCGAGAATAAGTTGAAGCATAATTTTATAAGTTTTTAATTGTTAATTGTTTTTCTTCAAAGGGTTGTAATTGCGTCCGACTCCTTCGTAACCTGAATTCTTGAAGAACTCGAGGAAGTTCAGACGGAGAGGGTGTACGAAGGCGCCGAGGGCTGCCATCGCAAGGTTGAGGGTGTGGCCGATCACCACGATAAGGATGAAGGCGATCCATCCGCCGACACCGCCGTCTCCGAGGGCCATCTTCGCGAGGTCGTTGAACGCGAAGCCGAGCATGCTGCCCGCAAGGCCGAGGGCATACAGACGGAGGTAACTCAGCACGTCTCCCAGAACGCCGGTCGCAGTGTTATAGGCTTCCCAAAGTCCTGCGCCGATATTCAGCAGGGGATTGCGGTGCAGGTTGTTCAGCAGGAAGATTCCAAGCGCCGAAAGCGAACCCAGCACGATCACTATTATCTTGGTGAGGGTGGCGTCAATTACGCCCATGAGCGCGATCATAGCGACCACCACTCCACCCACAATAAGCAGCGTCCATCCCCAGACTCCAAGGCTATTGAGGAAGCCCTGGTTCTTCGTTGCATAGACCGTCTTCACTATCATGGCCAGGCAGAGGTGGACTATACCCACTGCTAGTGCCAGCACCATCGTGCCATCGTAGGTCGCCACCTTCGCGGGCACCATAATGCTCTTGAGGGCATCGGGGATGATGGCCCAGCCGCTGATGTCCACGGAGAAGAAGGTGTGGAACAGGAAGCCCACGACCACGGTCGCACCGCCGAGGGTGACGACCAGAGGGGCAAGGGACGCGAAGCTCTTGACCTTCCTGAGGAGTAAGCCTATGATAATGAGGATGATACCGTATCCGGCGTCGCCCATACACATGGCGAAGAACAGCAGGAAGAAAATGGAGATGTATGGGGTCGGATCGAAACCATTGTAGGCCGGACGGCCGTACATGTCGGTCAGGACCTCAAACATGCTGACGAACTTGTTGTTCTTCAGCTTGATAGGCGGATTGTCCTCGAGTGCCGCGTCTGCGGAAACATAGAAGGCATCCAGCTTGTCGAACTCGGCCTTGAGGGCTTCGTCGTTCTCGCTGGGAGCGAAACCGGTGACCACGGTGAGGTGGTCCTCGGCGGCGCTTTCAGTCGCCGCGCCGGCAAGATAACGATCCAGTTCGGCAGACAGTCCGGCGAGTTTGGCCTTAAGACCGGGGAGTTCGGAGGAGCGGTCCGCCAGAGTCTTACGGTATTCTTCGATCTCGGAGTCGAGTCCTGCGATTTCCTCACGGACGGCTTCGCTGCTTCTGGAAGGAGCGGGGAGAGCCTTGAGAGGGAAGTCCTCGGCGCCGACTACTACGAAATATGTGTAACCTTTCTGTTCTGCTATAACCTGAATAGGATACTGCTGTTCCCACTCAGGGTCGAATTTCTTCGACTGGACGCTGTAGAAGCTGAGTTTGAGACCCAGCGACTCCAGGTCGGAGACGGCCTTGGAGTCGAATGAGCCCCAGATTTCCGCAGTCGCAGCCTCTTTCTCAAGTTCTGAACGGTGGGCTAAAAGAGCTGAGAGATGCGCGTCCGATCCCTTCTCGATGTCGGATATTTCCGCCTTGAGGGCGGTAATCTTATCGAACAGGGCGCCGGAAGTACTGTCGACAGGTTTCACTGAACGGGTGATGTCGACCACTCCCAGACTCTGGATCTTTTCAAGGAAAGCTTCAGTCCCGCTGCTGAGCAGGATGAAGTCGTATCTTTTCATCGGAGTAATCATACGGCTGCTTCCTCCTCTTCTTCTTCGGCGTGACGGGTCTTGACGATCTTCGAAGAAGCCTTGCTGAGGTTCTCCTCGTCTTCCATATAACGCTTAATCTTACGTATAGCTTCCTGATAACCGGGGATCTGGACCTTTTCGTAGAGGTTTACTTTCTGAGTAGTCTTCTTACGCTGGTAGTCCAGGATCTTGCGCCTCTGTTCGAAAATCTCGGATGTGATGCCCAGCTGAGTAATGTCCTTGAGGATCTGTACTCCGTCTGCGTACCACGCGGGTTTTGTAAAGGCATTGAAGGGCTTCAGCTCATACTCGATTTCATCCAGGGCTGGAATCTTCACTCCGGCTACCTTTACGGTTCGGAGCTTGATGTCCACGATGCGGATAAGTCCGGGCTCGAATTCGTTCCAGAGCGCGGCGAGGTAATCATACCTCTGGAGCGCAGCGGTAACTTCTGCCTCAAGCCTTTCCGCTTCGGCCTTGGCCTGAATCACGCTGACGCGCAGGGCCGACTCCTTATTCTTAAGAGTAGGGAGGGCCTTCTGACGTACCTTCAGCTGCTTTCCGAGGTTGGTCAGGGAAGTCTTGTTGTATTGAAACTTGATTGCCATCAGGCTTTCCAGTATTTATCAATCATAGCCTGCTTGAGGCCTGTTTCTTCCGGTTTGAAGTATTTTCCGAAGAGCTCCCATGCCGTGTCGAGCATCTCGTCGATCTTGATGTTGACATCGATCGAGAGCAGGCGGGTCGCATACTCCTTGGCATAGTCCAGGCAGCGCAGATCGTAGTCAGAGAGGTCGAAACCGTTCTCGAGCTTTGTCTTCGCGTTCTGGGCGTCTGCGTAAAGACGTACGCCGGCATTCATAACCTGTGAGTGATCCTCACGGGTCTTCTTGCCCTGGACGAGCTGTTTGAGTCGGGACAGAGAACGGAACGGGTCTACGATGACCTTTCCGGAATCCGTGTCTGCGCGCAGGTACAACTGACCTTCGGTGATGTATCCGGTGTTGTCCGGGATAGCGTGGGTGATATCACCGTCGTTCAGGGTAGTAACCGCGATGATGGTGATAGAACCGCCCGAAGGGAGCTGGACAGCCTTCTCGTAGATCTTTGCAAGGTCGGAATAAAGCGAACCAGGCATGGAGTCCTTGGAAGGGATCTGGTCCATACGGTTGGACACGATGGAGAGGGCGTCTGCGTAAAGGGTCATGTCTGTAAGGAGGACGAGGACCTTTTCGTTTTTGTCCACTGCAAAATATTCAGCTGCCGCAAGGGTCATATCCGGGATGAGCAGTCGCTCTACCGGAGGCTCTTCGGTAGTGTTGACGAAGGAGACGATTCTGTCAAGCGCGCCCGCATTCTCGAATTCGTGGCGGAAGAACAGATAGTCGTCGTTTGTAAGTCCCATTCCGCCGAGGATGATCTTGTCTACATCGGCGCGAAGGGCTACGTCTGCCATAACCTTGTTGTAGGGCTGGTCGGGGTCTGCGAAGAAAGGAATCTTCTGACCGGAAACCAGGGTGTTGTTGAGGTCGATACCGGCGATACCGGTAGGGATCAGCTCACTGGGCTGGCGACGCTTGTAAGGGTTGACGGAAGGACCGCCGACCTGACGCTCTTCGCCTTCTACCTCCGGACCGCCGTCGATAGGCTGGCCGTAGGCATTGAAGAAACGTCCGGAAAGCTGCTCGCTGACCTTCAGGGTAGGAGGAGCTCCGAAGAAGGTGACTTCTGCATCGGTAGGGATGCCTTCGGTACCTGCGAAGACCTGCATGGTGACGAGGTCACCCTTGATCTTCACAACCTGGGCGAGACGCCCTGCAACGGTTGCAAGTTCGTCATTGGAAACACCGGTGGCCTTCAGCGAGACGGTCGCTTTGGTGATGGCCTCAAGATGGGTGTAGATTTTCTGATATGCTTTACTTGCCATTGCTTTCGAGGAGTTTATTGATCTTTTCCCTGTAGGCGTCGAATTCCTTGGACTGGAAGGTCGTGTAGTTCATCTGGCGCAGGTTGTTGATAAGGTTCTTGAAGTAGTCGCGGCACTGCTCGTAGTCTTCGAAATCGAAATCGCGCGAGCAGATGTCCATGATAAGGTTGAGCATATACTTCTGGCGCTCGAGCGGGCAGAGGGCGTCTACATCGTCGAATGCGTCCTGCTGAAGGAATGCGAAGTCGATCATCTCGCTCTTCCAGAAGTCGATATGATAGTTCATCGGAACGCCGTCGTCGCCGAGGATGTCGATCTGATCCTTCATCTCACGGCCCCTGCGTACGCAGTTCTTGGCCTTGATGACGAGCTCGACCCAGCCTTTCTGTACTCTTTCGTCGAGGTAGGAGATGATCTCCGGATACTCGAGGTACTTTGAGTAGGAGTCGATAGGATTGACGGCAGGGTAGCGCTTCTGGTCTGCGCGGCTCTGTTCGAGGGCGTAGAAGCAGCGGGCTGCCTTCTTGGTAGATTCGGTCACGGGCTCCTTGAGGTTACCGCCGGCAGGGGAGACTGTACCGATGAAGGTGACGGCTCCGGTCTTGCCGTTATTCAGGATAACCATTCCGGCGCGGGCGTAGAAGTTCGAAATGATAGCGGAGAGGTCTACCGGGAAAGCGTCCTGGCCAGGAAGCTCTTCCATACGGTTACTCATCTCACGCAGAGCCTGGGCCCAACGGGAAGTCGAGTCTGCCAGCAGCAGACACTTAAGGCCCATTGCGCGGTAGTACTCGCAGATAGTCATAGCCGTGTAGACGGAAGCCTCACGGGCAGCGACAGGCATGTTCGAAGTGTTGCAGATGATGGTAGTACGCTCCATCAGGTTGCGGCCGGTGTGGGGGTCGATGAGTTCAGGGAACTCGGTGAAGATCTCCACCACCTCGTTTGCACGCTCGCCGCAGGCTGCCATGACGATGACGTCTGCCTCGCCCTGCTTGGCGATTGCATGCTGGAGGACCGTCTTACCGCAGCCGAACGGGCCGGGGATGAACCCGGTGCCGCCTTCGGCGATGGGGTCGAAGGTATCGAACATACGGATACCGGTCTCCATTATCCTCTGCGGACGCGGTTTCTCCTTATAGCCCTTCACGGCCACCTTGACGGGCCATTTCTGGACCATGGTGACATCTACGTCCTCGCCGTTTTCGGCGGTAAGGACAGCGATGACCGTATCAATATTATACTGACCGGCGGGCTTGATGCTCTTGACGGTATATTCTCCCTTGAAAGAGAAGGGAACCATGATTTTGTGGGGCAGCCAGCCTTCCTTGACCTCGCCCAGCCAGCTTGCGGCCTGGACCTTGTCTCCGACCTGAGCCTCGGGAGTGAAGTCCCAGAGTTTGTCGTGGTCGAGGGGGGAGGTGTACTCGCCTCGCTTGAGGAAGACGTCCTCCATGGTGGCGAGGTTGTTCTGCAGTCCGTCGTAGGAACTGGACAGAAGGCCGGGACCGAGCTGGACCTCGAGCATCTTGCCGAGGAACTCTACCGAGTCTCCGCACCTGAGGCCACGGGTGCTTTCGAATACCTGAACGGAAGCTTTGTCGCCGCCGACCTTGATGACCTCGGCGAGGAGTTTAGTCCCCTTCAGGTCGATGTGGCAGAGTTCGTTCTCGGCTACAGGACCGTCTACCTGTACAGTCACCAGGTTGGACACGATGCCCGTTACTTTACCTGTTGTACTCATTATCTATTGAATTTTTATTGTTTCTGATTTCATCGACCAGCCTGCGGAACAGTTCGCGACCGGTCTCGGGATCCAGTTTCAGCCAGCGGACGATAATCTGGAGCTTGGCAGTAAAGCCGAGGATAGAATCGAGGGTGAAGACCTGAAGACCAACGATCTCGTCTATTTTTGCCCACATAAGGTCGTCCAGACCGCGCTCCCTTTCGAGGATGTCGCTTCCTTCGAGGACGTTCATCACCTGTCTGTATCCTTCGAACTCCCTGGGCTCAGCCTCCTCGTCGAGGACGAGGACATCCATCCCCTCGGGCCTGTTGAGGGCCTTGTTGAGGAACTCTACGCGGGTGTTGCGGACATCCAGGTCGTAGGAGAAGTACTCCCTGATGAATACATCCTTGCTGGAGAGAGCCTTTTTGTAGAACTCTGCATCCAGGTTCCCGGCTTCGAAACCGGAGAGGAGCAAGTCCAGTACAGCGGAGTCTTTTCCCGACAGCTGGCTGCGCATCTCATCAATCACTGCTTTGTAGTCGAGATCTCCCCGATAATCACTCGTAATTACCGGGAGACTGGCTACTATATACTCGTAATTATTCACCGAAGAGAAGCTTTTTGGTTATCGGACGGAGATATTCCCCGATCAGGGCTACGAAGGTCTCGTCTGTAAAGCTGACGAACCATCCTCCGTCTGCGGGACCGATAGTGAATCCGCCGGCTACCTTCTTGCTGAAAGAAGCCTTTACGCCACCC
The DNA here is from genome assembly GCA_900319375.1 of uncultured Bacteroidales bacterium. Lineage (GTDB taxonomy): Bacteria > Bacteroidota > Bacteroidia > Bacteroidales > UBA932 > Cryptobacteroides. The sequence continues at coordinate 9,352 of ONOI01000028.1, read as the reverse complement.
TTGAGGTTCTTTGCGAGAGAAGCTGAGACCCAGGGCTCAAGTTCTTTCTTGAGGGATTCGGGAAGCACGACCTCGAGGTCTGCGCTTTCCTGGGCGCTGAAGTTCTTCGCTACGGCGAGGATTATTTCCTTGAGAAGGTCTGCATCGGCAAGGGCCTTTGTGGTTCCTTCCTTCACGATCGAGTCAGTAAGGATGTTCTCGATGTCCTTGCGGGTTGCCTGAAGAGCCTGCTCTGAAGCCATCCTGACGTCTGACTTCGCTTTTCCTGCGAGGTCTGCGGCGTCCTTTTCAGCCTTCGAGACTATCTGGGCGGCCTTGGCTTTTGCCTCTTCGACTATCTTTTCAGCTTCCTGGCGGGCCTGAGCGAGGTACTTGTCTCCCTCTTCCTTGCCTTTGGCAAGACCGTCATTGTAAAGTTTGTCGGTGAGTTCTTGGAGTTTGTTCTGCATATGTATAAAGTTACGATTTGTTCTTTGCTGCTTAAAAAACGCGCGCAAAGATAATCAAAAGCCGATAATTAGACAACAAATTATTACGCCTGGTGCGCAGGTTTTAAGAGGTCCAGGACGACTTTCACCGGATTGAAGGTCTCGACAGGTACTTCAACGAAGGAGGTAAGCCAGTCAGACATCGCTCCGTTCCAGAGTCCGGGGAGCTCGAGAGCCTTAAGCTCGCGTCCCTGATAGCTCTTCGAGCTGATGAATCCGGTCTCGGGGTCGACGTGTTTAATAAGGTCGAATTTCTCGCCGTTTACATTGCGCAGGCAGCAGACGAGATCTACCGGGTTGAAGTGGGTCGCATCCTTCATCAGGCTCGGATCGCTGATCTGGACGCTTTCAAGAATCTGGAGCGAAGTACTGCCGTCTTTCTCCCTGATGATGAACGGGCCGCCGCCCGGCTCGCCCTCGTTGCGGACCATTCCGCATACGCGGAGGGGCCGGTCGAGTTTGGCGCGCAGGGCCAGGGCCCTTTCCTTGCAGGATTTGAACTGAGGCATCTCGATGCAGAATTCTTCGAGAAGGAACTTTTCTATTCTGTTGCAGAGTTCCTGGAATTCATCGGTTGCGAAGCAGTCTTCATAGGGCGGGAAATATCCAACCAGATGGGGCTGATAGGGAGCGGGGTTGATACGGGTCATCTGGTCGAAATCCACGAGGAAACCGAATACCTGGTCGCGCAGCTGAAGTGCACGGCCCATCAGTGCCTTCTTATAAAGCGCCGTAGTAGGCAGGAGCCTTTCTACTGCTACATTGTCTATGTTCTTGATACTGACGAGTTCCTCGTCTACCGCGCCGAGGTTGTGGATAAGGGCGCCATGGCCGGCAGGGCGGGTGAGGACAGTTCCGTCTTCTTTGAGGAAAGGTTTATTGTCCGGAGTGACGGCGATAGTGTCGGTCGCCTTGTCCTGATAGGTGAACCTTATATTATATTTTACTCCGTAGCGTTTTTCGTACTCGTCCTTGACTTCTGAAAGAGCCTTTTCGAACAGGGCTTTATGTTCGGGAGAGATAGTGAAGGTAAGATTGACGGTCCCGTCTGAGTTACGCATATACTTCTGACCCTCTACAAGGTGTTCTGCAAAAGCCGTACGGACTTCCTCCTTGTAGCGGTGGAATTTGAGCACTCCCTTCGGCTTGGCTCCGTATCCGAGGCCGGGCTCTTCGAGCAGCGCGTCGGCTGTCTTTACCGGATCATAGGGCGCCTTGCCGAAAACTGCGGGATCGTAGAAAGCGAATTTCTCGATATTGTCCGCCAGTTTCTGTATTGTCTCCGGCTTGTGGGCGAAGACGTCTTTGAACATGCGCGAGGCCGCGCCGGAAGCGGGGACGAACTTGCATTTTCCTGCGACCTGAGCGGTGTCGCAGTACTCTGAAGCCTCTTTGAGCTGCTTTTCGTTGAGTCTGACGATGCCGCGGCCGATGGTGGCGGCGGAGACGATGTCAAGAGAGGGGAAACCTTCCTTGAACCTTTCGATTTGCTCTTTCTGTGGCATATGCGGTTATTCTATAAAAAATTCTCTGCGGTACTTGTAGTTGCGTCTAAGTTCCTTGAAATCGGAGGGATTCATCCTGAAGAGGAAGTCATCCGTAAAGACTGGATAGTTGTACTGGAAGACGCTCGTCATCTGTCCCTGGCTCATTCCCGTCATATTGAGCCTGACCGAATCCATTCCGTCTATATCCGGTACGGGAATGAAATTGAACAGTTCGGTAATGCCGAAGTAGCGGGCGGTGGAGCGGACTGCCATGAGGGTTCCTACAAGCTTTCCCTGATAAGAGTAGCCGGCGATATGGGGGGTGGCGATGTCTACTTCTTCCACTAGCCTTGGATTTACATCCGGCTCGTTGTTCCAGGTATCGATAACTACCGAGTCCAGCTTTGGAAGGGCTCTCATCAGGGCATCGTCGTCCACTATCTCTCCTCGGGCGGTGTTGATGAGCATAGCCCCATGGCGTATCTTTTCGAAGAAGGAGTCGTTACACATCCTTCTGGTAGAGTCGTTCAGCGGGACGTGGAGGGTGATTATGTCTGAGTTTTGAAGCAGATAGTCCAGGGAACAGAACTGCGACGGACCTTCCACTTCCTGCCTCGGAGGGTCGTTCAGAAGGACTTTGAATCCGAGCTTTCGGGCCGCGGTCTCGACTGCGCCGCCGCAGTTGCCGCAACCGATGATGCCGATGGTCGCCCCGATGATGTTGCGGCTCTTCCTGGCGGCGCAGCCGAACATGGCGGACATGACGTAGTTCATAACTGCTCCGGCGTTACATCCGGCTGCCCTTGAGGTGTTGATCCCGTGTTCCTTGCAGTAAACGGAATCTATGTGGTCCGAGCCGATGGCGGCCGTCGCTATCATCTTGACGTTGGTTCCGTCCAGCAGAGCGGCGTTACACTTGGTTCTGGTTCGGATAATGAGGCCGTCGACATTGAGCAGGTCGTTGTGGGAGATCTCCGCGCCGTCCAGGTAGACGACTTCGCCGTAGGGCTCGAAGACGCCTTCGATAAACGGGATGGATTTCTCTATGACCAGTTTCATTTCAGTATCAGTTTCTCTATTTTGTGGAGCCTGGGGTCGTCCTTGATGAAGAGTTCGTCTTCGTCCAGGATCTGGTTCATCTTTGCTACAAGAAGATCCTTCTGGAGAAGAAGGACGCTGCGCACCACCGATGAATCGAGGGTGATGCTGAGAGTTCCGTCTTTGAAAAAGCGCTTGATAGTATGCTGAGCGGCGCCAGAGGCTTCATCCCAGGCCTGATAAATGCGGCGCTGATTATGGGAGAAGGTCAGCCCCATAGCCTTGACGTAGCGTATCATCAGGCTGTCCATTCCTACTGCGCTTTTTCTCTCTACTCTCATTGTCTGGTAAACACGCCTCCGCTCGTCTGATAGAATGTAGATTCTTCTGTAATACCGGCAATGATAGTCTCGAGACGGGATTTGTCTGTGTCGGTTATGAATATCTGGCCGAAGTCCTCTCCGGCCACCATCTTCAGGAGGTTCTGAGTCCTCTCGAAATCAAGTTTGTCGAATAGATCGTCAAGAAGCAGCATAGGGGCAAACCCGTATTTCTGCTTCATTATTTCGTACTGGGCAAACTTCAGCGAGATAAGGAAGGACTTTTGCTGTCCCTGGGAGCCTATCTTTCTGATAGGATCGCCGTCCATCGTGAAGATAAGATCGTCGCGCTGGATGCCGCAGCTCGTAAAGCCGAGCAGCCTGTCTTTTGCGAGGTTCTCCCGAAGGAGGTCGTACAGAGGAGCTTTGTCGAGGTCTGAGCGGTAGCGGATCCCTACCGTCTCGCGGCCGCCGGAGAGCAATCCGTAGAACTTTCCGACCTGGGGCCCGATAGCCTGGACGAAGTCCTGGCGCTTCCGGTGTATTCTGGTTCCGAATTCTGCCAGACGGGCATCGATCGTTTCCAATATTCCGTCGTCTGCGCCGCCTTTGAGAACTACGTTACGCGTCTGGAGAAGTTTAGAGTAGCGCTGCATGTCCGAAAGAAATTCGCGGTCTATCTGGGATAGGACGGCATTCGAAAAGCGCCTGCGTTCGTCTGAGGAGTCACTTACAAGAGAGGAATCGCCGGGGCAGACCATCACTATAGGCAGGACGCCGATGTGGTCGCTGATTTTTACGTAGGCCTTTCCGTCGCGGGTTACTTTCTTTTCTTCGCCTTCGGCAGTACGGATCCCGAAGCGGGCCTGGAGCCCGTCGTGCATGTCGTAGGTACCGGCAAGCTCGAAAAACGAGCTGCCGCGGGCGTAGTTGAATTTGTCCGAGGCTCCGAAGGCGCTTTTTGTCATAGAAAGATAGTACACCGCATCAAGCAGATTAGTCTTTCCTTCGCCGTTTCCTCCGCTAAGACAGTTGAGGTTTGGGGAAAACTCCAGTTCCTGGAGGTCTATATTCCTCCAGTTCCTCACTACTATTTTCTTGAGTACGGGCATCGGCTATTTCTTCGCGGCCCTCGGATGGGCGTTGTTATACACTTTTTTAAGTTTTTCAATTGAGTTGTGTGTATAGACCTGGGTCGCGGCAAGCGAGGAGTGTCCCAGCAGTTCCTTGATGCTGTTGAGGTCTGTCCCTTCATCCAGCAGCTCGGTCGCGAGGGTATGCCTCAGGACGTGGGGCGATTTACGCGAAGTAATCTCCGGAACTGTTCCGAGTTCCTCTTTCACGGCCCTGTCTACAAAGACTGGATACAGCCTTCCGCCGGCTCTTGTAACAAGCAGGGGAAAGTCCGCTCCGCCTACCTCTATACACATCTTGTCAACCGCACGTAAATATAGCAAAATCTCCTCACAAATTGTCCCGGTAAGAGGTATTTCTCTCATCTTGTCTCCCTTTCCCAGTACACGGATGACCTTGCGGCGCAGATCGTACGAGTTTCTGCTTAGGCCTATCAGTTCTGAACGGCGGATCCCGGTGCTGTATAAGAGGCTGATGATCAGGCGTTTGAGGATGTTGTCATACAGCTGTGCGTCGCCTTTGTCGCCGGGCTTTCCGCTGAAGAGCCGCAGTACTTCGTCGCTCCCGTAGAGGGCAGTCTTCTCGAAGTACTCGTCCATGTTCTCTTCCCGGTAAAAGACGGGCAGGCGCTTTTCGACCTTCGGCCGGGGGAGAGTCCTTACCGGGTTCGAACCCAGCTCGCCCTGGCCCACGAGCCAGCGGCTGAAGCCGCTCAGGACGCTCAGGCGAAGGCCTACCGTCCTGGCGCCGAGTTTCTTTTCGTCCAGCAGCCAGACTTCGTAGCTGCGAAGGATGGAGGTGTTGAGCGAGCGGACTATGTCTTCCGGTTCTGTGAATGCTGCGAATTCCTCCAGTATCTCCTTATACAGGGCCTGAGTGCGGGATGAATAGCGTTTCACTCCGCCTACATAAAGCAGGTATTTTTTTATCGGATCCGTCATTTCCAGAAAGGATCGTCTTCCCATCCGGCTGGAAAGCCCATCAGGGCTGTATCCACCACCGGGGAATTATGGATAAGGGCCTTCAGGCGCTGGGCGAAGGAATTGGTAGGCTTGACGGTATTCTGAAGGTATTTGATTACACAGAGAGTCAGGTAGACATGGTTCTGGGCATCCGGCTGCTGCTCGGGGAAAATGTCCCGATAGGTATCAGGAATAAGGGCGGGGACACTCAGAGTCTTGTTCCAGAGGCGGTTGTGGTGTGCACACATATTCCGGATGTAGACCAGATGATGGAGCCAGGAACAGAAAACGCTGTCGGACACTCCGTAGTGGCCTGCTATCTTTATCCTGAGTATCCCGGGCTTCATGGCGGCGAAGATGCTGGCCAGAGTCCCCATCGAGGTTGCTTCCAGAGCGAGCCAGCAGGGAGGAAGAGGGTTGGAATACTTCTCGTAGAAACGCTTTATCGCGTCGTTGTCTGAACGCTGGACTTCTGAGATGAGATGTCTCATAAGTTCGCGGTGTTCGCCCTTGCTGCGGAAATAGTCCGGGTTCATGTACCAGTATCCGGAATCGCTCCCGGAGGAGACGTAGCCCATCCGGGCCCTGATCGAAATTTCGATCTTTTCCATCTCATGGAAGATGAGCTCGCGAAGGCGTCTGTCGAAGCCGTAGAGGGCGTAGGCGTCGTCCATCGAGGCTCCGGGGCGGAAACGGTGAGATACCCTGTCCTCCATAAGGGGGACCAGATAACTCTTCAAGCGCGAATAACTGACGTTCTGAAGGACCCTTAGGGCTTTTTTCTCGTCTTTGATCTCGAGACCCTGGCTCCTTAGAAGCCGTATCTGATCTTCGAAAGACAGCGCGCTGCCGTGGAACTCCGTTTTGTGCATAGTGGTAACACACAAATATAACAAAAAAGGATTAAATTTGTGCGTATGAACCACCAGATATGGGACCCCCTCAGGCGTAAAAACGTCGCGCTTACTCCGGAAGAGCAAGTGCGTCAGTGGTTCATAGGAGTTCTCCGCGATTCTTTCAAGGTCCCGCTCCATATGATGGGAAGCGAAGTGTCCTTCGAATTCGGCAATAAGCCCTACAGGGCAGACATAGTCGTATTTTCCCGCTCCGGCTCTCCGCTGGCAGTAGTGGAATGCAAGCGCCCCGAGGTAAAGATAGACGAAAAAGTAGTCCGTCAGGCCATGCGCTACAATGCCGTCCTCGACGTCAAGTTCATTTTCCTTACAAACGGAAATAATACCTATCTTTACGGCCGGAAAGGAGAGAGCTTCGTCCCCCTTGACTCAGTGCCAACCTTTGAAGAAATGCTATGCCGACAATAGTCCCTCAATACCTTGACCGCAAGATCTTCCGTCTCGTCAGCGAAGTCGCCGCCGAGAGGGGAGTGAGGGCCTTCGTTATCGGCGGGTATGTAAGAGACTGCTTCCTCGGCCGCCCTTCCTCAGACATAGACATTGTAGTCGAAGGCAGCGGAATAGACTTCGCCCGCGCTGTAGGCGAGAAAACCCATTCATACGTTTCCTATTTCAAGAATTTCGGCACCGCGATGCTCCATTACCAGGGCGATGAAATCGAATTCGTCGGTGCGCGAAAGGAATCATACAGGCGCGAATCCCGTAAACCCATAGTCGAAAACGGAACCCTTCAGGACGACCAGGAAAGGCGCGACTTCACGATCAATGCGATGGCCTTTTCGCTCCAGCCGGATTCCTTCGGCGAACTGGTCGATCCCTTCGGCGGAATCAAGGACCTTGCGGCCGGAATCATCCGGACCCCGCTGGATCCCGATACTACCTATTCCGACGACCCCCTGCGCATGCTAAGGGCCGTTCGCTTCGCGACTAAACTCTCGAGCCCGTCTCAGACCTTTACTATCGTTCCCGAGTCGCTCGAGTCCATGAAACGGATGGCCGAACGGCTCTCGATCCTGTCTGTAGAACGCATCACCGAAGAGCTGAACAAGATGCTGGTGACCCGCCGGCCGTCGATGGCCTTCGAGCTGATGGAGAAGACCGGCCTGCTCGAGCGTATACTGCCCGAGCTGTGTGCCCTAAAGGGCGTGGAAACGATGGAGGGCAAGGGCCATAAGGAGAATTTCTCCCACACGCTCATGGTCCTGGACAACGTAGCCGCGACCGACGGTCCGGAGCCCAGGCTCTGGCTCCGCTGGGCCGCCTTGCTCCACGACATCGGTAAGCCGGCCTCCAAGCGCTTCGACCCCGCCCTCGGGTGGACCTTCCATGGCCATGACCTTATCGGCTCCAGGATGGTGCCCAGGATATTCGAGCGGCTCAAGCTTCCGATCGACGCGATGAAATACGTCAAGAAGCTGGTCTGGCTCCACCTTCGCCCGATAGCGCTGGTAGACGACGGCGTGACGGATTCCGCCGTCCGCAGGCTGCTCTTCGATGCGGGCGAGGATGTAGACGATCTGATGATCCTCTGCCGGGCAGACGTGACCTCGAAGAATCCGGCCAAGGTAGCGCGGGTTCAGGCGAATTTCTCGCTGGTGGAGAGAAAACTTGTCGAGGTCGATCAGAAGGATAAGATCCGTAATTTCAAGAACCCGATTACTGGCGAACACGTAATGAAGGTTTACGGCCTCGAGCCGTGTAACACGATAGGCATTCTGAAAGAAGCCGTCAAAGAGGCTATCCTTGACGGAATTATAGAAAACGATTTTGCCCAGGCGGATGCGTTTATGCGCGTCAAGGCCGCCGAGATGGGCCTTAAGGAAGTCGAAAATGAATAACTCCTCGATACTTATAATCTATACCGGCGGGACGATCGGAATGAAGACCGATCCTGTAGTAGGGGCGTTGCGTCCCTTCGATTTTTCCCAGATACTCGAAGAAGTCCCCGAGCTGAAGAAATTTGCCGGCTCTATCGATTCGTATTCCTTCGACCCGCTTATCGACTCCTCGGACATAGATCCGGAGATGTGGAAGAAGATGGCAGTGACTATCAGGGATAATTACGACAAGTACGACGGGTTCGTAGTTCTCCACGGGACAGATACCATGTCCTATTCGGCCTCGGCTCTGAGTTTCATGCTCCAGAACCTCTCGAAACCGGTCATCTTCACGGGAAGTCAGCTGCCGGTAGGTGCGCCCCGTACAGATGGAAAGGAGAATTTGGTATCGGCGGTAGAAATAGCTGCTGCCAAGAATCCTGACGGCAGTTCCCGCGTTCCGGAAGTCGCCATCTATTTCGGCTCAGTTCTGATGAGGGGAAACAGGACTACAAAAGTAAATGCCGAGAGTTTCGAGGCTTTTCGCTCGCCCAATCTCGAGCCTCTGGCAGAAACAGGTATCAATATCCGTTACAACGACAGGGTAATCCGTAAGTGGAACGGGCTTCCTCTGGTTGTCTCTCTCGGGCTGGATACCCGCGTTTCAATTCTTAAAATCCACCCCGGAATTACCCCGCAGGTGGTAAGCAATATCCTTTTGGGCCCCGAAACCAGGGCTGTCATAATCGAGACTTACGGCGCGGGGAACGCTCCGTCGGCTCCGTGGTTCCTCGACCTTGTCCGCGAGGCGGCCGCTTCGAAGATACTGGTCAATGTTACCCAGTGTCCTGCAGGGACAGTGGATATGGACCTTTACGCTACCGGGAAGCAGATGAAGGACGCCGGAGTAGTGTCTGGTTACGACAGTACTACGGAAGCAATGCTGGCGAAACTGTTCCACCTCCTGGGGTCCGGATATTCGGATTCAGAGGTGAAAGCCCAACTGGCCGTCAATCTTAAGGGAGAAATCTAATTACCTTTTGATCAGATCAAACCTCCAGGTAACACCGACCTGGAAGTTGTTGTGGTGATTGTCGCTGTCTCTGAACCAGATGGCGTGGAGACGCAGTTTGTTGTCTGAGTAAGGGAAGTACTCGACTCCGAGTCCGCCATAGAGATAGTCGTAGCCGGG
>ONOI01000050.1 GCA_900319375.1 uncultured Bacteroidales bacterium | reverse complement strand
TACTGTAAGCGAGAGGCATCATGATGATGGTGATGAATGCTGGGATGGCCCTGCAGTAGTCCTCCCAGTGGATGCTCTTCACGGAGCTCATCATCATTACACCCACGATGATAAGGGCGGGAGCGGTTGCTGCGCCGGGGATCGCGAGGAAGATAGGGCTGAGGAAGAGAGCAAGGGCGAAGCACACTGCGGTTGAGAAAGCGGTAAGACCAGTACGGCCGCCTTCACCGATTCCGGAAGCACTCTCAACATAAGTAGTGGTAGTAGAAGTACCGAAGCAGGCGCCGGCGACAGTTGCGATGGAGTCTGCGAGGAACATCTTCTCAACACCGGGGATGTCCTCACCCTTGGTGGTAAGGCCGGCACCCTGGTGGACACCGATGATGGTACCCATCGTATCGAACATATCGATGAAGAGGAAGGTGAATACTACTGCCAGCATATCCCAGCTGAGGATCTGGCCCCACTCGAACTTGCAGAAGATAGGCTCGATGCTGTCCGGCAGAGCGACTACCTTAGTAGGAAGAGTAGTGATAGCTGCACCTGTCGCCGGGTCCTTGATGAGAAGGCCGATACCGGCGGTGATGAGGATGCCCCAGAGGATGCCTCCGCGGACCTTAGCCATCACGAGACCGGCGGTGATGAACAGACCGATAAGGCCGAGGAGGGCCTTGCCGTGGGTGATATCGCCGAGGCTGACGAGGGTAGCGCCGTTGTCAACGATGATGCCGGCGTTCTGGAAGCCGATGAATGCGATGAACAGACCGATACCTGCGCCGATTGCCTTCTTAAGGGTTCCGGGAATGGCGTTGATAAGCCATGTACGGACCTTGGTGACAGTCAGGATGATGAAGATGATACCTTCGAGCAGAACTGCCGTAAGGGCGAACTGCCAGGTGTGGCCCATTCCGAGGCAAACGGTGAACACGAAGAAGGCGTTCAGACCCATACCGGGGGCGAGTCCGAAAGGCTTCTTTGCGTAGAGTGCCATCACGAGGGTACCTACGATAGCTGCGAGAGCGGTGGCGGTGAAGACCGATCCGCCGGGCATGTTCAGAGCGCTGAAGATACCGGGGTTGACGGCCAGAATGTAGGCCATCGTAAGGAACGTTGTCAGACCGGCGAGAAGCTCGGTTCTGACATTATGCTCGGCGCTGTTGAAGCCGAATAGTTTCTCAAAGAAGGGTTTCATAGCTCAAGCCCTCCTAGAAGATCCACTTTGTACCAATACAAGGGAGGCACTTGAAGCCGAAGTTGCCTGCGAAGTTGACCGAGAGCTCGACCTCGCCGCCGAGGTTGAGGTTGTCAACGCCGATGAACTTGCCTACGTTGTACCAAATCTGAGGCTCAGAGAGGATGGAGAACTTGGTGTCCTTCTCGGTGCCGTTGAGGATGTTGCCGTCGGTATCGAATGAGCTGTCGAGTCCCCAGATATCGATGAAGCCGCTGAAGCGGAGTCCCTCTACGCCGAAGATGTCCTGCATTCCCCATACGCCGGTGAGCTTGACAGGGATGGAAGCGCTGCCGTAGCCGATGTGGTGGTCGTACATGATGGCGACATTGTAGATGTTCTTGAAGTCGTCGGAGTGCATGAAGTAGTTAACACCGACGCAGGCGACACCTGCTCCCCAGGTTGCTCCGTCATACTCTACGTGGAGGCTGAGGTCAGCAAGTTTAGAGTCCTTCCAGAAGTTGAGGTTACGCTCGATCTCGAAGTAGCTTCCGTTGAAAGCTGTACCTGCACCGAGGGTTTCACGGTCGTCCTTGGTTGCATAGTAGTGATCGATGAAGAAGAAAGTGTCTCCCCAGTTGTCTGCGTAGAAGCCCTCGAGGGTGGTAGTTGCATAACCGCGGCCGAGGTCATAGAACATCTGAAGGTTGGTCTGAGCAGAAGCGTTAACGTTTACTGCGAGTGCTGCGAAAGACGCAGCGGCGAAAAAGAGGAACTTTTTCATAAGGTAAAAAGGGTTTTGTGTCCCCGGGACGTAGCCCGGGGGCGGGTTATAAATAAAAGGTTAACTATTTTCTAAGTGAAGGATTAACTTCAAAGTCAACGGCTTTGTCTCCTTCGGGGTTCGAACCGAACTCGTAATCCTTACCAGGGAGAATCGCGTTCAGGATGATACCTACCAGAGCGCCGACTGCAAGACCGGAGAGCTTGGTGAATCCGAGGTCGAGGCAACCTGCCTGGCTGTAGGAGATACCGATCGAGAGGACGAGGATGAGGGCCATCACGATAACGTTGCGGCTCTTCTTGAAGTCGACCTTGTTCTCAACGACGTTGCGTACACCAACTGCGGAGATCATACCGTAGAGGACCAGCGAGACGCCGCCAATAGTTGCAGCAGGCATCGCGGCGATGACGGCAGCGAACTTCGGGCAGAAAGCGAGGACGATCGCGAAGATAGCGGCGATGCGGATCACGCGCGGATCGAAGACGCGGGTGATGTTCAGAACGCCGGTGTTCTCACCATAGGTGGTGTTGGCGGGGGCACCGAACAGCGAAGCGAGGATGGTAGCAAGACCGTCGCCCATGAGGGTGCGATGCAGACCCGGATCCTCAAGATAGTTGATACCGGTAGTCGAGGAGATAGCGCACATGTCGCCGATGTGCTCGACCATGGTCGCGAGCGAAATCGGGAGGATAGCGATGATCGCGGCTACTACGAGGCCCCAGTTCGGGTTGGCGAAGACTGCGAAGGCAGTGTCCTGCATCTTGAAGGGCAGGCCAACCCATGCGGCCTCGCGAACGCCGCTCCAGTCTACCAGGCCGAAGCATGCGGCAACGAGATACGAACCGAGAACGCCAAGGAGGATCGGGACGATCTTGACCATGTTCTTACCCCAGATGTTGGCGACGATGATGATCACGATCGCGAGAAGGGCGATCCACCAGTTCTGGCTGCAGTTGTTGATTGCAGAACCGGAGAGGATGAGGCCGATGGCGATGATGATCGGGCCGGTGACGATGGGAGGGAAGAACTTCATCACGCGCTGAGGTCCGAAGAGCTTGAACAGGCCTGCGAGTACGAAGTACATAAGGCCGGCGGTTGCGACTCCGATGCAGGCGTAGGGGAGGGACTGAGCGAGGGAAAGACCCTGCTCTGCGCCCATCTGGGTGACGGCTGCATAGCCTCCGAGGAAAGCGAAGCTCGATCCGAGGAAGGCCGGAACCTTAAACTTCGTAAGAGCGTGGAAGAGGAGGGTACCGACTCCTGCGAAGAGGAGCGTTGCGGAGATGGAGAGTCCTGTGATGACGGGAACGAGAACCGTAGCGCCGAACATTGCGAAGAGGTGCTGGGCTCCGAGGACCGCCATCCTGCCCTTGCCTAGAACGCGGGCATCGTAAACTGCTTCGTTGGTCTGAACTTTTGCCATAATATTTTAATAAGGTTAGATTTTAGTTTTTATTCCCACTCAATTGTACCGGTAGGTTTCGGTGTGAGGTCGAAGAGTACACGGTTGATGCCAGGGACCTCAGCTGTAATCCTGGCGGTGATGTGTTGGAGAAGGGAGAACGGGATCTCCGGGACGGTAGCGGTTACGGCGTCGCGTGTGTTGACTGCACGGATAACTGCGGGCCACTCATAGCTGCGCTTTCCGTCCTTGATGCCGGTAGATCTGTAGTCCGGGACGATGGTGAAGAACTGCCATACCTTGTCTGCCAGACCGTTCTTCGCGAATTCCTCGCGAAGGATAGCGTCGGACTCGCGAAGAGCCTCGAGACGGTCGCGGGTGATGGCGCCAGTGCAGCGGACTCCGAGGCCGGGGCCCGGGAACGGCTGACGGTAGACCATGTTGTCCGGAAGGCCGAGAGCCTTGCCGACTATTCTGACCTCATCCTTGTAGAGGAGCTTGATAGGCTCTACGAGCTCGAAGTTGAGCTCCGGGGGAAGACCGCCTACGTTGTGGTGGGCCTTGATTCCGTCCTTGCTCTCGAGGATATCAGGGTAGATAGTTCCCTGGGCGAGGAACTTGATTCCGTCCAGCTTAGCGGCTTCTTCGGCGAAGACTTCGATGAACTCCTTGCCGATGATGTGGCGCTTCTGCTCGGGCTCGCTTACTCCGGCGAGTTTGTCGAGGAAACGGTCCACTGCATCGACATAGATAAGTTCTGCGCCGAGCTCATCGCGGAAAACCTTGATTACCTGCTCGGGCTCACCCTTACGGAGAAGACCGTGGTTTACGTGGACACAGACAAGGTTCTTACCAATTGCCTTGATAAGGAACGCTGCTGTTACGGAAGAATCGACTCCGCCCGAAAGGGCGAGGAGTACCTTGCTTGAACCGATCTGGGCTCTCAGAGCTTCGATCTGTTCGTCAATGAACGCCTTGGCCAGAGTTTCATTGGTGATTCTAGCCATTGACTCGGGTCGAACATCTGTCTGCATAACAATACACTACTTATTTGTTGTAATTAGGTGCTTTTTTCGTAATTGTAATGTCGTGCGGGTGGCTCTCTGCCATTCCGCTCGCGGTGATCTTTACGAACTTAGCCTGCTTGAGGGTCTCGAGATCCGGTGCGCCGCAGTAGCCCATTCCGGAGCGGATTCCTCCGCAGATTTGGAAAATGATATCGCCAACAGTTCCTTTGTAGGCTACGCGGCCTACGATTCCTTCGGGGACCAGCTTACGGGCTCCGGACTGGAAGTAGCGGTCAGACGAGCCGGCCTTCATTGCGTCCAGCGAGCCCATCCCTCGGTAGGTTTTGTACAGCTTTCCTTCGTCTTCGATAATCTCGCCCGGGGTCTCTTCGGTTCCAGCGAACATGGAGCCGCACATGACGCAGTCTGCGCCGGCGGCGAGGGCCTTGACGATATCGCCGGAGTAGCGCAGGCCTCCGTCTGCGATGACGGCGACGCCCGAGCCGAGGGCCGCTTTCGCGCAATCGAAGATGGCGCTAAGCTGCGGCACACCCACTCCCGCGACGATGCGGGTGGTGCAGATCGAACCGGGGCCGATACCGACCTTGATCGCGTCGGCTCCATTGTCAATCAGCAGCCTGGCCGCGTCGGCGGTAGCGATATTTCCGACGACTACATCGATTCCCTTGAAGGTTTCCTTGATCTTGCGGAGCAGCTCGACTACGTTGCGGGAGTGGCCATGGGCCGAATCAAGCACCACGGCGTCTGCCCCCGCCTCTTTCAGAGCGCCTACCCTGTCCAGCGAATCGAGGGTGATACCCACCCCGGCGGCGACTTTCAGACCGTCGGCTTTTACCTCGGCGACCTGCGCTGCCTGCGCTTCTATCGACATATTTTTATGAATAACGCCGATGCCTCCTTCTCTTGCGAGAGCCCGGGCCATCGGCGCTTCAGTGACTGTGTCCATCGCGGCGGACACAATTGGAATGTCGAGCGAAATACTTCTTGTAAAGCGGCTGTTGAGGGTAACCTGCTTCGGAACAACCTCCGAGAAGGCAGGCACAAGAAGGACATCATCGAAAGTGAGACCTTCCAGGATGATTTTTTCTTCTGTGAAAGACATAAAATTCTAACCTTTCACAAAGGTAGTCCTAGAACTTGAAAACGCAAAAAATTTTTTTCAAAATAATCAACTTTTTATCCACAATACCTATATTCCCACTTCGTGGCTATTTACGGCTGCGCCTCGGAAAAGCAAATCCCATTTGCTTTTCTCTCGACTTGCACGTAAATTTGTAAGGTATGCAAGATTACACGACACTAATGAAGCGAAGGATCAGAAGGATCCTGCTTATCTGCAACAACTACGACAGCTATTCGCTGGAGGAAGACGGACATATCGAGTCGCTCATCGCGGCAGACTACCTGGAACTCAACCTGAGTAACCCTCCGGCTATTATCCGAGTGGAGACAACCGTCCAGGCGCTTCAGCTTCTGGAAGCAGGGGAGAAGTTCGACCTCGCCATCACTATGTATAATGTAGGCGAACTGGATGTCTTTGCTTTCTCCCATAAAGCGAAGGCCTGCAGCCCCGAGATGCCTGTCGTACTTCTCTGCGGCTACGCGAAGGAGATATTCAGAAAGATTTCAGAGGCCGACACATCTTGCATAGACCACGTCTTTTGCTGGAATAACTCTACAGACGTTATAATCGCCATCATCAAGCTGATTGAGGATGCGATGAATGCAGACCACGATATCCTGAGCTACGGTGTTCAGGCTATCCTTCTGGTCGAAGACTCTATCCGCTACTATTCGACTTATCTGCCGGCTCTATATAATATAGTACTGCATCAGAATGCTTCGGCCGTTCGCGACGCTCTCAACGAGCAGCAGAAGATGGCCCGTAAGCGTGCCCGCCCGAAGATCCTTCTGGCTACGAACTACGACGAAGCGGTGTCCCTTTACGAGAAGTACAAGAAAAACCTTCTGGGAGTTATCTCCGATGTAGGTTTCGTAGTCCACAAAGGCGATATCTCGAAAGACGAGAAACTGGATGCCGGAGTTGATCTCTGCAAGCATATTCGCAGCGACAATCCTAAGATGCCTTTCCTGATGCAGTCCTCTCAGGAGAGTATCAGAAAGGTAGCGGAATCGCTGAATGTTGGCTTTATCCAGAAATCTTCGAAGACCCTTACCTACGAGCTTGAGGAGTATATAGGAAAGCATTTTGGTTTCGGCGATTTTGTAGTTACCGATCCCGAAACCGGCGCAGAGATAGCCAGGGCCCACGACCTTGCTGAATTTGAGCAGGTTATGAGGACGGTTCCGGCTGAGTACTTCCATGTCTTCTCGGCTTCCAACTACCTTTCGAAGTGGCTTTTCGCCCGTGGTTTGTTCCAGATCGGACAGGTAGTCCGTGGCTTTACCGTCGAGGGCTTCGCCTCGATAGAGGAAAACCGTAAGAAGGTAGTGGACCTGGTCCATGATTTCCGTATCGCCCAGGGTCTGGGTGTAGTAGCTAAGTTCAATCCCGAGACCTACAACGATACTATCTGGTTCGCCAGCCTCGGCGAGGGCTCGCTGGGCGGAAAGGCCCGCGGCCTCGCCTTCCTTAACCACATCCTCCAGAAATACAATCTCTACAACGAGTTCGAAGGAGTAAGGATGCTGGTCCCGAAGACACTTGTAGTGATGACGGACTACTTCGAGAAGTTCATCATCGACAATGGTCTTCAGTATGTTATCAACTCCGATCTTTCAGACGAGGAGATACTCTCTGAGTTTGTGGCTTCGCGTCTTCCTTACGATCTTATCCAGGCCCTGAAGATATTTATCCACAACTCTTCCAAACCCCTTGCGATCCGTTCGAGCTCGAAGCTGGAAGACTCTTATTATCAGCCGTTTGCGGGAGTCTATTCAACTTACATGATCCCTCATACGGAGAACGAAGACCAGCAGTTAAGGCTTCTTACTAAGGCTATCAAGAGCGTCTACGCCTCTGTCTATTTCGCTTCTTCGCGCCGCTATATTACCGCGGCAGCGAACGTGATTTCCGAGGAGAAGATGGGTATCGTTATCCAGGAAATCTGCGGTTCCGAACAGGACGGTTATTATTTCCCGACAATTTCCGGCGTGGCCCGTTCGGTAAATTTCTATCCGGTGGGTAGCGAACGCTCGGATGATGGTATAGTGAAGATTGCCTATGGTCTTGGAAAGGCCGTGGTAGATGGCGAACAGGTCCTCAGGTTCTCGCCCCGCCAGCCGAAGAAGGTGCTTCAGATTTCGACCCCCGAAAACACGGTCTCAGATACTCAGAAGTCGATGCTCGCCCTGAGCCTGCAGCCGGACCGTTTCAAGACTTCGGTAGACGATGCCGTGAACCTGGTCCGTATTCCGCTGGCCGAATGTCCGAAGTTCGCTTCGTTCGCGAAGGTCGGCTCGACATGGGACAGGGAGAATATGCGAATTGTCGATTCGACCTTCCCCGAGGGCCCGAAGTTTATTACGTTCGCTTCAGTCCTGAAATACGGCATGTTCCCGCTCGCGAAGATTATCACCCGCCTGCTGGATATCGCCCGCGAGGAGATGAAGTGCGACGTGGAGATAGAATTTGCCGCTAACCTCGAGGCCTCGCCGGCCGTTTTCAACGTCCTGCAAATCAGGCCCATATCTACAGACAGCCGCTATTCGGAGGTGGACTGGTCCAAGGTCGACCAGTCTCGCGCGTGGCTGCGCAGCTCGAACGCCCTCGGCACCGGCTGGATCAGCGGGGTAGAAGACATAGTCTACCTTCGCCGCGAGGCGTTCGACACGCTCAAGACGCGCGAGATCGCGGCCGAAATTACCGAGATCAACGCCCGCATGCAGCAGGAGAAGCGGGGCTTTGTTCTCGTCGGTTTCGGCCGCTGGGGTACTTCTATCGATACTCTCGGAGTTCCCGTGAAATGGAGCGATATCTCCGAAGCGCGGGTCCTGGTAGAGTGTTGCCTTGAAAAATTCCGCATCGATCCGAGCCAGGGAACCCATTTCTTCCAGAATCTGACTTCGTTCAACGTCGGCTATATCAACGTAGACCCGTTTGGTCGCCCTGATACCGACCTGCTGGACTTCGACGCGCTCGACGCGCTTCCGGCGGTCGAGGAAACGGCCTACCTGCGCCACGTCCGGCTCCCGGAAGCGCTGAGGATCTGCGTCGACGGTCGCGAAAACAGAGCGTTTATAGCCACCACCTAGCCTTCGCGAGGTTGTACCGTCACTGTGCCATATCTGGCTTGGCCGTGGCGTGGCCATCGTCCCCATCATCTCTTTGCATCCTCTTCGCAAGCCCGTGGCGTGGCCATCGCCCCTATCGCGAGGGATGATAGCCACGTTTTAGGCCTTTTTTGCTCCCATCGCCCCCTTCGCGAGGGGTGATAGCCACGCTACGATTGCCAACAACATATCTAATTGGGCGCGCTAAAACGATTTACACCCCATCTATTAATTTTGCGGCTTCTTCATAGGATATACCGCAAACACGTGCTGCTTGAGTGATGTCGGAAGAGAAACGGAATCTTATTTGGCGAAGACACTCTACCTTCTCTGCAACCTGTAACTCACTGAATGCCATTTTTCCAAAAAGACTTCTGAGTAAATCAGGAAGGGCGTACAGAACGACCTGATCTTTAAAGGCCGGGTATTTTTCATCAGCATTAAGACGCTTCTTTGCTTTTGAGGAATTGTTCAGGAAGAAATTCAGACGAGATACTTTTCTATACAATCGTTCAAGTTCTGAGATGTTTATATAATTCTGCGGAAGAATAAACCCATCTCCTCCTATTTTCCACATCTTGGGTAGAAAGTCGGTTTTCGAGTGGAGCATCCTCCGGAGTTCTCTCTTTGAAAAATCCGCCAAGGGCCTGCCAGTCGGCAGTGAAGGATTGAAGATAATGTTTCCAGAACCCCACTTATATTGGCTTGGGTGCGAACAGATGTTTGCGGCAACACAGTTCATTATGACGTAAGCTCCGGCCCATTCGAGACCCTCGTCATTCAAATCAATGACTTGGATGTCTATTTCATTCTCCAGCAGAAGATTATTAATCCCATACTTCAAAGTGAAATAGTGTGAATACCTACACTTGAAGTCATTGATGAATGTCTCAACTTCCTCACGTTCCCCGAAAATGATAAAATGAACGTGGTTTGACATAAGGATGAAAAACAAAATCGCGATGCATTTGTGGCGATATGCTTCAATTGCCACATGATTCATTCCGACAGTAAAGTCTTCTTCATCCCGAAACCACAACGCCTCCTCGAGGTGTTCAGTGGTAATTAGATAAAAGTTTCTCATAGTTATAGTTCGCCGGTTAATCGGCTATTCAAAGATAGCAATTCCAGGCTATATTAAAGCGTAGACTCTCGATTATTTTGTGAAAGTGAAATGACGGCGTGGCCATCGCCCCCATCGCAAGGGGTGATAGGCACGTTTTAGGCCTTTTTTGCTCCCATCGCCCCCTCTGAGAGGGGTGATAGCCACGCTGGGCCTCACGTTGCGCCTGGGAAAAGCTATTTCCCTCTGACCTGGATTTTGAAGCCTTCCTCTACGAGCGGTGCGACCAGAGCCTGAAGTTCTGACTGAGTGTAGGGCTCCAGCTCGCTCGCGGGGGTAGGACGGTCGATCGTATAGACCATCACCTCGCGCGGTCTGAGCCGGCGGACTATTTCCATCCATGGCCCCACGACCTGCGGGGCGCCGCTGTCGAACCCGGGGGCGCGCAGGAACATGGTCTGGAGCACGAAATTCCCTTCGAACTTTTCGAGCGCTTCGACGACGCGCGAGACGCTGTAGCCGGGGGCGGGGTGATTGATCAGCGCGGCAAGCTCGTCCGTTGGGGCGTCGATTTTCATGATCGGGTTGTCGACCTTGCGAAGGGCGGCCAGGATTTCGGGAACGTGGACACGGGTGGCGTTCGAAAGGACGCTGACTTTCGCGCCCGGGCAGAAGGCGTCGCGAAGGCGGAGGGTGTCCTCGATGATACGCGGGAATTCGGGGTTGAGGGTAGGTTCGCCATCTCCCGAGAAGGTGATGGAATCGGATCGCGCCGGTGGGGCAGACGTCGCCGCACATAGTGCAGTCGAAGTTGCAGAATTTGCCTTTGGTAGGCAGGAGATTGATGCCGAGGGAGTTTCCCAGGCGGCGGCTCTTGATGGGCCCGAATACAGTTTCTTCGCGTAACATTTGTCAAATTTACGAAATTTGTTGAAATTTGTCGGCTGTACTAGAACAAGTTGATATGAAACCGACTATCGTTGAGGTTACTACCAGAAAGCAGCTTAAGGACTATGTCCACTGGCAGAACCAGTTATATAAAGGGGATCCATATTACGTTCCCTGCATCGAATCCGACGACGTAGATACCCTCTGTCCCGAGGGAAATGACGCTTTCCAGTTCTGTAATGCCCAGAGTTTTCTCGCTTACAACGACAAAGGCGAGATAGTAGGCCGCGTTACCGGTATCGTAAATACTAAGGCTAACGCCCACTGGCATAAGAATCAGGTGCGTTTCGGATGGATAGACTTCATTAATGATATAGACGTAGTCCGTGCTCTGATAGATGCTGTCGCAGAGTGGGGAAAGGCGCAGGGATTGACAGAGATCGTAGGCCCTCTGGGATTCTCGGACATGGATAAGGAAGGCCTTCTTGTCGAGGGATTCGACAGGATCGCTCCTTTCACTACTATTTATAATTACGACTACTACGGACCGCTGCTCGAGCAGGTAGGCTTCAAGAAGGATATTGACTGGATCCAGCGCTATGTAGAGATACCCGAAGCGGTAGAAAAACTCTACAGGGCTGCGGATATGGTCGAAGAGCGTTACGGGCTCCGTTGCGTTACCGGCCTCAGCGGCAAGGAAATGGTGGAGCGCTACGGAATGAAACTGTTCCACTCCTACAACACTACATTCGCCCCTCTTTACGAGTTTACTCCGCTGACAGACGGACAGATACAGACTCTTCTGAAGTCCTTCGGCTCCCTTATGGATCCGGATTTCCTGTGTATCCTTGTAGACGAAAAGGACGAGATCGCGGGCTTTGCGGTATGCGTCCCTTCTCCCTCAAAGGCTTTCCAGAAAAACGGCGGAAAGATACTTCCTTTCGGATGGATTCCTCTGCTTCGCGCCCTCAAGGGTAAGAACGAGGTCCTGGAGGCCCTGATGATAGGAGTTCACCCCGATTATCAGAACAAGGGCGCCTTCGCTCCCATGTTCAGATTCATCCACAAAGGCTGCATCAAGAGAGGCGTGAAAATCATGATCAACAACCCTCAGCTGGAGGATAACTACAAGGTGATGAATCTCTTCACCCCGTACAATCCTCAGTTCTATATGCGCCGCAGGTGCTACATTAAGACTATTTAGTTATGGATCGCAGTTCTCAGATTATCAGGACAAGTGTAGTAGGAATAGCTACAAATGTCCTGCTGGCTGGTTTCAAGGCCCTCGTGGGCGTACTCTCGAGCAGTATCGCTATCGTGATGGATGCCGTCAATAATCTGAGCGACGCGCTCTCCAGCGTCATCACCATCATCGGGACCAAGCTCTCCCAGCGTCCTGCCGACCGCGAACATCCCTACGGCCACGGCCGTGTCGAGTACTTCAGCGCCATCATCATCGCTGTTATAGTCATCATCGCGGGCGTCACCTCCCTGATCGAGTCGATAAAGAAAATAATTACTCCAACCGAGCCGAGCTATACTACTGTTACTCTGATAGTTATCATAGTAGCTATCGTCGTTAAGCTTCTTCTCGGCTGGTATGTAAAAAGCCAGGGCAAAAAGCTCAAGAGCGACGCTCTGATCGCTTCAGGTTCGGATGCTACCTTCGATGCTATTATTACACTCGCGACACTTATCTCAGCGGGTATAATGGTGATCTGGGGTCTGTCTCTCGATGGAATAGTAGGT
>ONOI01000020.1 GCA_900319375.1 uncultured Bacteroidales bacterium | reverse complement strand
TCTCACCGGCCGATCCGCCGATATTCAGGAAAAGGGTATGGAGATAATCCGTACCTGCGATAGCATCCATTCCGCCCTCGGCATAGCGGCCGAGAAGGGTTGCGCCCGAAACGGCGTCGGTTGAATGGATGAATCCGGCGGGGACAGTCCAATCGGTCATCTGGGCCGGGAACGAGACCAGAAGGAACACACGCGCTGTAATAGCGGGGTTGAACACGTTCTGGCCGAGACCGCCGAAACTCATCTTCGCCACTCCGATAGCGACTATTGCACCGATCAGCACCACCCACCAGGGGGTAGTGACGGGAAGGTTGAGAGCCAGCAGCAGGCCGGTGACGACTGCAGACAGATCGCCAACAGTCGAGGGCTTCTTCATCAGGAAGCGGGTCACCGCCCACTCGAGCAACACACACGAAGCGATGCTCACTGCGAGCACCAAAAGCTCGCTCCAGCCGTAGAAAAGTACGGCCACCACAGTCGCCGGAAGAAGGGCGATCACCACATCGAGCATCAGCGAGCGGGTGCTCACTGCGGCGTGGATGTGGGGTGAAGGTGAAATTAACATATTCTTGGCCATGGTCTTCTATTTTTTAGCGGCTTGAAGCGGCTGCCTTGGCTGCAGCTGCCCGGGCTCTGATAGCGCCCAGTACCTGGTTCTTCGATTGACGCAGGAGGTCGAGAAGCGGGATGTTCGCCGGGCAGCTGTAGAGACAGCAGCCGCACTCGATGCAGTCCTGCATTGCGTTTGCTTCAAGGCCTTCGAGATCGCCCGCGAGGGTAAGACGCCTCAGCAGGAACGGCTCCAGGCCCATCGGGCAGGCTTCTGCGCAGCGCCCACACCTGATACAGTTCGATTCGGGGGCGCGCTTCGTAGCTTTCTCGCTAAGATAAAGGATCGAGGACGAGCCCTTCACGGTAGTCGCGTCAAGGTTCGAGATCGCACGTCCCATCATGGGGCCGCCGCTGATAAGTTTCGCGGCGCCCTCGGGCACTCCGCCGGCCTGCTCGGCGATGAAGCTGAGCGGAATACCGATGCGGAAGAGGTAGTTGTGCTGCTTGCCGACCGGGAGGCAGTCGCCAGTGACGGTAAGAACGTTCGTGATAAGGGGCTTGTTCTTCTGAACGGCCTCATATACGGCCAGCGAAGTCGCTGTGTTCTGGACGACGGCACCTACGCTGATAGGAAGGCCGCCGGAGCCCACCTGACGCTTCATGACGGCGTCTATGAGCTGCTTCTCGCCGCCCTGAGGGTAGCGTTTCTTAAGCGGCTGGACCTTGATATTGTCGTACGGGAGCTCGGACAGGGCCTTGTTCATTGCCCTGATTGCCTCGGGCTTGTTCTCTTCGATTCCGATGACACACTTACACCCGCCGAGCACCTGCTGCATGATCGCGGCGCCGACTATAATCTCTTTCGTGCGCTCGAGCATGATGCGGTAGTCGCTAGTAAGGTAAGGCTCACATTCCGCGCCGTTGATAATCAGGCATTCGGCCTTACTGCCGGGGGCGGGATTGAGTTTTACATGGGTCGGGAAGGTAGCGCCTCCAAGGCCCACGACGCCACACTGCTTGATCTTTTCGAGCGTTGCGGCTTTATCGGTCGGGATCTCGGTAACGAGGGTGTCCGTGAGGTCGATTCCTTCGGCCCATTCGTCTCCTTCGACCGCGATTTCGATGTGGGTTACCGGCTTTCCGGCCAGATCCGCGCGCGGGGCGATCGACTTAACCGTTCCGGAGACGGGGGAATGGACGAAAGCGGAAATGAATCCGCCAGGCTCGGCTATTACCTGGCCAACCTTGACCTTATCGCCGACTGCGACGACCGGTACTGCCGGGGCTCCAAGATGCTGAGCTACGGAGACATATACTGTCTGGGGCAGAGGAAGGACCTCGATCTTGCAGTCTTTCGAGATCTTCGCGTCGTCCGGATGGACTCCGCCGATGCTGAATGTAAGTTTACGCATTTGCTACCTCCTTTGCCTTCTTGTTACGCTCTGCGATGCGGGCTTTAATAGTCTCTTTGTCGAGAGGCTTGGGGAAATTGAGTCCTATGATAGAACCGGTAGGACACATAGCCTCACACTCGCGGCAGAGCTTACACTTGGACGAGTCTATGTAGGCGACGTTGCCCTCGACTACTATTGCGTCGTGGGTACAGGTCTTCGCGCAGATGCCGCAACCGATACAGGCGGCCGCGCAGGCTTTCTTCGCTACAGGGCCTTTATCTTTGTTTACGCAACTGACAAATACCTTCATTCCGCGAGGTCCCTTCGGCCTTAGTTCGATGATAGACTTAGGGCAGGCCTTGACGCATGCGCCGCAGGCCGTACACTTCTGCTCATCAACCACGGGGAGTCCCGTTTCGGGGTCCATCGAAAGGGCTCCGAACTGGCAAGCGGCCGCGCAATCGCCGCAACCGAGGCAGCCGAAGCCGCAGGCGGTGTCGCCGGCATACAGCGCGGCCTTCACCTTACACGACTGTACTCCGTCGTAGGTATTTGTCCTGGGGCGGTTGGCGCAGGTTCCGTTACACCTTACTACCGCTACCTCAGGAGCTTTTTCTTTGACCTCATAGCCGAGGATGGCGGCTACCTGCTTCATCACGTCGTTTCCTCCGACCGGGCAGTAATGATTGTCCAGATTCGGGGCCTTCACGGCGGAATCGGCGAAAGCGCGGCAACCGGCGAAGCCGCAGCCGCCGCAGTTGGCGCCCGGCATCACCTTCTCCACCTCGTCGATACGCGGATCCTCCTCAACCTTGAACTTCTTCGCCAGCAGGAAAAGCAGCAGGGCGAGAATCAGTCCAAGACCGGCCAGAACCGCTATTGTCCAGATGATTCCTGTCATTTCTTTTTTATGTAAAAAGTATATTCGTTTCTGAGTTTATCACGGCGCAGCCAGAGAACTATATAATAGACTGCGACGGCACCGATTGCGAGAAGACCGGATGTAATCTCATTGGCTCCCGAGACCAGGCACCCCATCAACACTCCGACCAGTATTGCGAGCGGGAATACATATCCCAGCGTCACCGCCTTGATTCCCATCGACTTCTTCATTATCACCCACACTTCCTCGCCGGGCTCATATCCCAGCTGGGCGGGGACCTCAACTATCTTGGTCTTGGACTCCGACATGCTGCAGAGCGATGCTGCATGGCATGAGGCACAGGCAGACTCGGAGATAATCTCTACCAAGATAGTCTGAGTGGTCATATCGACGATACGGCCGGAATGGAGTATTTCCTCTTCTTTCTTTACCATCTTTCTTCGGGTTCAACGTAATCGCGCGAATTCATTCCCGACTCATACTCGGGGGTATCTGCATAGAGAGTATCCGAGACCTCGACAAACTTTACTCTTTCAGACTTGAAGAGCATGTCTATGTCGCGGGTTTCGCCATTACGGTGTTTTGCAATGATGATCTGGGTCTTTTCGCGGTCTCCCTCGCTCTCAGACAGACCTACGAAATCAGGTCTGTGGATGAAGATGACCATATCGGCATCCTGCTCGATACTGCCGGATTCGCGAAGGTCCGAAAGGACCGGCTTTCCGCCGCCACCCTGTCTCTGGACGGCCTGACGCGAAAGCTGCGAAAGGGCGATGATAGGGATATTGAGTTCCTTCGCGGTCGCTTTAAGCATACGCGAAATAGCCGCAACTTCCTGTTCACGGACACCCTTAAGCTCGATCGGGCCCTGCATAAGCTGCAGGTAGTCTACTATCACCAGCCTGACCTTTTTCTGCTTTACGAGGTTCTTTACCTTGCTGCGGAACTCCATGATCGGAAGACCAGGGGTCTCGTCGACATAGAGCGGAGCGCTCGAAAGCTTCTTGAGCGACTGCTCGAGAAGGTTCCATTCGTCGTTCTGGAGCTTGATTCCGCCCTTTATCTTGTCTGCGCTGAGGCCCGACTCGGAGGTCATAAGACGCATCGCGAGCTGGAGCGAAGACATTTCCAGGGAGAAGAATGCGACCGGAATATTGTGGTCTACCGCGGCATTGCGGGCCAGGTTAAGCGAGAAGGCAGTCTTACCGACCGACGGACGTGCGGCAAGGATGATGAGGTCCGATGCCTGCCAGCCGTTGGTAATTCTGTCGAGGGTGGCGAAGCCCGAAGGGACGCCGCTGAGTCCTTCAACGCTCTGGAGCTGCTGAATTCTGTCGAGGGCCTGGTTGATAACCGAGCCGATAGCCTGGACATTCTTACGGTCCGAACTCTGAGTAGCCTCATAGACCTTGGACTGAGCGGTATCGATCAGATCGTCTACCTTTACCTGCTCGTTGTAGGCATCGCTAAGGATAGTATGGGCTGCGGAGATAAGGTCTCTCTGAATCGCCTTCTGCTGGAGGATCCTTACATAGGACTCCATATAGGCCGCAGAGCCTATCTTTCCGGAGAGTTCTGCGAGGACAGAGGGGCCACCGACTTTCTCGAGGGTATCCTTCTGACGCAGTTTCTCGCTGACGGTGATAATATCGACCGGGGCGTTTGAATTGCGGAGCTCGACTATCGCATCGAAGATAAGGCGGTTGCGCTCAAGGTAGAAACACTTTCCGGTAAGGGATTCAAGGGCCTCGTCCACACAGAGGGGCTCAAGGAGCATGGCTCCCAGAACGGCCTCCTCGACATCGAGAGCCTGAGGGGGTATGCGACCCATCTCACGCCCGATATCCTGGACCACGTCCTGGGATTTGCGTCCGCCGCTGGTGTTTTTTGCCTGGGGCATAACTTATTCCTGTACTTCTGCGTCCGGGTTAACGAGGATTCTACCGCAATGCTCGCAGATAACGAGCTTCATGCCGGAAGCAATCTCGACGAGCCTCTGAGGGGTGATGGCGTTGAAGCAGCCTCCGCAAGAGTCGCCGTTGTAGACGGTGACGACTGCGAGGTGGTTGCGTACGCTGCCGCGGATACGGTCGTAGGCGCTCATGGTCCTTTCGTCGATCTTGGCGGCGCATTCGTCACGCCTTGCCTGGAGAGCCTTCTCCTCTTCCGAGGTGCTGGCTACGATAGTCTCAAGCTCTTCCTTCTTTGCTGCAAGATCCTGCTCGCGGATAGCGATACGATCGCCGAGAGCGTCGATAGCGTCTCTTCTCTCACCGATAGCGATACGAGCCTCGCCGATGTGTTTCTGGGCGATCTCGCGAAGGAGTCCGAGGTTCTCGATTTCCTTGCTGATGCTGTCGTACTCGCGGCTGTTGGAGATATTGCCCAGCTGCTCCTGATATTTGGCGATCTCTGCGTCCAGGTCTACTATCTGGTTCTTGTTCTCCTCGATGCTGGCCTCATAGCCGGCGATGAGCTCTTCGTGATGGGCCACCTTGCTGTGGAGGCCGGCAAGCTCGTCCTCGATCTGAGCGACTTCCTGAGGAAGGGCTCCGCGGAGGTTCTTGATCTTGTCTATCTCGTTGTCTGCCTGCTGAAGGGCATAGAGAACTTTGAGCTTTTCTGCAACGGGGATACCAGTCTCTCCGAAATCTTTCTGCAGCGATACGAAGGTCTCCCTCACATCGATCTGAGGTGCCGCCTTCTTTGTTTTTGTTGTTGCCATATATTGAAAAATGTTATAGTGATTCTTTTATTGCGACAAGCTGTTCCCTGATGGCTTTCAGCGAATCTGCTACCTTCAGGGCTTTGTCTGCCTTGGAGCCGTCTGTTTCCAGCTGTTTCTGAGCGCCGTCCAGAGTAAGGCCCTGCTTTTTTACCAGGTACTGGATCTTCCTCAGAGCCTCGAGGTCCTCGGCGGAGTACTGGCGGTTTCCCTTAGCCGTACGGCGGGGATGGAGCTCCTTCGGGAAGGAGTTTGTCCAGAAGCGGATGCAGGAGACGCTCTCTCCGAGAGCCTCGGCAACTTCGCCTATCGAGTAATAAAGCTTGTCCATATCTTCTAGTCCATTGACTGCTGAGTCGCTGCCGCGACATAAAGCATATTGGTATATTCTTCGGGCGTTACCGAACCGAAGATGTAGTTTATCGGGTCCAGCGGAGTACCTCCGTAGAGGACTTCGTAGTGTAAGTGTGGAGCGAAAGACGAGCCGGTCATTCCTACCGCGCCTATCCTCTCTCCCCTGCGGACATTCTGTCCCTGTTTCACCCTCATAGTCGAGAGGTGTGAGTAACGGGTCACATAACCGCCTTTGTGGGTGATGGTTATGCGGTTCCCGTGGCCTTTGTTTGACTGCTCTACCAGCGAGACTTTTCCGTCTCCGGCGGAGAAGACCGGTTCACCCTGGGAGAGGATGAAGTCCAGGCCTTCGTGTTCTACATAGGCCTTGAAGAACGGGTTCATCTTCAAGCCCTTCGAAGCGCCGACCTGCGAGAAGGATATTCCCTTTACGGGCAGGTCCATCGGAGGCATTACTGTCGAAGGGTTAGCCGCTCGGAGGAGAGCCTTTCTAAAAGACCTCTCGATGTCGCCTATCCCGGCGCTGACAGTCTCTATCTTCATAGCGGTGTAAGCCACTATCTTTGTTTCAGGCACTGTATCGTTTCCGTTCAGGAAAGACAGTGAGTTGATCGGATCCACTGCCGGTGCGTTGGCGTGGAAGACTTCCCTGTAGACATCGTTGTCCTTCAGCTGAAGGCCGGCGATGCCGTCTTCGAGAAGTTTCTGCTGAGGGAGGAGCTGCGGGTACAGCTTCTCGTACATTTTGTTCTCTCTCTTCAGGCGTCCTTCGACGTCTGTATTGACAGCAATCGCAAAAATAGAATAGAGGACTACAGTAACCACGAAGGCCGTAACAAGAACAATCAGCAGGAACCTAAGTACCCGCTGATACGGCTTGTCCGACTCCCGGAACTGAAAATCGGCCCCGAAACTATATCTGCGATCCGAGTTACTCATCTGCGACCGTCCTCACCATTGATAAGTATTCCTCAGGCTTGATGGTAAGATCCATGAAAGGACTGGGGTTGATCGGTTTGCCTTTGTAAATCACTTCGTAGTGGAGGTGAGGTCCGGTCGATTTTCCCGTACTTCCTACCGCACCGATCTTTTGTCCTCTCTTTAGGGCCTGACCCTTCACGACGTCGATCGAATTGAGGTGGGCGTAGCGGGTCTTGTAACCGAAACCATGGTCTATTATGACTTCGTTTCCATAGCCGAAGAACTGGTAGCGCACCCTTTCGACCACACCGTCTCCCGTACAGTATACCGGATTCCCGAGGAAGGTCGCGAAATCCATTCCGTCGTGGAAGGCTATGGTAGCCTTGCGGACAGGATCCGTACGACGGCCGAACGGGCTGGAGATGCGGTATTTGCCTGCTTCAGGCAGGATAGGCGAAACTGCAGGGACGCAGGATATAAGGTTTCCGGCCTGATGAGATACCATCGCCACTTCGTCCAGCGCATTGCTCTGAAGGTATGACCTCTTAGTCATTACATCCAGACGCCTTACTGTATTCTTCAGATAGGCGGAACCGCCGAGATCGTCCAGATATGCGTAGCGGTTTACTCCGCCAAAGCCGGCGTCCTTCACTTCCTGAGGGATCTCTTCCAGGCCGAAAATCGAACGGTATACGTCGTCGTCTCGCTGCTCTATGTCTCCAAGTATTTTCTCTGCAACGTCCAGGTTATGATTGAGTACTTCGAACTTAGCCTGCCACTCGGCGTTTTTCTTCTTAAGATGAGCCGTCTTAGGCAGGTCGAGTCCGAGGACCTGAGTATAGATGAAGAAATTTAGCGCTACAACCGCGGCGACACAGAAGGCAAAACCCGCAACTTTAAGGATGCGGATTGCCTTCGAATCCTCCTTTTTTTCGTAAAGGAGAGTCTCCGGATTATAGACGTATCTGCTGAATTTGCCCATCGCGCAAATATATTATTTTTCTTTGAGTCTTGCAATTTCAGATTTGGAGGTGCCGATAAGGGCTGTCCAGCTCTGAGCTTCGCGGAATCCCCTGAGGAATTCCTCGACATTCATTTTCTTTTTACCGCTGAGCTGGAGCTCCTTGATGCTGAGAAGAGCATCCGCTGCGGCTATCGTAAGGTAAGTCTTACCGTCGGTGTCTATAGTACCGGGAGAGGCGCTGCCTTCGACTATATCTGCCTTGAATATCTTCAGCTGGACCGGAGCCTGGCCTTCCTTCTGGATAAGGGTATAGGCCGCCGGATAAGGGCTGAGTCCGCGGATCAGGTTGCGTACGTGTTTCGCAGTGTCTGTCCAGTCGATATTGAGCAGCTCGGGAGTGAGCTTCGGTGCTGGTTTAAGAACCTCGGAGCCCTGGATGAAGCTGCGCTGGACGCGAGTCTCGACATTGCGCTCGACAAGGCCCTCAACCGTCTGGAGGACAACCTCCGAGCCGAGTTCCATCAGGCGGTCATGGACATCGCCCGCCGTATCGTCCGGCCCTATCCTGCTCTCCTGGCGGAGGATGATTCCGCCGGTATCGATGTTCTTGTCGATCATGAACGAGGTAACGCCGGTCAGCTTCTCGCCGTTGATAACTGCCCAGTTGATAGGGGCCGCGCCGCGATACTGAGGCAGCAGGGCTGCATGGAGATTGAAAGTCCCGTACTTGGGCATCCTCCAAACCTCTTCCGGCAGCATTCGGAACGCGACTACTACGAACATGTCCGCCTTAAGGGCGCGCAGCTGCTCGAGGAATTCGGGGTCCTTCAGCTTCACGGGCTGGAGCACCGGAATACCGTGGGCTACGGCATACTGCTTCACGGCGCTTTCGCCAAGCTTGAGGCCACGGCCGCTGGGCTTGTCGGGGACGGTGACGACACCGACTATATGGTAACGGTGTTTGATCAGGTTATCGAGCGGGGCCACGGCGAATTCGGGGGTACCCATGTAGACTATGCGGGTCCTGCGGAAAAGACTCCATATCTTACGCCACAGCCTTCGCATAATAGTCTTGAACTGGTCCATATTGGAGAACGATGCATCGTGGACCGCCTTCCACGTAAGGTAGAAGCCGATAGGGGCTAGGACATACGAGGATATGAACGCACCGACCGGGGCTCCTACGGCGCCGTCGTTACCGAGCTTGACGCCCGAGATATCGACTACCCAATAGAGCACGAAGAACAGGACCGAGATGATGGCGCTGACGCCGAGGCCGCCCTTTCCGATCAGGGCTCCCAGAGGGGCGCCGATGAAGAAGAGGATGAAGCAGGCAAGCGCCTGGGCTATCTTATGGAGAATCTCCACACTGGCCCTGCGGAGGTAGTAATACTCGACATAGTTGTCGCGGCCGTAGTTGGTAAGTTCCGAAGCCATCCTGTTGGCCCTGTCGGAAGCTGTCTTCAGGGCCCTTATCTTGTCTGCCCTCTTCTTCCAGGTTCCGAAGCCTTCGTACTTGAAGTCAGACCTCGTAGAATTGAACGCACTGCTGTCCAGCTGGTTCTTGAAGGAGAAGTACGAGGCATTTGACAGGTCTGAGTAGTGTTTGTTGTAGGCGGCTTCCGTGATCCTGTGGAGCGAGTCGCGCTCATTTACCAGAGACTCTGTCTTCTGGGCCTTGATCTGGTTTCCGAAGCGGTTCTCTTCGGATTTCTCGAAGGCATAGTTTGACAGGGAGATTATAAGCTGCTGACGCTCAAATGCTACCTTGCTGAGCTGAAGGTCCATCTCGGAGCCCTTCCTGGAGTTTGTCTCCTGATAGTTCGTGCCGTTGTAGAGGGTAAAGATTAGATAATCCTTCGCCTTTGAGAGCCTCATGGTAGCGGAATCTGCCAGCGTAATGCTGGTATTGCCTTTCTTGGCGGTGTGGTCGTAGACCATCACTCCGTAGAGCATTCCCTCCGACTGGCTGTCTACACGCAGGATGTAACCGTCTATACCGTCGTAGAAAGTACCCGAAGGGATCTTGATTTCTTCCTTTGTCTTTCCGATATCTGTACGGAGCTGATATATCTCCATGTAGGCCTTCGGGACCAGGTTGTCTCCAACGTAATAGGCTGCAAAGGCAACTATGGCTGAAACGACTATGATAGGAGAGATTATCCTGACGAAGGAGACACCGGAAGCCTTGACGGCCATCAGTTCCTTGTTTTCAGCCATCTGGCCGAAGGTCATCATCGAGGCAAGAAGGGTCGCAAGCGGAAGGGCAAGCGGAAGGATAGTGCAGGTTCCCCACATAAGGAACTCAGCAATAACCCTGAGGCCGAGGCCCTTTCCAACCAGTTCGTCGATATAGAGCCAGAGGAACTGCATCACGAGGATGAATACGACGATCAGTAGGATCGCTGCGAACGGTCCTATGAACGATTTGAGGACAAATCTATCCAGTCGTTTCATCCTTGTTATTGCCGGGGTTTACTTTGTTGCTATCGCAACGAGCGCTTCCAATGCATCTTTTATGCCATCAGGGTTCTTTCCGCCTGCGGTAGCAAGGCCGGGCTGTCCGCCGCCTCCGCCCTGGATGAACTTCGCACCTTCGCGGATGTCTGCTCCTGCGTTCTTCCCCTTAGCTACGAGATCCGGGGAGTACATAACAGCCAGCGAGGGCTTTCCGTCGGAGACGAAAGCCGCTACGAGAGCGGTGTTCTCCAGGCTCTTCTGGAGCAGCAGGGCCGCTTCCCTGACAATCGTCGGGTTGACGTCTGCCGCGAGGGCATGGTCGAGGATTATAAGGTTGATTCCGCCGACCTGCTTTGCCTTGGAGGTAAGCAGCTGGGCGAACTGAGCGGTCTTCTGCTTTGCGAACTCTTCCGCCTGCTTCTTGAAGGCGGCATTGTCCTCGACGAGTTTGTGGATGGCGGCGACAAGGTCCGGGGCGTTGTTGAACGCTGCACGGGCGGTCTTGACCATATCCTGGATTACCGCCACATACTGCTCGGCATTCTCGCCGGTAACGGCCTCGATCCTGCGGACTCCCGCTGCGATCGCGCCTTCGCTGACTATCTTGAAGAAGCCGATACGGCCGGTGGCGCTTACGTGGCAACCGCCGCAAAGCTCAACACTGGGGCCGAACTTGACTACCCTGACGCTGTCTCCGTACTTCTCGCCGAAGAGGGCGATTGCACCCATCTCCTGAGCCTCTTCCATAGTAGCGTCGCGCTTCTCCTCGAGGGCGTAGTTTTCGCGGATCATCTCATTGACCCTGTTCTCGACCTTACGGATCTGTTCGTCTGAGAGTTTCTCGAAATGGGAGAAGTCGAAACGGAGCTGAGTATCGGAAACATACGATCCCTTCTGCTCAACATGGGTTCCGAGGATCTCGCGCAGAGCCTGATCGAGGAGGTGTGTACAGGAGTGATTGTCCGCAATTTTCTGACGGCGCTTTGCGTCTACTACGAGGGTGAAGCTTGCATTGCAGTCCTCGGGGAGTTTCTCTGCGATATGGACTGTAAGGCCGTTTTCCTTGACGGTGTCGAGGATACTAATCCTTTCGCCGGCAGCCTCGATATATCCGGTATCTCCTACCTCGCCGCCCATCTCTCCGTAGAACGGAGTTTTGTCGAAGACGAGCTGGAGCATCTTCTTGTTCTTCTGAACAACGGTACGCTGCCTGAGGAGTTTGGCTCCCTCGACAGTCGTATTGTCATAACCTACGAAAAGAGAGTCTCCTTCCGCATACTCTACCCAGTCGCCGAATTCGTTTGCGGTAGCGTTGCGGGCGCGCTCTTTCTGTTTCTGAAGCTCTACGTTGAAGCCTTGCAGGTCTACGGTATAGCCGTTCTCGCCCGC
The DNA here is from genome assembly GCA_900319375.1 of uncultured Bacteroidales bacterium. GTDB lineage: Bacteria > Bacteroidota > Bacteroidia > Bacteroidales > UBA932 > Cryptobacteroides. The sequence continues at coordinate 15,071 of ONOI01000020.1, read as the reverse complement.
GATAAGCTGGGTAAGGTCGATAGGGAAACCGTAGGTATCGTAGAGGACGAATGCGTCTACTCCCTTGATGACTTTGTCTGCCTTAGACTTAGACATGTAGTCATCCAGCAGCTTGATTCCACGGTCAAGAGTACGCAGGAATGCGAGCTCCTCCTCGCGGATGACGGACTCGATTATATTCTGCTGGGCCTTGATCTCTGGATAAGCCTCTCCCATATCGTTTACCAGCTGAGGGACCAGGCGGCAGAGGAACGGCTCGGTAAAGCCAAGGAAGGTATACCCATAGCGGACTGCGCGCCGCAGGATCCTGCGGATGACATATCCGGCCTTTACATTTCCGGGAAGCTGACCGTCTGCGATGCTGAAGCTGATAGCGCGGATGTGGTCCGCGATCACCCTCATCGCCACATCGGTCTTCTGGGACTCACCGTATTTGTGGCCGGATAATTCGCCGATCTTATTCAGCATTCCGGTAAACACATCGGAGTCGTAGTTGCTGTTCTTACCCTGAAGTACTGCGCAGAGACGCTCGAAGCCCATTCCAGTATCGATATTCTTCGCAGGAAGGTTCTCGAGGTGTCCGTCTGCCATACGCATATACTGCATGAAGACGATGTTCCAGATTTCGATGACGTGGGGGTCTGACTGGTTGACGAGCTCCCTTGCAGGAATTCCGGAAGCCTTCTCCTCCGCTGTTCTGATGTCGATATGGATCTCAGAGCAGGGGCCGCAGGGACCGGTCTCACCCATCTCCCAGAAGTTGTCGTGTTTGTTTCCCAGGAGGATGTGGTCCTCGGGAAGGTGTCTGAGCCAGGCTTTCTTAGCCTCCTCGTCGAGAGAGGTTCCGTCTTCCTTGCTGCCTTCGAATACGGTCGCGTAAAGGAGGCTCTTGTCTATCTTGTAGACCTCTGTAAGGAGTTCCCAGGCCCAGTCGATAGCCTCGTTCTTGAAATAATCGCCGAAACTCCAGTTTCCGAGCATCTCGAACATGGTGTGGTGATAGGTGTCGTGTCCTACCTCCTCCAGGTCGTTGTGTTTACCGCTGACGCGGAGACACTTCTGAGAGTCTGCTGCCCTGTCCCACTTCTTCTTCGCATTACCAAGGAAGATATCCTTGAACTGGTTCATACCCGCATTGGTAAACATCAGGGTCGGGTCTCCCTTCACCACCATCGGCGCCGACGGCACGACTGTGTGTCCTTTCGATTCAAAGAACTCCAGGAACTTCTTTCGTATTTCTTTTGACGTCATCATAATCTTTGCGCGCGCCCGTGTATGGGCAAATCGCGCAAAGATACTAAAATAGTAGGAGATTTCCTAATAGACTCCCCCAGGCGCACAAGGTGGAACTTCAGGGGCGTGACCTTGTGTGCTAGAAGCCCCGTATTGCGATTTTGCGCGCAAGGTCCCCGGGGTAAAGTTCCACCTTGTGCATTTTCCCTTGTTTTTAGCGGATTCTATGCATATCTTGCGAAAGAATCTCAGCGTAAGAGGCCGCGCTCTGCGTATGAAAAACTTCCGCGGTCAATATTAACCGGATATATCACTCATATCCACAACCTTTTCTACTATGAAACAATTACTTGAACTTGTCATCCAGGATGACGGCACACTTGATCTTAAGTGCCACAACGAAGAACTCGCAGACAAAGTACTTTCCAAGAAACCTAAAGTGTACAAGAAACAGATGAAGAACATGATTTCAAAAATGGTGAAAATCATGTGGGGCGATAAGAATACGGGCATGAGCAAGTTGATCCGTTTTCTTAGTATGACTGAGATGTGCGCCTGTGCAGAACCTTATTCTCAAGCGGAAGAATTATGGTCAACTATGATGTTTTCTCTGATTCCTCTTTTAGAAGATTACTTGAAACAAGAAAAGCAGAAATACGCCAATTACTCGGGAGCAAAGCAAAAACCGATCAGTTTCGGAAACACTTCAATGTTCAACTTAAGTGCAGCTTTCGATAAAAGGTACAACTGATGGCTTTCGTGAGACCCGTCGCCCGGCGGCTACCTAATGGCTGCTGGGCTAATGTTCTGCCTTTCCACATCAGTTTTGAGGGCTTGGAGAAAAACATCATATGCCGAGACGATAAAGACTGTGATCTAATGGTAAAAACATTGGCATTGTGTGCGAAAAGGAAGAATGTTATCATTATTATTTATGCAGTAGTTTCCAATCATGCCCATGTGGCCGTGCTTGCCAGATTGTACAAAGAAGCATTGACTTTTGCGGAAGAAGTAAAAAGAGTTTATTCAATGCACTTCCGTAGAAAATATGGTGAAGTAAAGGCACTGAAAGGCACCAATGTCAATGTTCAGATCTTGGACAATGACTGGTATCTTAGAAATGCCCTTGCATACATTCCCCGCAATGCCTTTGATAATGGCGCTGAACTTATTGCTGAATACAAATGGACAGGATTCCGTGCATTCTTCAGGAGAGAAAGCCCTGCCGGCATTCTGCGGAAAGTTGCAGATATGTCCGAAAAAGAATGGCGGCAAATCTTCCATACTGGAGATGATTTGTCTAATACTAAGTGGTTGGTAAACGCGAACGACGAGCTGGAGCCTATTAGTTTTTGTGACACATCGTATCTAGAACAAGCCTTTAACGGGGACGAAGCATTCTTTTATCGTCTTCTGGGAGGCGTCAATATTCCCGAAATGACTCAAAAACTGGTGGTAGCACCTCGTACGATGAGAACAGACAACGAGTTCCTAAGAGAAGTGGACTCTGTTTCAGAAAGGTGGTATAAAACCAATGTAAGAAATCTGGCCTTCGACCAAAAAGCCAGACTCCTGCAATATATCTTCAAGACTATTAAAACAAGTGTTTCACAAATGGCACGCGCCCTTGGAATGGAGCGTGATGAGATAAGGAAACTGATGAATATCGACAAAACATCGTCATAATCACACAAGGTGGAACTTCAGGGGCGGGACCTTGTGTGCTAGAAGCCCTGTATTGTGGTTTTGCGCGCAAGGTCCCCGGGGTAAAGTTCCACCTTGTGTATTTGGAATGCAACAAATAACCCCGCTCGGCTGAGCGGGGTTATTTTTTTATTCCTTAGCGATCTTCAGCGCTATGACCTTTCCCGGGTCTTTGTGGGACGGGTGTTCGAACAGGTACTGAGTGCGGGCTTCGTTGGCGTCCATTTCCTCTTTGAAAAATTTGGAGGAGATGTGTCCGTCTGACCACATATAGGTGTATCCGTCTACATCCGGTCCGTTGCTGTGTTTGCTGTGAACCTCATAAATTCTTCCTGCTTCAGGGTCCGACCCCAGGACCTGCAGGGCTTCTTCGTAAGTCGCGTATAAATGGGAATCGAGCTTGTTCTGGTGTGCGAGGAATAATTCCACCACATATCCTTTTGCTTTCTTTGGCTGGGTCATAATACTAAGGTTTTAGAGTTTTTCAGTATAAAGATAGACATTTTTTCCTTACTTTGTATCGTATGCGAAAATTGAGCCACATTCTTCTGTCTTTTCTTATTGTCACAAGCCTTGCCGGCTGTTCTCCCAAGAAGTATGATCTGATAGTCTACGGAGGGACGGCCGCAGGGGTGATGGCCGCGCGCGGCGCGGCGGACGGAGGCCTGAATGTCTTGGTTGTCGAGCCCTCCGCGCGCATCGGCGGCCTGACCACCGGCGGCCTCGGACAGACCGATATCGGCAACAAACAGGTTGTGAAGGGCTATGCCCTGGAGTTTTACCGCAAACTGGGCGCTCATTACGGCAACCTTGAGAACTGGGTGTTTGAGCCCAGTGCGGCCCTGGAAGTTATCGAGGAGTATGCTTCGCACCCCCGCATACATATTTTGAAAGGTTATCATCTGGTAGACGCCCAGAAAGACGGGACAAAAATCTCGTCGATTCAGGTAGCACGCTCCGGCAGCGGCACTCCCGCCGGAGGCCCCAACACGCTGACCTTCTCCGCCCCATGGTTTATCGACTGCTCGTACGAGGGCGACCTGATGGCTGCGGCGGGGGTAGAGTACCGGGTAGGCCGCGAGGATAACGGCGAGTACGGGGAGACATGGAACGGGGTCCATATGCTGGACCGTCATCAGTTCCCGGACGGGATAGATCCGTTCGTGGAGCCGGGCAACCCGTCGAGCGGTCTGGTATGGGGCGTGAGCGATCAGTCCCTGGCGGCTGAAGGCTCGGGCGATCGGCTCGTCCAGGCCTACAACTACCGCATCTGCCTTACGGACAGCCTGCAGAACATGGTCCCGCTCCCGAAGCCGGAGAACTATGATCCCGCGCGCTACGAGCTGCTCGCCCGCCTTATCGCCGCCAGGCCCGAGAAGCAGAAACTGAGCGACTATTTCATATGGAGCCGGATGCCGGGCAGGAAGACGGATATCAATAACAACGGCGGTTTTTCGACCGACATGATCGGGATGAACTACAACTATCCCGAGGCCAGCTGGGAAGAGCGGCAGGAGATAGTCAGGGCCCACCGCGACTATACCCTCGGCTTGCTTTGGTTCGTAGGCCATGACCCCCGCGTCCCCGAGGCGCTGCGCTCTGAGATCGGCCACTGGGGCCTGCCGAAAGACGAGTATGTGGACTCGGACCATTGGACCCCGCAGCTCTACGTACGCGAGAGCCGCAGGATGGTAGGGGAGTACGTAGCGACCCAGGCCGACTGCGAGAACCGCGCCGTTGCTCCGGACGGGGTGGCGATGGCCGCATACACGATGGACTCACATAACTGCCAGCGAATCGCCGTCCGTAAAGACGGCCGGTGGATGGTGAAAAACGAAGGCAACGTAGAGGTGGACGGCGGTCTGCCGTACCCGATCAGCTATCGCAGTCTTACCCCTAAACGTGGGCAGTGTGTGAACCTGCTCGTGCCGGTCTGCTGCTCTGCCTCGCATATCGCATACGGTTCGATCAGGATGGAGCCGGTCTTCATGTGTCTGGGCCAGGCGGCCGGTATCGCGGTCGCGATCGCTGCCAGAGATGGGCTCACGCAGGTGCAGGACGTGGATTATCGGGAAATTGTCCGGATTCTGGACAGGACTACCGATGTAGTGATAGACGATACTCAGCTGGGTGAAGTACCCGGCTGGGAGCGGCGCCCTGTCTACTGCTCATACGGGCGTTCCGCCCTGATTTGCAGTGACCCTGCCGCTCCCGCCGTATTCTCCGCTGAGATCCCCGCTTCCGGTACTTACGACGTATATTCCTATCAGTTCAAGCCGGTTGAGTGGCTCAACCCTCATACTACTATTGAACTCTCTACCGGCCAGACTTTCGATATCGACGCATCGGAGGTCCTGGTCGCCGGCCAGACCCTGAGCGCATGGCATTACCTGACTACGGTGCGCCTGCGCGCCGGGCAGAAGTTCAGCGCCACCTTCCGCTCCGACGGAGGTCCTTCTCAGACCATCGCCGACGCTATTTTGCTGGTGAGGAAATAAGACACTGACCTACCCGCAGTAGAAGTACTTATCCACGTACTCCTTCATCAGGGCGGGGTCGGAGTCAACTCGCTGATGGAGGTCGGCGTCCTCAAAGGCGCGAAGGCCGCGGATGACGCCGTCGATCATGCGCGGAGAGAATACCCCGCACGACTCGTAGATCTGGCGCACCTTCTCCAGACAGTCGGCCGAAGCGACGCAACTGGCCGGCAGAGCATCCAGCCCGGCAAGCACCTTGGCTCCCTCTTCTTTATGGATATCCAGCGCCACATATTTCTCGTCTGCCAGCGCGAGGGCTGTCTTCGGGTCGAGTTCAAGCCCATAGCGACACGCTACGCATAGCGCCGCCATCAGCTGATAGATGTCGGCCGAGCCGTCGGGCGAGCGCATCTCAACCGTCTGTTTCATTGACTCGATCGTAGTATCCGGTTCCAGCGGATTGGCCACGGCGGCAAGGCTTCTTCCTCCCCTCCATCCGAGCGGGACACGGACCAGCGCGGAGCGGTTGCAATCGCCCCAACACACGTTTGTAGGAGCTTCCTGATGGGGCACAAGCCTGAAGAAGGAAGTCGGGTTCTTATTGCCGAACGCGGTAATAGACGGGGCCAGGACCATCATTCCGGCGATAGCGCGGCGCGCCACCTCGGAAATCTCGCCTCCCTCGGTCATACAGTTCCGGCCGTCGTTCATTATCCTCATATGGATGTGCATGCCGCTGCCGGCCTCGCCTACAATTATCTTCGGGGCGAAGGTAACGTCCAGCCCCCACTGATACGCGAGGTTGCGGATGACCCATTTCGCGAGCAGTATCTGGTCCGCGGCCGATTCTACCGGATCGGGCAGGAACTCGATCTCGTTCTGCTCGTACAGTTTCGCGTCCATAGTGAAGGTTCCAACCTCGGAATGGCCGTACTTGATATGGCCGCCGGTCTGCGAGATCAGCTCCATACACTTGCGGCGGAAGTCGCCGAATTTAGCGAACGGCTCGGTCTCATGGTAACCTTTCTGCTCGATTCCGGGGTAGAGCGGGTCCTCGTCTGCGATGACATAGTATTCGAGTTCGGCCATTGCCTCGAAGGTAAAACCGGTCGAGGCGAAGAAGGCTTCCTCCGCCCGGGCCAGGGTCCATGCCGGATCACACTCGAACGGCTGGCCGTCTTTATCGAAGAACGAACACAGCATCACGAGGGTCGGGATCTCCTGGAACGGGTCCACGAAGGCCGTACGGTAGCGCGGGACTACATACAGGTCCGAACTGCCGGGCTGAACGAATGAAGGAAACAGGCTCGAGCCGTCTACCCTCTCGCCCTCGGAAAGGATGGTCTCCAGGTACTCCAGGTCGCTCAGAACGAAGTTCAGGGTCTTTACCCTGCCGTCCTCTGCCGGGTACATGAAATCGACCATTTTGATTCCGTGTTCGACGACAAAATTTACTATATCTTCTTTAGTAAAGTTCTCCGGGGTCTTGCGAAGAGCGGAGACTACCGCATTGGGGTTAAGGGAAATCTTCTTATCCATAGCAGACACAAAGTTAGCGAAAAAAATTTGCAGTCTTCGCGAAAAGATGTATCTTTGCAGTCCATTTTCAGGTCTGGCCCGGGCCGAGAAACCTGACACGGACCTTTGGAGAGATGTCAGAGTGGTCTATTGAGGCAGTCTTGAAAACTGTTGACCTTCACGGGTCCGGGGGTTCGAATCCCTCTCTCTCCGCTTGAAATTTCTGGATGTGGCGCAGTTGGTAGCGCACCTGGTTAGGGACCAGGAGGTCGCTGGTTCAAGTCCAGTCATCCAGACACAAAAAAGCAGGCTCAGGCCTGCTTTTTTTGTGTCTGGATGACGCTTCGCTCCATCCCCCTGCACCCCCAGGGGACTGTGGGGCGTTCCCCCCAGACCCCCTGACCTTAATAATCTATTTGGTCACCTCGAGGTGATATTCGATAAGGCCGTCCATCGGGGCCTTGAGGATGCGGCCCATCTTCATTCCGAATTCCTTGACTACGGGTTCGAGAAGGAATTTATGATGGAAGGCTACTGAACCTACCGCGTTGAAGCTGTACTTCTGGTAGTCCGGGTAGTGCGACACCACATTGCGGAACATATCCCTGAAGGCCTCGGTAGTAAGGTTCTTGAAGTAAGGATCGAAGTCATAGTGGTCCTGGATGACTTTCGCAAACTGAGCGCAGAAGCGGTTGGGGAAAGGCTTCCGGTAGATAGCGTCAATGATTTCGTCGTTGGTGAGGCCGATTGACTTCTTCATCTCTTCGTAGACATTGTCCGGCATAGTGTGGCGCAGGTAGTCGAGGACGAGCCTCTTTCCGAGGTTTGCGCCGCTGCCTTCGTCTCCGAGGATGAAGCCTCCGGATTCGATGTTCAGGCCTTCGTTCTCTCCGTCATAGAAGCAGGTATTCATACCGGTTCCAATAATGGCGGCGAAGCCGGGCTTATCGAGAAGGAGAGCACGGCAGGATCCGAGTGTATCCATTACGACGAACACTTTCTTCGCCGTCGGGAACACTTCGAGAAGGACCTTGGTCATAAACTCGCGCATAGGCTCGTTCACGCCCGCTCCGTAGAAGTAAATATCCTCGATATCCCTTCTGGGAAAACCGTCGGGAAGGTTCTTGAGAAGGTCCTGAACGATTTCAGGTCCGGTGATGTAGTTGGGGTTGTAGCCCTGGCTCTGGAAGCGTATCTGAGTAGCGCCATCCCTGCTGACGCATGCCCAATCGGTCTTGGTTGCGCCCGAATCTGCTATTAGTATCATATCTTATTAATTATTGGTTACCATATTACTACACGCTCGGACTCCGGACGGAACATAGGGTCGCCCTCTTTGATATCGAAGGCCTCGAAGAAGGTATCGAGGTTGCGTACCGCGACGTTTACGCGGTTACATCCGAGGGAGTGAACGTCGATAAGGGTCCTGCGGCTGATTTCCTGCTCGGTGATGTTCTGGGCCCATACGGTCGCATATCCGAGATAGAAGCGCTGCTCCGCTGTAAATCCGTCGATCGGCTCGGGGTGCTTACCGCCGAAGCTGTTCTGCAGGGCGCTGTAGGAAATGCGCAGTCCGCCGTGGTCAGCGATGTTCTCGCCGAGGGTGGCATGGCCGTTGGCATGGACGCCGGGAAGGACCTCGACCGCATCGTACTGCGCTGCGAGGATCTCGGCTTTGGCGTCGAATTTTGCCTTGTCTTCGGGGGTCCACCAGTTCTGCATGTTGCCCTCCTTGTCGAAGAGGCAGCCCTGGTCGTCGAAGCCGTGGGTCATTTCGTGGCCGATGACGACTCCGATTGCGCCGTAATTTACTGCATCATCTGCGTCAGTGTTGTAGAACGGCGGCTGAAGGATGCCGGCCGGGAAGCAGATTTCGTTGGTGGTGGGGTTATAGTAGGCGTTTACCGTCTGAGGCGACATGCCCCACTCGGTCTTGTCTACCGGCTTTCCGAGCTTACTGAGGTTGTCCTCCATAAACCAGCGGGATGCTGCGCAGAGGTTCTCGTAGTAGCTTCTCTGAGGATCGATCTCGAGACCGGAGTAGTCCTTCCACTTGTCGGGATAACCGATCTTGATAGTAAACGAGGAGAGCTTCTCCTGAGCCTTTGCTTTAGTCTCGTCGCTCATCCAGTCGAGCTCGGCGATGTGCTCTCCAAGAGCGGTCTGGAGATTCTTTACGAGGGTAAGCATCCTCTTCTTATCCTTGTCCGAGAAATACTTCTTTACGTAGATCTGGCCGATAGCCTCGCCGAGTATTGCGTTCGGGGCCGCCATTGCTCTCTTCCAGCGCGGCTTCTGCTGCTGAACTCCTGACATCTGCTTTGAGAAGAACTCGAAGGAAGCGTCTGTAAAGTCATCGCTGAGGGCTCCGCAGGCATCCGTCACCAGGTTGGCAATCAGATAGTTACGAAGCTGGCGGGCAGGGATCGAAGACATCATCTTGTTTACCTCTTCAAAGTAGGAAGGAGTCTCTACTATGATCTTTTCCTGGGCCGGGATACCGAGTTCGGCGAAGGCCGCGTCGATATGCATATTGGGATAGAGGGCGAAGACCTGCTCGCTGCTCATGGGATTGTACTGGGCGGCGACATCTCTCTGCTGTACCATCGACCAATAAGGGACTGCAATCTTCATCTGAAGGTCGAAAGCGTCTGCCGCGACAGTCTTCGGATCTTCTACGCCGGCGAGGGTGAGGACCTTCTCAAGGAAGGCTTTGTAGCCCTCGCGGAGAGCTGCGTGGCGCGGTTCGAGATAGTAATCGCGATTGTGCATCGCCAGGCCGCTTTCGCTGATATAGAGGACATTGTTGTTGCTGTCCATCATATCGGAAGTCACATATCCGCCGAAGATGCTTCCTACACCTATCTTCATAAGACGGGCGGTAGCTGCCGCAAACGACTCGGCGTCTACGACACTTGCCAGTTCGGCTATGCCTTTCTGGATAGGGGCTGCGCCCTCTGCATTGAGTCTCAAAGAGTCGAGACCCTGAGTATACAGGTCTGCGAGTTTCTGTTCGTTGGTTCCCTTCTTAGTCTTCAGAGTAGTAAGATCCTGGAAGATTCCGTTGAGTCTTATTTCATTGTTCTCCGAGAGGACGTCGAACGAGCCGTAGCGGGAGAACTCGGGGCGCAGAGGATTGTTTTTCTGCCAGCCGCCTGTTGCGTACTGATAAAAGTCCACTCCGGGAGCGACCGATGTATCGAGGTTGTCCGGATTGAGTGCGGGGACCTTCTCCCCTGCCTGCTGAGCGCAGGATGCTGCGAGTGCTGCGGAAGCAATTGCCATTGCGATAAATTTAACCTTCATATAGTATTACAGTTTGTTGTCTGATTCCAATCTTCAAAATTAATTATCTTTGTTGAGAAATGAAAAAGATAATTCTCTTAGCCCTCCTGTTTTCGTTCGCAGACATCTGGGGAACCTGTCACCTGACGGTTGTTTCGTACAACGTCGGGGTGTTCAACAAGTATGTCAAGAACAGCAGCCCCGAGGTCGCCGCTATGATGCGCGAGATCGGTGCAGACGTTGTGGGGCTATGCGAACTGGACAGCTGCTCGATCGTGCGCAACCAGCGCCGCAACCAGCTCGCCGAGTTCGTGGGCCAGATGGGCCCTGGGTGGAAAGGCCATTTCGGGAAGGCGATGAGTTTCGGAGGCGGCGGCTATGGGGTCGGAGCCGTCGTCGGCCCCCGCTTCAGGGTGAGGGAGAGTTACACTATCCCGCTCCCGAAGGGCAAGGGCTCCGAGCCGCGCGCCGCCGCCGTGGTGGAAACCGAGCGTTTCATCTTCGCATGTGCCCACCTTGACTATGCCGACGGCCCCTCGCGCCTGGTCCAGGCCCAGGTACTTTCGGAAAGGCTTATGGAGCGATTCAACGAAACCGGCAAACCGGTTATCCTATGCGGCGATATGAACGCCGCCCCGGACAATGCGACCATGGAATTCTTCAGGCAGAATTGGGACATAATCACCTCCGAGGACCTGACTTTTCCCTCGGACAAGCCCCGCTCCTGCATCGATTACATTATGATACTGAGAGGCAGCTGCCAGTACGATGTCATCGGCCACGCCGGAACGAAAAAGAGATTCTGGGCCGGCAACCCCAAAACCGCCTCCGACCACCTCCCGGTCATCGCCAGAATCAGGTTACGTTAAAATAGAATAACCCCGCTCTGTGCCGAGCAGGGTTATTTTATTTATAGGGTCAAGCGATTAAGCTGCTTTTCCGTCGGAACCGAGGACGTTGATGATCTTGTGCATGTAGAGCTTCTTCATCTCGTCGCGGGCAGGTCCGAGGTACTTACGGGGATCGAACTCACCGGGTTTGTCGTGGAAGATCTTGCGGATAGCGGCGGTCATCGCAAGACGGCTGTCGGAGTCGATGTTGATCTTGCAAACTGCGCTCTTCGAAGCTTCGCGGAGCTGCTCTTCGGGAATACCGACTGCATCGGGGAGTTTTCCGCCGTATTCGTTGATGATGTCTACATACTCCTGAGGAACGGAGCTTGAGCCGTGGAGAACGATCGGGAAGCCGGGGAGCTTCTTCTCAATTTCGTGGAGAACGTTGAATGCGAGCGGCGGAGGTACGAGACGGCCGGTCTTAGGATCGAGAGTACACTGCTCACGGGTGAACTTATATGCTCCGTGGGATGTTCCGATCGAGATAGCGAGGGAGTCGCAACCGGTACGGGTAGCGAAGTCGATAACTTCCTCAGGCTTAGTATAATGAGACTCTGCTGCGGAGACCTCATCCTCAACTCCTGCGAGAACGCCGAGCTCAGCCTCGACTGTTACGTCGAACTGATGGGCGTAGTCAACGACCTTCTTTGTAAGAGCGATGTTCTCCTCGTAAGGAAGAGCAGAAGCATCGATCATAACGGAGCTGAAGCCCATATCGACGCAGCTCTTGCAAGTCTCGAAGCTGTCGCCGTGGTCAAGATGGAGAACGATCTGGGGCTTCTCCCAGCCGAGTTCCTTTGCATACTCTACAGCACCCTCTGCCATGTAGCGGAGAAGGGTCTGGTTTGCATAATTACGGGCGCCCTTGCTGACCTGGAGGATAACCGGAGACTTAGTCTCAGCGGCAGCCTGGATGATAGCCTGGAGCTGCTCCATATTGTTGAAATTGAATGCGGGGATGGCGTATCCGCCTGCGACGGCCTTGGCAAACATCTCACGGGTGTTGACAAGACCAAGTTCTTTGTAAGATACCATAATTATAATAAGGTTTAGTAATTTCCTTAAATCCCGCAAATTTACTAATTTTACGCAAATCTTCACATAGAATGAACGGCAAAGTAGTAATTTTTTCCGCCCCTTCAGGCGCAGGCAAGAGTACAGTTGTACATCATCTACTCGAATTACACCCTGAATTCGAATTTTCAGTAAGCGCGACCTCTCGTCCTCCGAGGGGAGAAGAAAAAGACGGAGTGGATTATTATTTCATAGACGCAGAGCGTTTTCGCGCCCTTATCGCCCAGGACGCGTTCGTCGAACACGAAGAGGTCTATCGCGACCGCTTCTACGGGACCCTCAAATCTGAAGTCGAGCGCATCTGGTCTAAAGGCCATGTCATTTTGTTCGACGTGGACGTTAAAGGCGGCGCCAACCTCAAGAAGTACTTCGGCGAAGCAGCCCTCTCGGTCCTCATTCTCCCTCCGAGTATGGAAGTACTCGAGCAGAGGCTCCGCGGGCGCCAGACCGACTCCGAGGAGGCGATTCGCGAGCGTCTCGCGAAAGCCCAGTCGGAGATCGACTTTGCCCGCGGGAAGTTCGACATAGAGATAGTCAACGGCGAACTTTCAGAAACATTCCTTACCGCCGAAAAGGCAGTTGACACCTTCTTATGCGCATAGCCGTCTACTCAGGCAGTTTTGACCCGCTCCACATCGGGCACCTGCAGATCCTGAGGCGTCTGCAGCAGGACTCCCGTTTCGATGAGGTCTACCTGATCGTCTCGCCCCGCAGCCCTTTCAAGGGCGAGGATAAAGCCCGAAATGCGCGCGAGCGCTATGAGGCTGCAGTCGCGGCCGTGGCCCGTCACCCCGAGCTTACCAAGGTCCGCGTAGAGGACATCGAGCTCACCATGCCCGCCCCGCAGTACACCTTCCGAACCCTGGAAGCCCTCCGAGCCCGCGAGCCCGGCAACGAGTTCACTCTCGTCGTGGGCGCGGACAACCTGGCCGTCTTCGGCGGCTGGAGGGGACATGCACGCATCCTGCTGGACTATGGCCTTATCGTTTTCCCCCGCCGTGGGTTCGACAGCCAGGCGCTGCGCTCCGCCCTGCTCGAGGAGAATCCGGCCTACAGGATCGAGCTCGCCGATATGCCCCTTGTCGATGTCTCCTCGACCCAGATCCGCGAAAGCCGCGAGGACAAAAAAAATCAGCAGGCCTGCGACCTGCTGATGTAAATAATCTATTGAATTACTGCTCGTCCGGAGCATTGTCCTGAGGATTACCCTGAGGACCGCCCTGTCCGGGCTGAGGGCCTGCGCCGGGGTTAGGGCCGCCGGCCTGGCCAGACATCGAAGAGTAGATCTCGCTCATCACCTTGTTGATCTCTTCAGTGTAGCGGTCGATATCCGCGAGGTTCTGGTTCTTAACCGCCTCCTTGAGGGCATTGAGAGGAGTTTCGATCTGAGACTTCTTGTCTGCAGGAATCTTGTCTCCATTGTCCTTGAGGAACTTCTCTACCTGGAAGCTGAGGGCGTCTGCGTTGTTGATCTTGTCTACGCGCTCGCGCTCTGCCTTATCGGCTTCTTCGTTGGCTTTAGCCTCATCCCTCATCCTCTGGATCTCAGCGTCTGTAAGACCTGAAGATGCTTCGATTCTGATGTGCTGCTCCTTTCCTGTCGCCTTGTCTTTTGCGGAAACAGAGAGGATACCGTTGGTATCGATATCGAAGGAGACTTCGATCTGAGGTATTCCACGGGGAGCCGGAGCGATACCGTCGAGGTGGAAGACACCGATCTGTTTGTTGTCCTTAGCCATCGGGCGCTCACCCTGGAGGACTCTGATCTCAACTGAAGGCTGGTTGTCTGCCGCGGTCGAGAAGACCTGATCTTTGTGTACAGGGATAGTAGTATTGGACTCGATGAGTTTAGTCATGACTCCGCCGAGAGTCTCGATACCGAGGCTCAGAGGGGTAACGTCCAGAAGGAGAACGTCCTTAACATCTCCTGCGAGAACACCGCCCTGGATTGCAGCACCGACTGCAACGACTTCGTCGGGGTTAACGCTCTTGTTGGGCTCCTTTCCGAAGAAATTCTTCACAATTTCCTGGATCTTAGGGATACGGGTTGAACCGCCGACCAGGATAACCTCGTCAATCTGAGATGCGCTGAGGTGTGCGTCCTCGAGGGCCTTGCGGCAAGGCTCTACAGTCCTTCTGAAGAGGTCGTCGCAGAGAGCTTCGAACTTAGCCCTGGTAAGGGTCTTTACGAGGTGCTTAGGAATACCGTCCACTGCGGTGATATAAGGAAGGTTGATCTCTGCTGAAGTCTGGTTCGAGAGCTCGATCTTTGCCTTCTCTGCAGCTTCCTTAAGTCTCTGAAGAGCCATAGGATCTTTCTTGAGGTCCATTCCGCCGTTCTCCGAAGCGAACTCGCCGGCAAGCCAGTCGATGATTACCTGATCGAAATCGTCTCCTCCAAGGTGTGTGTCACCGTTTGTAGACTTGACTTCGAAGACGCCGTCTCCAAGTTCGAGGATACTGATATCGAAGGTACCGCCGCCAAGGTCATAAACCGCGACCTTCATGTTCTTGCTCTTCTTGTCAAGACCGTATGCAAGAGCGGCTGCTGTAGGCTCATTGATGATACGCTTTACATCAAGGCCTGCAATCTTACCGGCTTCCTTGGTAGCCTGACGCTGAGAATCAGAGAAGTATGCAGGAACGGTAATGACAGCCTCTGTCACTTCCTGACGGAGATAATCTTCAGCGGTCTTCTTCATCTTCTGAAGAATGATAGCGGAAATCTCCTGAGGAGAATAAAGCTTTCCGTTGATGTCGATCCTGGGAGTATTGTTCTCTCCCTTTGTTACGGTATAAGGTACACGGGCGATTTCCTTTCCTACCTGATCGTAGGTCTCACCCATGAAACGCTTGATAGAGAAAATAGTGTTCTTAGGATTAGTGA
>ONOI01000047.1 GCA_900319375.1 uncultured Bacteroidales bacterium | reverse complement strand
GAGGCTGGCACCAAGTCTCAGGTCACAATGATGAAGACCGACGAGAAGTTCCCCTACGCCGAGAACGACATCTACCAGGCAGTCAAGCTACCCTACGGCAATGGAGCATACGCGATGACCGTACTGCTGCCTAAGAAAGGCCACACAGTCGCAGATGTTTGCATCGCTCTCCGCAAATCGGACTGGGACAGCATCCGATATGGGTTTGACAAATGCGAAGTAGACCTCTGGCTTCCCCGCTTCGAGACTAAGTACAACATCAAGCTCAACGACCTACTCAGCGCGATGGGTATGCCCGACTCGTTCGATCCCGCAAAGGCGGATTTCAAGGCCATGTCAGACGATGCGCTCTGTCTGAGCTTCGTCCAGCAACACGCCGCAATCAAGGTCGACGAAGAAGGGACTGAAGCTGCTGCTGTCTCCTCAGCAGGAATGCTCAAGGAATCAGCGATGCCGATGGACAACGCCGTCTTCCACGCCGATCATCCCTTCCTTTATCTGATTACCGAATCCAGCACCGGTGTAGTCCTCTTCGCCGGACGCTTCAGCAACGCTAAGTAAGTGAAGAAAGCACTCGCAGCCATTCTCATCCTCGCCACCCTGGCGCCAGGATATTCCCGGAACGCGAAGCCCCGCAGGGTCCCCCGCAAGCAGCTCGAACAGCAGAATGCCGAGCTGCAGGAGCGCGTCGCGGCCCTTGAGGACTCGCTCGCCCGAAGGGATACCGTTTATCTTACGCAGCACGACACGGTCTTTCTGAGGCATCGACCGGCGTGGATCGAAGAATTCCGCGGCCCGCGGTCGGCGAGCGAGATAGACAAGCGGGTGACGCGCTACGAACTGGAAAAACGCCTTGCGGAGTTCGATCCGCTCGCGTATGACCCGTCCTTCGCGGGCCGCCAGACAGACGAAGTCTATATGCAGAGGCTCGAGGCCATGGGATCGCCCCTGAACCTGCCTTACAACGAGGTAGTCCGCCGGTTCATCGTCCGCTATTCGGAGCAGAATCGCAAGGAAATGAGCCGTATCCTCGGGCTCTGCTACTACTATATGCCCATGATCGAGCAGACCTTCGACCGCTACGATATCCCGCTCGAACTCAGCGCGCTCGCGATAATCGAATCGAACCTGAACCCGCGCGCGACCTCGAAGGTGGGGGCGAAGGGAATGTGGCAGTTCATGTACACGGCCGGGCGCAACCTCGGGCTCGAGATCGACTCGTTCGTAGACGAGCGAATGGATGTAGTCAAGTCCACGGATGCGGCAGCCCGCTACCTTCGCGACGCCTACCGCGTGTTCGGCGACTGGGCCCTGGCGATCAGCGCCTACAACTGCGGCTATGGCAATGTCCGTAAGGCCATACGATACGCCCAGGGCAAGACCGATTACTGGTCTATCTACCCTTATCTCCCGACCGAGACGCGCTACTACGTCCCCGCGATGGTTGGCGCCCTCTATACGCTCCATTACCACACCGAACTCGGAATCAAGCCCACACCCTGCGCCCTGCCCGAACTTACGGACACGATCCACGTCCGGGGCAAGATGCACCTTCAGCAGATCTCCGACCTCGTCGGGACTAAGCTCTCGACCCTTCGCGCGCTCAACCCTCAGTACAAACACGACATTATCCCTCAGAACGGCCGGGAATACGTTCTTACTATCCCATCCTCCGACAGCGCTGCATTCATTGCCCAGCAGGACTCTATCGCCCATCATAAGGCAGACCAGTATATGAGCGCCAGCGTAATGAAGAGCATCGAGAACTCCGGCACGGGGCGCACGATAGTCTATAAGGTAAAACAGGGCGACAATCTAAGCGTAATTGCTGCCAGACACAACGTAACCGTAGCCCAGCTGGAGGGATACCTGCTGTACAGGTCCGAGGGTCTTAAGGAATTTAAGGTCGAGATCGCCCGGATCTCCGAGGATAGCGTAGACATACGTACGGCCCTTGATCCACTTTGCGTGGGTAGCAAGAAGATCGTCCATAGACATCTGGCCTACCTTCTCGAAAATCTGCTTCTCGCGAGGCTCGGTAATTCCGAGTTCCTGAGCCCTGACGTAGCTATTCAAAACGGCAGCGCCGGTCACTCTCTCTGTACGCAGACGGCCAAGAAGTGAGGCCTTTGCAATCTCGAGGTTCTCGACTGCTACCGGCAGGTCCTCGATAATCTCCGCAAAACCTTCTACTGCCTTCTGGAGCTTATCGTTCTGAGAAGCGATAATCGCACGGAATGCATACGAATCTCCGGCATATGAGGGCTGGTCGAGACTGGCGCGGGCGCCGTAAGCCAGGGCTCTGGATTCACGCATCTCCTGGAAGACGATGGCGTTCATACCGCCACCGTAGTACTCGTTGAACAGAGCAATCGCGGGATCCTGAGTAAGGTCGAGAGACTCTCCCCTGTCGGAATACTGTACGTAGTTGAACTGACGTGCGTTGTAAGGCGCGACAATCACCTTAGCCTTGGGAGTAAGCTGCTTTACAGGATAAGTCTTCTGGAGAGGCTCGAGATTCTGAGTAGGATGCGAAGCCTTTACTGTTTCGATGACTTCCTCGACAGGTGCAGGGCCATAATAAAGTACTGTGTACTTCTTTCCAAGGAGATCTTTTACTTTACTTGTAAGCTGCTCCGAACTGAGGGTCTTGAGAGCTTTGTTGCTCAGAGTTGTCTTTTTGATGAACTCAGGCCCGTATAGAACGTACTTCTGAAGGGCCGAGTTGCAGGCCTGCTGGCTGAGCTTCTCGTCTGCGCGGGCGCGGATAAGGTCGCCCTTAAGCCCTGCGAGGATGCTTTCGTTGGGCACCGGGGCGCTGAGAAGTCCCTCGACGATACCGAGAGCCTTTCCAAGGTTCTCTGAAAGACCGCTGACGCTAATAGTAGTAGTATTTCCGGCCGCTCTGAGGTAGAAGTTGCAGGCAAGGCTATACATCTCTGATGCTATCTGCTCCGCGCTCTTTTCCTCAGTTCCAAGGTAGCTGATATAGTCGGAGGCTACAGTCAGCGCAGGATCATCGTTGGTACCGCAGTCATAAATGAAAGACAGAGTAGCGATATCGTTCTTCTCATTCTTTTTGTAAAGAAGGGTAAGACCGTCTATATCAGCGACCTTCATATCGCGCTCGTAGTCTACGAATACAGGCTCAATCTCGGGTACTTCGCTCGCAGCAATCTCGGCGAGGAACGCACTCTGTTTGTCGCGGTTTGTAACGATAGGAGTGATGTGGGGAGCGTCGATCTTCTTGATGCTCTTATCCTCGCCTATGCGCTTAAAAGCGATAGCATAGCTATCAGCGCCGAGGTACTTCTGAGCCCACTCTACCACGTCCTCCTTAGTGATCTTCGCTATACGGTCGAGTTTTTTCGAAGCGACCTTCCAGGGAATCTTGTAGATGAAAGCATTGAGGAAGTTATACGCACGGCTGCGGTTTGAGACCAGCCCGCGCATCATGTCGAGCTTGTAGTTGGCCTTCACCGCCTCGAGCAGTTCCTCGGAGAAGTCTCCCTCGCGCAGTTTTGCGAACTCTGCAAGCAGTATGTCGCGGGCCTCTTCGAGGCTCTGGCCTTCCTTAGGCATAGCCTGGGCCAGGATAAGACCATGATCGGCACGATCATACGGGAAGGCGTAAGCGCCCAGAACTGCCTGGTTTTGCATCACGTCGAGGTCAATAAGGCCAGCCTGACCGTTAAAGAGTATCGAAGAGACTATTTCGGAGAGCTCGCTTTCCAGCGAAGTACTGCCGGGAGTGCGCCAGCCCATCAGGATGAATTCGGATTCGTAGCCGAGAATTTCCTTTACACGAGGCTCGGTGATGGGTTCTTCAGGCTTTACGGTAAAAGTCGGGAGGTTCTTGTTGGGTTTCCAGTCGCCAAAGTACTTCTCGATAGTCTTTACCATCTCGTCCGGATCAAAATCTCCGGAAAGGCAGATAGCCATATTGTTCGGTACGTAGTAGGTGTCCTTCTGATGGCGGATAGCCTTGAGGGAAGGGTTCTTGAGGTGGTCCTGAGTACCGATAACAGTCTGAGTTCCGTACGGGTGGTTCGGGAATAGCAGAGAGTCGATAGCGTCGATAGCCTTCTCGGAATCATCGCTAAGACCCATATTCTTCTCCTCATATACGGCCTCCAACTCGGTGTGGAATCCGCGGAATACGCAGTTCTTGAAGCGGTCTGCCTCAATCTTGGCCCAGTTCTCGATCTGGTTCGAAGGAATCTCCTCTACATAGCAGGTAACGTCGTTCGAAGTGAAGGCGTTGCTACCGCGAGAGCCTATGATAGACATCAGTTTGTCGTACTCGTTGGGGATAGCGATCTTAGAAGCCTCGTAGCTGATAGAGTCGATTACACTGTAAAGAGCCAGACGCTCAGCGGGATCGGTCAGAGTGCGATAGACCTCAAACAGGCTGTCGATAGCGGCGAGCATGGGCTTTTCAGCCTCATAGTCCTGAGTTCCGAACTGCTCGCTGCCCTTGAACATCATGTGCTCAAGATAGTGAGCAAGGCCGGTGTTGTCTGCCGGGTCATCCTTTCCTCCGGCGCGTACTGCGATGAAGGTTTGGATGCGGGGCTCATCCTTGTTGACGGTCATATAGACCTTCAATCCATTGTCCAGGGTATAGATCTTAGCGTTCAGCGGATCTCCCTTGACGGTCTCGTAATTCGGGCCGCACGAAGCGACCAGCGCGGCCAGGGCCGCAACAATAATCAGACGTTTCATAATATACACTACTTACGTTTATCTACTATCTCTACTCCGGGATAGTCTTCCGGATTGAAAGTTACCAACTTTTCGTCTACTCCAAAAGCGAAATCATAAAGTTTGAGTGTCACTCCGGAGACTTTAGCTGTCAGGCTCTTGCAGATATAATCAGCTTTTGAGACGACCAGATCCATCGTTTTCGGATCATTCTTGTCTTTGTTGGTCTTAGACTTCTTGCAGAGGATATACCACTCATCGGCCGTTTCTTTACTTATCGTAAGATCATACCCATCAGCGACTCCCTTAAGCAAATCGGCCTCATTATCCCCTTTCGTTCCCGCTTTCTTATTATCAATCTCTATAGAACGCTTACCGTCCTTCTCAGTCAAAGTCCAGATGGTAGTTTCATCCTGCCAGGAGGTGAACTTTACTCCGGCGGCTCCCCCTTCGGTTCTCATCTTGTCTCCTACTATCCAGGTCTTGGTTGTAACTGTACCGATGATAGGGATTTTCATGTCCATCCCTACGACAGCTCCTTCCGCCTCGTGACCTGCCATCGCCTTCTCCATCCGCTGCACTACCTCTTCGGCACTCTGGCCGAAAGCGACTATCGACAGCGCGATTGCGGCTAATACACTAACTAATCTTCTCATTATAAAGTATCGATAATATCCTTAAGCAGTCTGTTGAACTCAATCACTCTGTCCGGCTTCGGAGAGTAGCTGAGAATAACTACTACCAGACCCTTTGAAGGGATGATGTAGATCTGCTGGCCGTCGTGGCCGTTGCAGGAATACATATCCTCAGGTACATCAGGACATACATGGTTTCGGTTGAGCCAGAAGAATGCTCCATAGGCGCCCTCGCTGGCCGATGCGGGAGTCCTCGTATAATCGACCCAACCTTCGGGCAGAATCCGCTCTCCGTTAACGATACCGTCGTCCAGGAACATCTGAGCGAAGCTCGCATAATCGCGCGGGGTAACATAGAGGTAGCTAGAGCCCACCGGCGTCCCGTTCATATCCGGTTCGAAGTGTGCCCCACGAATTCCGAGGGGCTTAAACAGACGCTCGTCGATGTAGCGGATGAACTCGTCGTTCGAAGCGAACTTACTGCGTAGGTAGCGCATTACGATGTTAGTGCTGCCGCTGGAATAGTACCAGAACGTCCCGGGCGCATGTTCGAGCGGCTTGTTGATTGCGTACAGGCCCATATCCTGCTCGCGGTGGAGCATCAGATTAACATCCGACCTGTTACCATAGTCCTCGTTCCACTCCAGGCCGCTCTGCATCTGCATCAGGTCGTTGAGCGTAATCTTGCTGCGCTCGTCTCCCGCCCACTCGGGGATTCCGGTCGGGGCATAGATATTGACCAGCCCGTCCTTTGCCATGATGCCTACCAGCGCGTTCGTGAAGCTCTTGCCCATGCTCCAGCTCAGCAGCTGAGTATGCGGCGTGATGCCCTTATCGTAGCGCTCCGCTACCTTCTTTCCGTCCTTTAGGACTACGAACGCAAACGGATGGCCGTTGTATGCGCGATCGTCCACGAATGCCTTTGCGATCGGTTCCAGCCTCTCAGCCAGTTCTCCCTCGGGCTTGCATCCGCCCTCAGCGCACTTTCCGCAGTGCTTCTGCTCGGCGTCATGCCTGGCTCCGACAGCGCATCCTGTCTGCTCTACCTCCAGTGGGAACGCCTGAGCCCTGAGCCTCTCTTCCGCCTTGCGGCCTCTGAGGAGCGTCACTCCCCAGCCCTCACGGTAGATGGCCTTAGACTTTGCCCAGAGAAAACGGCTCGTGACGGTCTGATTCTCGTAGTCGACCTTGTTCTTGTTGAACTTTATGAATGAGAAATGCAGGTCCAAGGCCTCTACATCCGCCTGGTCGCGGCCGGAGACGAACACCGCCGAAGCAAGGTTCTTCGCCGCATAACCGGTAATGATCGGCATCAGCGTATTCAGATAAATACACCCGCCGAGAACGGCTGCTAGCAAAACTCCGCAGGCAATGCCTAGTATTCTTTTAGCTTTCATAGTTTAGAATGCCAGATTGAAAGAAAGACCTGCTACCGGGGCAACCGAATTGCTGGTAGGAGTGTAGCTAACGTACGGATCAACATTGAATTTGACAGCTTTCTTAGCCGCCATATCCTGATAGTAAAGATTCTTGACCTTTGCTATGCGCTTCGCATCAATGCAGGACCATATCGCAAGTCCGAGGTCGACTGCCGCGACACCTAAAGCCGCAGTCAATAGTTTCGACGCCTTATCAGTGTCGGAGAAACTGGCTGACCCGTCAGAATTAATTACAAGCAACTTGTTCAGATCATCTCCAAGGTTATCCAGAATAACGCCGCAAAGGAGGCTTCCGCCGAGGAAAGCCCATCCACGACCCGATTCGTTCATCATCAATTGAGGTGAGCCAGGAACGAAAAAGCCGAATACGCCGGACCAGGATACATTGTAAGGATCGACGTCACTCTTGACATAGGTGAGATAATTGTAGGTGTCCTTCAGTTCTTTGTACTTAGGAGCATACTGCGCATTCGCGGCAATGGCCGAGAAAAGGAGCGCTGCGATAAGGATATACTTTTTCATACCATTGATGGTTATAATCACTTTAATACTGCTAAGATACTACTTTTTCTGTTCTTCTCCTCCCTGTCCGGCGCTAGCCCCGGTAGATCAGTCGGAAAGGGTAAAGAAAAAGCCCCGGAAAATCCGAGGCTTTTGGGTGGGTCCTGGCAGATTCGAACTGCCGACCTCTTGCGTGTGAAGCAAGCGCTCTGAACCGACTGAGCTAAGAACCCGAATGGGACTGCAAAGGTATACAAAAAACTGAATTATCACAAAAATTCGTAAATTTGCAAAGGATATGATTTCCTCGAAGAAGTACATTACATGCTCGGACGGACACAAGGAAAAACTTGTCGTTTTGGAGCCGGGCGAGGGGCAGCCAGGATATGGTCGGAAAGACAGGACCGCTCTGTTCTGGATCCACGGCGGAGGATACCGCGAAGGGATGGCCTCTCTTCCTAAATATATAGGCAGGCCGAGGGCTTGCGTTCAGAAGTACGGAGCGGTTGTAATCTCCCCCGGATACAGGCTTTCAATTGAGGCTCCCTTCCCTGCTGCGGTCGACGATTGCTACGATGCCCTTCTTTACGTCGCCCAGCATCCTGAGGAGTTTGGTGTCCGCGCGGACCAGATATTTGTCGGCGGAGAGAGTGCGGGCGGAGGGCTGTGTGTCGCGATGTGTCTTCTCGCGCGCGACCGCGGTACGATAAAGATCGGCGCCCAGTTCCCGATCTACCCTATGCTCGACGATCGCGACACCGAAACCTCCGCCCACAACTTCAGCCCCGGATGGAACACGGTTCAGAACCATATCGCCTGGAAGCTGTACCTTCGAGACGCCTACGGGACAGACAGTGTCTCCAAGTATGCCGCTCCGGCGCGCGAAACCGATTACAGCAATCTCCCGCCCTGCTACACCTTCTGTTGCACGGCCGAGCCATTCCTCGCCGAAACGAAAACCTATATCGAGAACCTGCGCAAAGCCGGCATCCCGGCAGATCTAGACATTTTCGAGGGCCTGGTCCACGGCTTCGACATCTTAATGCCGCGAAGAAAAGCGACGCGCGAAGCCGCACGCCGCTTTGAAGAACACTTTGTCTACGCCCAGAAAAACTACTAGGCCTCGCTCATCCGCGCGATAAAGTCCGAAGGAGACATAAAACGCAGGGAATCAGACTCTTCTTTTGATAGTATCTTAGCGTCTGAAGTAATGAAGACATCACATCGCTCTGCTTTAGCCAGGGCAATTTGAGAGGCATCTTCCACGTCTTTTTCTCCCGACTCCAAAGCCTCCTGGAATTCAAAAAAACCAATAGGCCTTACATTTAGATGATTCATTATCCAGTAAGCAGTCAAATCTATTTCCTGCTTTAAGATTCTCGCTTTAAGCGCGGAATAGTATGAATCGATTATGCTCTGAGTACTTACTACAGCCTCTACCAAATTCGATTTGACAATCTCCCATACTTTAAGAGAGACTTCGGAATTGGGACGCTCCTTGATCAGGATATCGAGAATAATGTTTGTATCACAAAAGATTTTCATAGCAGGCCGAATTTTTCCATTAAGTAAGCTAACTTGGGATCATTGTCAAGTTCCTCTTGTGTTGGTCTTACAAAAGAACTCTCCTTCGGAACAAGATTGAGGATTTCTTCCGACACCTTAAAATCCTTCGGAAGTTTGGGGAACACGAGCCCGGCGTCTTTCTCAATCAGTTTTTCAACATAAGTATTGAAAGACATTCCGCGACGGCTAGCTATCATTTTAGCCCTCTCGAAAAGAAACTTATCCAGTCTCAGGACCGTCTGTACTCTATTTGCAGTCTGCATATCACTTATACTTTTCTGCAAATATAGTAATTATGATATCAAGCGCAACAGTTTGATATCACATTTTTACACCAGCCTTTTATACTGACTATCAAAACCACAAAGGGTGCCCCGAAAGAGGCACCCTTTATTAATCCTAATGCTATAAACTACGCCAGAATCTGATCGATCAGCATCTGGCAGATGGTAAGCATACGGGGGATGTGGAAGGGACCCTTGAAGAGGTTGCCCTTGGCAGGCTGGGCGACTGTACCGTCGCGGTGGAGATAGCCGTACCACTCGCCGTACTCGGGATCTACAAGGTGTTCGACAGACCACTCGTGGGCTTTCTTGTGGATTTCGAGGAACATCTCGTCCTTGGTCATCTTATAGGCGAACAGGGAGGCGATGATAGTTTCGCACTGAGGCCACCAGAACTTCATATCCTGGGAGTAGTCCTGAGGAGGGAAATTCTTGCAGTCGCGGAAGTTGATGACTCCGCCGAACTCCTCGTCCCAGCCCCACTTGTACTGCCAGTCGAAGATGGTAAGTCCGAGGTCCTTGTAATGAGGCTCGCCCATCACCTCGGATGCGTTCATCAGGAACCATGCGGTCTCGATACCGTGGCCGGGGTTGATTGTACGGCCCTCGCAGGTGTCGATAAGTCCGCCGTCGGGAGTAACGCTCTCGAGGATACACTTGAACTCGGGATGCATGAAGTACTTCTCGATATCGGAGACGGAGCTGCGGATCTGCTCGTCCAGAACGGGATCGCTGGAGACCTGCTTGATGACAAGGGCGACGTTGACCAGAATCATGGTGATGGAGTGTCCCCTGCCGGCCTCATAGCTCTTCGGCTCGAGGAAGCCGGGAGTTGCGAGCATATGGCGGATGAACTTGAAGGTCTTGACCGCCTTCTCGGCGTAGCTCATATCGCCCGATGCCTTGGCATACTCGGCCATGGCGATAGCGGCGAAGCAGTCTGAGAAAACGTAGCGGCGCTTGCGGACGGGCTTGCCCTCGGCGGTGACGGAGAAGAACATGTGGCCGTCTGTGTCGATGCAGTGCTTCTCGATAAAATCGATGCAGGATTTAGATGCAGCGAGCCATTCGGGCTTCTTCTCTACGTTATTATAAGCATACGCGAAAACAAAGCCGCAGCGGCCCTGGAACCACACCGATTTGGTGCTGTCCATTAGGTTTCCCTGCCGGTCTACGCATGTGTAGACACCGCCGTTGACGGGATCCATTCCATGTTCGAGCCAGAAGGGCATAATGTTTTCAACCAACTGTTTACGATACCAGTCTCTACACTGGATCAAGTAATCTTTCTGTGATTGTGTCATAATTATAATGAGGTTAGTTTTTGAAGCTGTGGATAGGGGCGGGGATGCGTCCGGTACGCTCGATGAAGTCCGCGCAGCCGTAGGTATTCACCTTCATTACGGGAGCATGGCCCAGCAGGCCGCCGAATTCGACGGTATCGCCTACAGTCTTGCCGATTACGGGGATGATGCGGACGGCCGTGGTCTTTTGGTTGACCATTCCGATCGCGGCCTCGTCGGCGATAATGCCCGCGATAGTAGTGTCCGGGGTGTCGCCCGGAATCGCGACCATATCCAGGCCGACCGAACAGACGCAGGTCATCGCTTCGAGCTTTTCGAGAGTGAGCGCTCCGCATTCGGCAGCGTCGATCATGCCCTGGTCTTCGGAGACGGGGATGAATGCGCCGCTCAGGCCGCCCACGTAGCTGGAGGCCATCACGCCGCCCTTTTTGACCTGGTCGTTGAGCAGGGCAAGGCAGGCGGTCGTTCCAGGCGCGCCGGCGACTTCAACCCCTATTTCGTGGAGGATGTCGGCGACGCTGTCACCAATTGCGGGGGTCGGGGCCAGCGAAAGGTCGATAATACCGAAGGGGATGCCCAGCCGGCGCGACGCTTCCTGGGCAACGAGCTGCCCCACGCGTGTGATCTTGAAGGCCGTGCGCTTAATTGTCTCACACAGGACCTCGAAGCTCTTCCCGCGCACGGCCTCCAGGGCATGCTTTACTACCCCGGGGCCGCTGACGCCTACATTGATAATGGCATCGGGCTCGGTAACCCCATGGTAGGCGCCCGCCATAAACGGGTTGTCGTCCGGGGCATTGCAAAGGACCACGAGCTTGGCGCAACCCAGCGAGTCGCGTTCCTTCGTTGCTTCGGCCGTATGTTTGATAACGCGTCCCATGATTTGGACGGCGTCCATATTGATGCCGGTTTTCGTAGAGCCAACGTTGACGCTCGAGCAGATTCGCTCGGTTCGGGCCATCGCCTCGGGGATGCTCTCGATCAGCAGTTCGTCGCTGATAGTCATTCCCTTAGAGACCACGGCCGAGTACCCGCCGATAAAGTTGACCCCCACCTTCCGGGCTATCTCGTCCAGGGCCATGGCTATACGGACATAATCCGCCGGGGTCTTGCAGCAGGCAGCGCCTACCAGCGCGATCGGGGTCACGGAGACTCGCTTGTTGACGATAGGAATACCGTATTCGCTCGAAATCTGCTCGCCAACGGAGACGAGGTCCTTGGCGTAGCGCCATATTTTCTCCTTTATCTTCTCGCAGGTACGCTCGAGCGAAGAGTCGGCGCAGTCAAGCAGGCTGATACCTATCGTGATAGTCCTGACGTCGAGGTTTTCCTCGCCGATCATTTTGTTGGTTTCGAGGACCTCGTTTACGCTGATCATACGCGGTGCATCTTGTCGAAGATCTCCTCTTTCTGGCAGAGGATATGCACACCCATTTCTTCCGCGAGGGCGGCAAGGGCGGCGCGCAGCTCGTCGAATGCGATGTTCGACTCCGAAGTGTCTACTATCATCATCATATTGAATATACCCTGACGGATAGTCTGGGTAATATCCAGAATGTTGACATTGCAGGCGGCAAGCTTGGTCGTTATCTTGGCGATAATGCCGACCTTGTTCAAGCCCGTTACGGTAATTATCGATCTGTCCATGTTTTAACCGAGGAAACTAATCAATACGCCCGCAGCTACGGCCGAACCTATGACGCCCGAGATATTCGAGGCCATACAGTAGTTCAGGACGTGGTTCTTGGGATCGTATTTGGTACTGATACCGTTGCAGACGCGGCTGGCCATAGGGACTGCCGACAGGCCTGTAGCGCCGACGAGCGGGTTGATCTTTTTCTTTGCGAAGATGTTCCAGATCTTGACCATCAGGATACCGGCGGAGATACTGAGCGCGAAGGCCAGGAAGCCGCCGACGATGATTCCGAGGGTCTGGAAGTTAAGGAACGCATCTACCGTCATGGTAGCGCCTACGCAGAGGCCGAGGAACACGGTAGCTGCATTCATAAGGCCATTGCTGACCGTAGTGAAGAGGCGGCTGGTGTCCGAACCGATCTCGCGAAGGAGGTTACCGAACATAAGGCAGCCGATAAGCGGAACTGCGGTAGGAACGAAGATCGCGACGATAGTAGTAACCGCAATCGGGAATACGATCTTTACGACGCGCAGGTTCTTTACTTCCATCTTATCCGGATAGAGCCTGTCCTGCTCCTTCATATTGATCATAAGTTCCTTCTTTGTACAGAGGAGCTTGACAACGAGAGGGATGATTACCGGAACGAGGGCCATATAAGAGTAGGCCGCGATTGCGATAGGTCCCAGGAGGTGCGGGGCGAGCTTGATGGTCGTAAAGATGGCGGTAGGGCCGTCGGCGCCGCCGATGATGCCGAGGGAGGCAGCCTCTTGAGGCGTGAACCCGAAGGCGAGAGCGGCCAGCAAGACGGCGAAGATGCCGAACTGGGCGGCAGCACCGAAGATAGCGAGCTTAAGGTTGCGCAGCATAGGGCCAAAATCGGTCATGGCGC
>ONOI01000070.1 GCA_900319375.1 uncultured Bacteroidales bacterium | reverse complement strand
GGGTTCAACTTCTACATCGATGGCTTCTGCCTTGGGCTCTTCCTCGACCTGAGGAGCAGCTGCCTTGGCGGCGCGCATCTGGCGACGGTGCTCTGCATATGCGATAGCGTCCTTGTCAAGAGCTACGGTAAGGTAGCGGATGATGCGCTCGTCGCGGTGATACTGAGTCTCGAGAGTTGCTACGAACTCGGGAGTCGCCTTGAATTCGATCAGGTAATAGAATCCTGATGTTTTGTGCTGGATAGGGTAAGCAAGCTGCTTGAGTCCCCAATCCTCTTCGTACACGATTTCGCCCCCATTGTTCTTGATGAGGTCTGTGTACTTGGCAACCGCTTCCTTCATCTGGGCGTCAGACAAAACGGGAGTTGCAATGAAAACGGTTTCGTACTGTTTGATCATTTTGTTATACGTTAATTATTATACATCCCCTCAAAAGGGGACGCAAATATAGACATAATTATTTAAATGACAAAATTATTTAGTTGTGTATCCGTCGGGATGAAGAGCGGTCAAATGCATGTCGTCATACATCTGCTGGATACGGTCGGTATCGGCGCGTGCATCGTCGGTAAGAGAGACCGGGGATTCGGAGCCGGTGCCGATTACGCGGGTCTTATAGTCGAAGTGGGCCAGAAAGACCGGGACGTTGCAGGCGGTGGCGATTTTGTGGTAGCCGAGCTTCCATTTATGGACGGCTTTGCGGGTTCCTTCCGGGCAGATGACAAGAAGACATTTCGAGTCCGGACGGGACATTTCGTGGATGATGCTCATCATCATCCGCTGCGGGTTCTTGCGGTCCATCGGGAAGGCGCCGAGGTGTCTGAGGATAGGGCCGAGAGGCCAGAAGAAGGCCTCTTTCTTGATCATGATCTTGAGGCGCCCGCCCAGCGAGCGGTAGTAGAAATAACCGACGACGAAGTCGTAGATGCTGGTGTGGGGCGCGGCGAGAATGACGGCCTTGTCTACGGGGTAGAGGCCTTCGCCTTCGGCTGCTTTCCAACCGAGGATCTTATTGAAGATGAATTTGTTGAATTGGGGACCCATTAGATATCGACATCCTCGAGCTCTTCCTCCGAACGGAGGTTAGCACGGACGAAGTTCTGACGCTCGATGGTATTGTCGCCCATGTAGAATTCCATAATTTCGGAAATACTCTCTTCGTCAGCGAGTTTTACGTGGTCCAGACGCATGCCTTCGCCGATGAAGTCTGCGAATTCGTCTGACGATATCTCTCCGAGGCCTTTGAATCGGGTAATTTCCACTCCGGTCTTCAACTGGGCGATAGCCTTCTCCTTCTCCGCCTGGTCGTAGCAGTAGACATTGTCTTTCTTGTTACGGACCCTGAAGAGGGGAGTCTGGAGGATGTGGACATGGCCGCGGCGGATAAGGTCCGGATAATACTTCATGAAGAAGGTAAGGACGAGCATACGGATGTGCATTCCGTCGTCATCTGCATCAGTAGCTACGACGATGCGGTTGTAGCGCAGGTTCTCCAGATCGTCTTCGACTCCGAGGGCTGAAATCAGAAGGTTGAGTTCCTCGTTTTCGGCAACCCTCTTACGGCTTTCCTTGTAGCAGTTGATGGGTTTACCGCGCAGAGAGAATACAGCCTGATAGTTTGCATTGCGGGCTTTGGTGATGGTTCCCGATGCGGAGTCTCCCTCGGTGATGAATATTGAAGAGGCGTCTATATAATCCTGAATCTCCTGCGGAGTCCTTTCCGTAATCTTATCGTTGTAGTGATAACGGCAGTCGCGGAGCTTCTTATTGTAGACGTTGGCTTTCTTGTTTTTCTCGCGGGTCTTTTTCTGGATACCGGCGATTTCTTCGCGCTCCTGTTTGTTGGACTTGATCTTTTCCTCGATTATGGGGACGATCTCTTTGTGGATGCGAAGATAGTCGTCAAGGGCCTTCGAGACGAAGTCGTTGACAAACGAGCGGATGGTAGGGCCTACATCGCCGTTCTTTTCCCAGAGGTAGGTAGAACCGAGCTTGATCTTTGTCTGACTCTCGAACTTAGGCTCCTGAATCTGGATCGAGATAGCTCCTACAACGCCCTGACGGCAGTCTGCAGGCTCATAATTCTTTCCGAAGAATTCTTTAAGGGTCTTTGCGATAGCTTCGCGGTAGGCCGCGAGGTGTGTTCCGCCGTCGCGGGTGTTCTGGCCGTTGACGAACGAGGAGATGTTCTCGCCGTAGGCGTTGCCATGGGACAGGACTATCTCGATATCCTCGCCTTCGAGGTGGATCGGCGGGTAGAGCGGCTCCTCGCTCAGATTGTCGTTGACAAGGTCCAGCAGGCCGTTCTCCGAGCGGTAGGACGTCCCGTTGAGGACGAGGGTCAGGCCTTTCTTCAGGTAGGAGTAGTTCTTGACCATCGTCTCGACATAGTCCATGTTGAAGGAGAAGGAGCCGAACATCTCAGTATCGGGGCGGAACGAGATAAGAGTTCCGTTCTTTTCTTTAGTCGGTTCTTCAGCTTCGCCTACCAGCTCGCCCTTGACGAAGTTTGCCCAATGTGAGAGGCCGTCGCGATAGGAACAGACTCTGAAATCGGAAGAGAGGGCGTTTACGGCCTTAGAGCCTACGCCGTTCAGACCTACAGACTTCTTGAAGGCTTTGTCGTCGAACTTACCGCCCGTATTCAGGACGCTGACCGCCTTGACTACCGAGCCCAGCGGAATTCCACGGCCATAGTCGCGTACGCTGACCAGCCCGTCTTCAGCGATATCAATAGTGATCTGCTTACCGAAGCCCATCGAGAACTCGTCTATAGAGTTGTCGACTATTTCCTTAAGCATTACGTAGATACCGTCGTCCTGGCTGCGTCCGTCTCCCAGCCTTCCTATGTACATACCTGGCCTCATTCGGATGTGGGTCACACCTTCGAGAGTCCGTATGTTGTCGTCTGTGTATTTAATCTGCTCTTCTGCCATTCTTGGGAAAATTTGCGCCGCTAAGTTACAAAATAATCACGTCAATATAAAGATGAATCAGGCTATGATGCGGATCATTTGTGTAGAGAGTGATGATTCCGAGATTATCGCCTTCCGGCTTCATCCCGGCGGTATCCAACTCGAACTCAAATACGGCCTTGGAGCCGGCTTTGATGCTGTTTACAGTCTTAAGCGGAGTTATTCTGGAATTGTTGAAATCGATTTTGTAGATAGTCAGGGGAGTTTTACCGCTGTTGGCTATTTTAAAGGTCGCACGGATCGGAGTTCCGGCCTCGGCCGGATCTGCCGCGAACGAGCCGTCGTACTGGGCCGCCGGGGCCGCGGCCTTTTGAGCCTCGCTCCAGGCGTCGAAATTCTCGCGGGTCGAAGCGGTGAACGCAATCCGGCCTTCCTGCCTGACCCCATCAACCACCGGGGTCGCATAATACAGGTTCCGGCCCCATAGGCTGCGGTCTGCTCTCACCGTCACCCCAAGGACAGCCGTACTGTTGCCGGCGATCTTCAGCTCGGAAGGAGTGAACGAAAGAAAGGGGGAGACGCAGTCGAAACCGACCTTGATCTCTTTTTTACCTACGTTCGCCACCCTCAGTTCCATGCTCTTCTGCTCTCCCTGGCTGAGATTTCCTATCTTCACTTCGCCTTCGCGTAGACCCAGGGGACCGAACTGAACCGTATAAGTATCTTTCAGGGGCATTTTCTTCGGATGGACAACACCGCGAAGATGAAGAATCAAGGGCTTCCTGACCCCTACGAAATTGACTGTAAGAGATTTATCAAAAGCATACGGGCCCTCGTCGTTTGCGTAGGTAGCCTCGATAGTTCCGCTCTGTCCGGGCGCAATCTCGCCGATAGTCCACTTGACTCCGGTACAGCCGCAGGAACTGGCGACCGTACGGATCATTACCGGCTCGTTTGAGATATTGGTAACGGTAAAGCTGCAGGAAAGTGGACCGTCCTTGACCGTAACGTCGCCCCAGTCGTGGACTGTCTTGTCCACGGAAACGATTCCGCCAAAACGGCTCTGGGCGAAGGCTCCGGTGCTGAGAAGCAGGCCCGCCATAAATGCGATAAAAGCTTTAAACATTGCCTTTGACATAATTGCAAAGTTAACCACAAATTGTTACATTTGCACCTGCGAAATTCTTAAACAACAAACATTATGGCTTACAAAATCTCTGCCGACACTTGCGTCGCTTGCGGAACCTGCCAGGGTGAGTGCCCTACCGGCGCTATCAAAGAAGGTGATGTCTACAGCATCGACCCTGCAATCTGCATCGATTGCGGAACCTGCGCAGACGCTTGCCCTACCGGAGCTATCACTCCCGGCGAGTAATACGCAACAAGGCAACAAAAAAAGACCGGACCTCCGGCCTTTTTTTATTGTCTTTACCTGAAGATCTGGTAGAAGAAGTTCGGGGCTATCCAGAAGAACAGGATAAGGGCGAGAGCTCCCCACCAGGGCAGGAAAATAAAGCCTAAAACTCCGTAAATAACAGTAAGCAGGATAGTTCCTATCAGCCGGCAGGCATACCTGACGGTGTTTGACCATGCTTTATCCTTAACCTTGAAGCGGACGATGGACTCGGAAGCGATCCAGATGGGGCAGGAAAGAAGGATGGCGGCCAGTATGACAGGAGAGAACACTATGCTAAGCAGCCATTTCAGAACTGTAGGAATAAGATAATTCTTATCCGGTTCGGGCTGGATGACGAGTTCCTGGATAGCATCGTGGAGCTTTTCGCTTCTTTCTTTGGGAGGAAGCGCCAGAATCTCCTCAGCCGGTATAGGCTTTCCATACCTTATATATATATCTGGCTTCGGGCGGTAGAAATCAGAATAACTCAGGCCCATCGGGACTATGTAGACTTTCTTGTCTGTTTTTTCCAGGGCCGCCTCCACGATGCGGAAAGCGCCGCTCTTGATAGGCTGGACTTCGTAGCCGGGGGTGTGTTTACCCTCGGGGAAGATACAGAAGGGGACTCCTGCAATAGCACATTCGGCCGCTTCGTCGAAGACTGCGAAGTCTTTCTTAACCTCGGACAAGCCATCGCGAAAACGGGCCATAGGGACCATCCTCAGCCAGTTCAGAAGCGCTGCGATCTTCGGGTTGCGGAAGATATCGGCCCTGGAACCGAAGGCGGTAGGTCGGCGGGAACACTGGAGAACTACCAGCGCATCCAGCAGAGTATTGCAGTGGTTAGGGGTAAGAATAAGGACCCCGTCCTTCGGAAGATTGCTCTTCCCCGAGGTCCTCATTTTTCTGAACATTCGCCTCGTACAGGCATCCACCGGGAAACGGAGGATGTTGTAGAGGATGTTTTCCGAGTGGATTTTAGCCATCGGAGCTATCGGTTATTCCCCCAGGATTTCGGCGATTCTGGGATCGTCTTCGCGGGCTACGATTACAAAGGCGTTGCCGTCTTCGACCGGGATGCCGGCCTTGGAGGTAACTACAGACTCACGGAGTTTGCGGCTGTCTACACCGTTCTCCCTGATGAGGTGGAGCCTGACCTGAGAAACGCGCCTTACTCCGAGATTGTAGGCTTTGACGGTGTCTTCGCTGTCGGGGGAGACGGGAGCGATCATCAAATACTTCGCATCGCCATCGTATTCATTGATCTCCTTAGCGAATTTATCCAGTTGTTTGCGGGCTCCGTAGTTTACCCATGCTGCGTTCTCAGGGAACACTACCTACGGTATCGATCTGGACTACAGGATCTTTCTCGATAACTACGGTGTCGATCTGGACAACGGGGTCCTTTTCAATTACGACCGTATCTATCTGGATTTCAGGATCGGACGCAACGAAAACAGTATCTGTTTTAGTCTCTTCTGCGACAAAAACGGTATCGACCTTTATCTGGATTTCAGGCTCTGACGGGACGAAGACTGTATCTTTCTGAACCTTTACGACTTCGCGGTCGCGGTAGCGGATCTCGATTTCGGGCTCAGACTGAACATATACGGTGTCTTTTACGATAACTGGTTCCTTATCGCGGTAGACGGTCTGGATCTGAACCTCAGGGTCTGTGGCTACAAAGACTGTATCCTTTACGATAACGGGCTCTTTGTTGACATAGACGGTCCTGACCATGATCTCGGGCTCGGAAGGGATGAAGATGGTATCTTTCTGGACCTCGACCTGGATCTGAATCTCAGGCTCTGAAGGAACGAAGACGGTATCTTTCTGGACCTCGACCTGGACCTGAATCTCTGGCTCCGAAGGGATATATACCGTATCCTTGAGAACTTTTACCTGAACCTCCGGCTCGAGCTCCATGAAAACGGTATCTTTCTGAACCTTAACAACTTCGCGGTCGCGGTAGACGGTCCTGACCTCGATTTCTGGCTCGGACTGAACATATACGGTGTCTACCAGAATGACGGGTTCCTTGTCGCGATAGACGGTCTGGATCTGGACCTCAGGGTCTGTTGCTACGAAAACGGTGTCCTTGATGACGATGGGCTCTTTGTTGACGTAGACGGTCCGGACCATAATCTCGGGATCTGAAGGAACGAAAACGGTATCTGTCTGAACTTCGACCTGGACCTGAACCTCGGGCTCGGTCTGGACGAAGACGGTGTCTGTCTGGACCTGGAAAACAACCTCGGGCTCAGACAGGATGTAGACGGTATCTACTTGGACTACAGGCTCATAGGCCGCGACAGAGTCTACTGCATTTGTGTTGAGGCTGTCTGAATATACAGTCTTGACGAGAATCTCAGGAGCCGACTTGACATAGACGGTATCTGCCTTGACATAGACAGTATCTGCCGGGGCGGGGACGCCTTCTCCTACCTCTACTACGTCGTAGATAGTAAGGGTATCTACCTGATTGATCTTAACTGTAACGGTATCGTGGACTATCTTCTCGACCTCTTTTGTTTCTGTAATGACGAGAGTATCTGTCTTTACTTTCTCCTTCTGTCTTTCCTTGGCAAGTTCCTGCTCAAGAGCGGCGATATTGTCTTTATACGCCTGATGAGGGTCCTTGTCGTAGGTGCGGCCCTTCCCAAGACCGAACCTAAGACCGAGGTTGGCCTCAGGATAGACGGTAAGGTTGCGCAGCGGGTGATAGATATTGACTCCTGCCCTTGCGAAGATGCTGGTATGACGGGAGATACGGTCGCTCAGATCGATACCGATGGAAGGGAGCCAGTAGTAAGCTGTTCCGGCGGTAGGGAATTCGTTGACTATCTTGCCGAGTCCGGCATATCCGGCGATGTGGAACTTAGTTCTGGCACCCTCTTCCTCTCCGAGGAAAAGGTTCGTAAGCTCGAGCAGACCGAGCACACGGGCCTGAAGATCGAATTCTTTTCCTGCGAAAATATCGTCTGCTCCTGCAGTATTACGACCGACGATGATGTTTCCGCCGCCATTGATAGCTATAGCGGTGTATGGTGAGAACCACCAACCAAGCTCAAACTGGCCTCCGACATCGATGAATCTAAGGTTCAGCGAGATCTGAGTCCCACCCGAGAGGGAGACATAGACCTTGTCTGTCCTGACGGTTTCGGTGTTTTCCTTAGCGCCGGCAAAACCTGCGAACAGGCAGCACAGAGCGGCGATTAGAATAGTCTTTTTCACGTCTTCTAGATTTTGGTTCGAGCTACAAATATAAAAAATGATTCTTATATTTGTATAGTATGTTGGAGGAAGATTTCAGATTGAGGGTTTTTGTAACCGTTGCGGAGCTCGGTGGCTTTTCGGCTGCCGCGCGCGAATTGGGCGTAAGCCAGTCCGCCGTGAGCCAGAATATTCAGGAGCTCGAGCGCCAGGCAGGAGCCGCTCTGTTCGAGCGCAGCAGAAACTCTCTTTCCATTACTCCGGCAGGCGAAATGCTTAAGAAATACGCTTCTGAAATCCTTCACTGGTACGGAGCGGCAAATGACGCCCTGGATCCTGAAAAGCGGGCCGAAGAGCCTCTGGAAGTCCAGCTCAACAACTCTCAGACGGTACAGATCTGGAGTACCGGCGGAGACCTTCACCTAAAACTTAAAGAAAACTGATCCAATCATGAAATACTATGAAAACTTCAACAATCACTATGGTGGCCTTAGTAGCGGCCGCCTGCGCCCTGCTAGGCTCGTGCGCTTCTACAAGAAAAATTGACCATATCCGTTCTTCAGCCCAGACTGCCTCTCTTGCGCTGCCGGCGATGAGCGAGGAAAAAGTCGAACAAATCAGACAGACAAAGCTTGAGGACCTGATGGTAAGCGATGAAAGCGGCCGTCAGACCTACATAATGAACGCCGTCCGCGACGAGGAGACGGGGGAGATGGTCGCGACCGAGCAGCTGAGCGCTGCAGTTCTGGTAGCGCGTTTCCGAAATGTAGCCGAGCGGCTGGGGATGGTCGATATGGAGTTTCTGATAGTCGTCAGTGATTCGCTCCAGGACCCGCGCTGGCAACTGCGATTCGATCCCGTAATGTATGTGATGGAGGACACGCTGCGCCTTGAGCCTGTCCTGATAACGGGCGAGGACTTCCGCCGTGGGCAACTGCGCGGCTACGACAAGTACGACCGCTTCCTGCGGGGCCTCTCTCGCGACAGTACTCTATTCGTGGACCATGACCAGGCGGGGAAGTTTCTCGACCGCACGAGCGCGCTGAGCAGGGAGGAGGTGGAGGATCACTACTCCCGCCGTGGGTTGAAATGGCTC
Source organism: uncultured Bacteroidales bacterium (assembly GCA_900319375.1). Classification (GTDB taxonomy): domain Bacteria; phylum Bacteroidota; class Bacteroidia; order Bacteroidales; family UBA932; genus Cryptobacteroides. The sequence goes on along the minus strand of ONOI01000070.1, from coordinate 353 downwards.
AACGCCCGCAAAGTCTCGCGAAAGGAAGAGCTGCGCCGCCGCTATATCAAAGTGCCGATCGAGCCGGAGTATGCCCGCCTGGACTCGGTCTGGAGCGGTTCCCATCCCTTTATATATATGTACTCATACCGGATGCCGACCCGTCCCGGGCTGCGCACAGTGACGGTGAGCATGGACGGGGCGATTTACGAGCAGGACCGCCTCATCTGCGAGCTTCCTCCCAGCGAGCCGGTGACTTTTTACATCAGCTCGCTCAGTTCTCTTGCCGATACGACAGTTCGCCGTGACAGCGTTTATGGGCGGGGCGTAAAGCTTCTTCTGGATAAGGAATATAATTCATATCTTCTATTTTT
>ONOI01000049.1 GCA_900319375.1 uncultured Bacteroidales bacterium | reverse complement strand
GCAACTCCACGAACCCGTTGCCGTGGAAGATATTATCTCCCAGCACCATGCACACGCTGTCATCCCCGATGAACTTCTCACCGATAATGAATGCCTGGGCCAGTCCGTCCGGTGAAGGCTGTTCAGCATACTCGAAGCGCACACCATAGTCAGAGCCATCTCCCAACAAACGCTCGAATGCAGGGAGATCCTGTGGCGTGCTGATAATCAGTATGTCGCGAATCCCTGCCAGCATCAGCGCGCTGATAGGATAATACACCATCGGCTTATCATAGACAGGCAGCAACTGCTTGCTGACGCCTTTCGTTATCGGGTAAAGTCTGGTACCGGTCCCCCCGGCGAGAACTATTCCTTTCATCAATATCTTTCTTCTACTACTTTCCAGTCCACAATATCCCACAACGCCTTCAACTGGGCAGCTCTGCGGTTCTGGTAATCCAGATAATAGGCATGCTCCCAAACATCGAAAGTCAGGATGGGCTTAAGTCCGTGAGCGACAGGGTTGTCAGCGTTGGCATACTGTCCTATGGACAGCTCACCATTAGCGTCTGCCTGAAGCCAGACCCAGCCGGAGCCGAAGAGACTTACGCCTTTCGCTTCGAAGTCGGCTTTGAAGTCGTCGAGACTTCCCCACTGCTTTTCAATCTGAGCGAGAAGATGCCCGGTCGGGCCGGGCATGACGCCAGCGGGAGCGAACTGCAGGAAATACATCTCGTGGTTCAATACCTGACCGGCATTGTTAAAGATAGCCTTAAGATTGCCGGTCGCAGCCGGCAATGACGACTTAACGATAATCTCTTCAAGGCTTAATCCCTCAAGGCCGCTACCAGGAAGCAGCTTATTCAGATTATCAACGTAAGCCTGCAGGTGCTTGCCGTGGTGAAATTCCAATGTCTTAGCGCTGATCACCGGCTCAAGAGCGTCAAGCGCATAGGGTAACTTAATCAGTGAGAACATATCCGTAGGGTTCTATTTCAATTCCATCTTTCGCGAAAGGCTTCGGGCTGTTATTAAGCCCAACTACGACCTTTTCGCCCATATATGTACGCTCATAAACGAGCGCATTATCATCAACATAAAGTAACTTGTAGTCACCGTAAAGCAGCGGCATCGAGGACCTGCGAACGCCGATCAACTTCTCTACCTCGCTCCTCATCCACAGCTCGTTCTCGCTCAGTCCGCTAAACCTCATCATCCTCCTGTTATCCGGATCATTACCACCTGGTTGACCGTACTCGTCACCCTGGTAGATGCAAGGTACTCCAGGTATCGTCAGGTTTAGCACCTCAAGCAGCAATGCTTTCTTGTAAGCGATCAACTCACGCTCGGGATTGCCGTCTGCAGTAACGCCGATATCGCGATGCCAGCCGGCATACTTCCCGTCCTCGTTCCAATCAATCGCGCCACCGGCCATCGAGATGAACCTAGTCTTGTCGTGATTACCGGAGATGTTTCCCATCGTATGATGTGCTCCATAACAAGCCAGGGACTCGTCGATAGTCTGAGCCACCCTAGTCATCGAAGCGCCAGGCCAGTAAAGGACATCCGTCATCGTGTGATACACGCTAAAGTCGAACTGCGCGTTCAGCATTCCGGTCTTAACGTATGAACTCACCAACTCGTTGCTTCCATAAGTCTCCCCTATCATCCAGAGTGAACGGTTTGGATAACGGGTCTTCATCTTACGGGTGAACATACGCCAGTAGTTCAGCGGAATATGCTTGCACGCATCATGACGATAGCCGTCGAAATCGTAGTTCTCAATCCAGAACAGAGCCGTATCTGTCATCGCCTCGCAGATATCCTCACGCTCAAGATCGAGCGTCGGGATATGCCTGTCAAACCAAGTCGTCAACCTTGCTTCGTCCCATAGCTCGAAGTTCCTTCGTCCGTCTGCAAGAAGGCTATCTGTCACCCAGTCCGGGTGTTCCTTAAGCGTAGGCGAATTGATGTGCATATGGTTCGCGACATAATCCAGGATGACGTTGATATCGTGTTCGTGGGCGGTTCTTAGTAGCTCGCGCAACTCGGAGTCCGTTCCCATACGGTGATCTATCCTGGTATTGTATATCGGCCAGTAACCGTGATATCCCGAGAACTTGGTCTTCGGATCAGGATACTGTCCCCACGCATCCTCAGGGTTCTGAGTGATAGGCGAAATCCAGAGGGTGTTCACTCCGAGAGTATCGAAAAAGCCCTCTTCAATCTTAAGCGTAATTCCCTTTAAATCACCGCCCTGATAGTCCACTCTCGGATCTACATCCGGCCGGTTCAGAGGAGCATCATTCGAGGTATTTCCGTCGAAGAACCGGTCAACAAGAATGCTATAAAGCACCTGCGCCTGAGGATCGTGCCTAGTTAGCTGCCCGGCATCCAAGACTGGTTTCCCGTTCTGCAGCGGAATCAGCAGGTCGTTCATCACGACATTACCGTCCGAAGCGAACACTCTCAGCCAACTGCGGCCTTTCAGCCTCGGCAGCCGTTTGAGTTCAATCGCTCCATCCACGACAGCGTTCTGGGCGAGCAAATTCTGCACAAAAACCTTGTACTCACAAGTCCTGTCCGATTTCAACAAAATCTTACCGTTTTCAATTCCTGATGTTGTCAGGCCTTGTACAACTGGAAGATTCGGGACAATCGGAATTGAGACCGGACCGACCTTCAGAACACCGATTCCACCGTCGCCCTCGATAACAGGCTGCGGGATCTTATCCAGATCTACGCTCGGCAGATAATCCGTCAGTTCAAGATCGCTGGTATCTCCGTGAACCGGGATTATAGGCTCACCGACAGCAGCCCTCCAGAGCTGCGGATTTCCGCAACTCATCAGCATCAGCGCTGCTGTCAAGTATGCCGTTAATCGCCTCATTTAGTCGCGTTTGAAAATATCTCTCGTATAGACCTTGTCCTGAACATCGTCCAGCACAGCATCATAGCGATTCGCAATGATCGCATCGCTCTGGGCCTTGAATGAAGAAAGGTTATTAACTATCTTGCTACCGAAGAAGGTTGTTCCGTCTTCAAGAGTAGGCTCGTAGATAATGACCTTCGCACCCTTAGCCTTGATGCGTTTCATTATTCCCTGGATAGCGCTCTGTCGGAAGTTGTCCGAATTGCTCTTCATCGTAAGTCGGTAGACACCGATGGTGACTTCCCTCTCTTCATTCGCCTCGTAGGCATTGACGCCAGTATAGCTGTAGTACCCCGCCTTATTCAAGACCTGGTCTGCGATATAATCCTTTCTGGTCTTGTTCGAATCCACGATAGCCTTGATTAGATTCTCCGGCACATCATTAAAGTTTGCCAGCAGCTGCTTCGTATCCTTCGGGAGGCAGTATCCGCCATAACCAAACGAAGGGTTATTGTAGTGCGAACCGATACGCGGATCGAGACAAACACCCTCAATAATCTGCTGGGTATTCAGGCCCTTCATCTCCGCGTAAGTATCGAGTTCATTGAAATACGAAACGCGCAGGGCTAGATAGGTATTAGCGAATAGCTTGACTGCCTCAGCCTCGGTAGAGCCCATAAACAGTACGGGCACATCCTCCTTAATCGCTCCTTCCGCAATCAGTTTCGCGAAGGTCTCTGCGGCTTCCTTCAGGCAGTCGCAGTCATATCCTACGATGATACGGCTTGGATAAAGGTTGTCATACAGAGCCTTACTCTCGCGAAGAAACTCCGGAGCAAAAATGATCTTCGGAACTACTACATTCATCTTTCCGTCTGCCTGCCGCTCGCGATAGGAGAACTTCTCCCTCACGCTCTTGGTATATCCTACCGGGACTGTCGACTTGATTACCATCACGGCATTAGGGTTGACCTCCAACACGAGCTCAATTACCTCCTCGACATGGGTCGTGTCGAAAAAATTCTTCTTCGGATCGTAGTTGGTAGGCGCTGCGATAACTACGAAGTCTGCGTCTTTATAAGCAGAACGCCCGTCCAGAGTAGCCTCGAGAGTCAACGGTTTTTCCGCGAGATATTTCTCGATGTACTCGTCCTGGATGGGCGAAATCTTGTTATTTATCTTCTCAACTTTTTCAGGAATAACATCAACTGCTTTTACCTGATGCTTCTGAGATAGAAGCGTAGCGATAGAAAGGCCGACATAGCCAGTACCGGCCACGGCGATTTTAAGGTCATTGAATTGCCTCATATATGTTCTGATGTGATTGTTTTAATGTGGTTAGCAGCCCCTCGTTTTCCGCCCGGGACACAGCTTCGCTGCCGCCTGTCACATAGGTAATGGCGCGCTTTCGGACCGCGTCGCGAATAGGATGCAATCCGACCTCCAAATTTACGAAATATAAACTGCATTAACAAATCATTTATGATTTTGTTAACTTCGCAGTATGAAAAAGTTCATCATTGTAATCTTAGCTCTGCTGACTCTCATCGAAGCCTGCGCCCCCTCGACCGACAAACTCACCTTCCGCCCGGACGGTACTTTCCGGATTCTCCAGTTCACGGACCTCCACCTCCAGCTCTTCCACCCCGACCAGGTCGCGGACGTCTTCACGCGAATGGACAGCCTCGTCCGCCAGGCCGATCCCGACCTTATCGCAGTCACGGGCGATCTTCTCTACTCCTCCCCAGCCGACTCCCTGATGCAGCTGATAGTCGGCCGCCTCGATTCCTACGCCCGCCCCTGGGCCATCGTCTACGGTAACCATGACCACGAACACGGCCTCACCCTCGCCCAGCTCTCCCCCATCATCACCTCCGGCCGCCATACCATCAACACCCTCGCCCCCTCCGGAGTCCTCGCAGACATGGAGATTCCCGTATTCAAGACCCCCGGTCGAGCCGGGGGTGACAGAACCCGTCATGCCCGACCCTTCATCAAATACCGTCATGCCCGACATGATCGGGCATCTTTCTACCTCTTCTTCCTCGATTCCCACGCCTACTCCACCGACCCCATCGACTACTCCAACTTCAGCTACGCCTGGTTCGAGCCCGAGCAGGTCGAATGGGTCCGCCATACCGCCGGCCAACACCCCAACACTCCCTCCATCGCCTTCTTCCACATCCCCTTCCCCGAATATGCCGAAGTCACCAACTATGTAGGAGAGTGGACAGAACCCGTCTGCTGCCCTAAGTATAACTCAGGTATGTTCGGCGCAATGAAAGAGACCGGGTTTATCGCGACTTTCTGCGGGCACGATCATGATAATAGCTATGCCGGAATCTACGATAATGTGTTGCTGGCATACGGTAGATATTCCGGCTCCAACGGCGAATACAATCACCTCCCGAAAGGCGCCCGCCTGATCACCCTCCGCTACGACGGCTCCCTCCAGACCTGCATCCTCGACGCTTCCGGATCCCACGATCTCGTCTCCTTTCCCGAATAATCACTACCTTTACGCCGATTATGAAACGCCTCTACACTACCCTCGCGATAAGCCTGCTGCTTGCCGCCCAAGCCCTCGCCGCGACCCCGGTCATCTCCCCCAATCTCAGGGCACAGACTGAGATTGCCCCCCTATGGTTCGGCCCCAACGCCTTCCCCGTCCCGGAAATGGCCAGCGGCCTGCTTGAATCCACCGCTTCAGTCGAACTCGCCGGCGACTATTTCCAGGGACACCTCGCCGACGGCCTCGACCAGACCTTCGACGCATTCCTCCGCATCCACCTCCCACTCTGGACTGAGCGCGCCGCGCTTACGGTCTGGATGCCTGTCGTGGAATTCTGGAGAACCGATGCGACCGTCGATGCGGCGCGCCACATACTCTCCGACCCCTCTAAAGACCCCGGCCACGACTCCGGCGACGTCTACATCTCCGCCGACTTCCAGCTCGTGACCGAAACCTTCTTCCGCCCGTCAATCCTCCTTCGCAGCGTCCTCAAAACCGCCTCCGGAAATAACTTCGGTTACGCACGCTACTACGATTCCCCGGGATACTTTTTCGATATGACTGTCGGGAAGTCCATCGGCCCTCTCCGCATAGCCGCTACTACCGGCTTCCTCTGCTGGCAAACCGACAACGGCCGCCAGAACGACGCCGTCCAGTACGGCCTCGCCGCCTTCTTCACTCCCGGTGAAATCCCCTACTGCGCCCCCTGGCTCCGCGGCCTCTCCCTCTCCGCCCAATGGGCTGGCTACACCGGCTGGGAACACCACGGCGACTCCCCTCAAACCCTCTCCGCCCGCGCCGCGTACGCCATCCCGCTAAGTTCTCCATCCCTCAGCGGCAATTCTTCTACCACGGACAGTCCTTCTGTCGCCCCCGCCCTCGAACCTTTCGTGATGGTCCAACACGGCCTCCGCGACTGGCCCTTCACCCAGCTCCGCCTCGGAATTTGCTACCGCTGGTAATCGCAGACCCAACACTCGATCGCGCTGCGCCGAGCTCGAGGGAGCGGCTCAGCTTGCGCGATGGGTGTTTTAATCTTCGCTTATCACTTAGTTAAGACTGGTGTCGGGGCTCGGCGACCCCGAAGCCGAGCCCCTTGCGGTACCGGCCGCTCGCCACCTCGCGGCCTGTGTCTGCCGGCTATTCATACGGGGGAAGCGTCCTTTCCCCGTATGAAAAGCAGCCCCGGTAGGTCCTCCGAGCTCATTTTCGTCAAGATGAAGCCAGGAGACACGCCGTACAGTATATTCTGATAGGGCTATGTTGGCTTCATACGACGAAATCGGCCTGTGAAGCCAGGCCGAAGCCCTCAGAGGCCGTTCTGGGAAGGGTGGTCTGGCTTCATCCTGGCGGAAATCTCACAAATCTCCATTTCCGCGAAGTAGCGCCACAAAAAATCGCAGCAAAATGCACCACAAGCACTTCTGGGCTGGGGTGAGTGTGGCGCTGGGGCCTTTCAAAGGGGGTAGCGCCACAAATAAAACGTAGAATGTGCCCCACAAGCCACTCTGCAGGGGGTGCCCCGTGGCGCTCACTTACGAAATACAAAAATCCGCGCCAAAAACGCCAAATTCGGCGCCGGGCCCTGACTTTTCGCCGAAATATCCCGCCGCGGGAACGCATTTCAGCACGGTATTTGCAAAAATTTCAAAAAAAGTATTGCACATTCAAAAAATCGTCATACCTTTGCAGTGTACTATTAAACTAATACACATCGAAAGGGCAAAAAACAAACCCCGAAAGTGTTATTTAAAAGCGCAACAAAAAAGGTATAAAAAATATGAGCAACACAGTGAAAAAGTTAGTAGTGATTCTTGGCCTCATTGCGGCCGCAACAATCTCTGTATCAGCAGTTCCCGCTCAGCAGAACCTGAACCCTGTCAGCGGAAAAGTCCTCGATGCCGCAACCGGCGAGGGCGAACCTTATGTCACCTATTCTATCGCGAGCGCGCAGGCCCCCGCAGACGCCGCTCCCCTGAAGATGACCATCACCGATGAAAAAGGCTCTTTCTCCGAGCCGCTTCCCGACGGCAGTTACACCATCACCTTCAGCACCCTCGGGAAGAAAGACCTGACTCAAACCTTTACAATCCAGGGCTCCCCCGTCGATCTCGGCAATATTATAATGGAAGACGACGAGCAGATGATCAAGGAAGCCAGCGTCACCGCTCTCCGTAAGCTCGTCAAAATGGAAGTCGACAAGATGACCTACAACGTAGAAGAAGACATAGACAGCAAGTCGATGACTATGCTCGATATGCTCCGCAAGGTCCCTATGGTTACAGTCGACGCCCAGGACAATATCACCGTCAACGGCAGCTCGTCCTTTAAAGTATACGTCGACGGCAAGCCTAACGCGATGCTCTCCTCCAACCCTTCGCAGATGTTTAAGATGATGCCCGCTAACGCCTTCAAGAGCGTCGAGGTCATCACCAACCCGGGCGCGAAGTACGACGCGGAAGGCGTTGGCGGCGTCCTTAACCTCATCACCGACAAAACCTCCGGCCAGAAAGCCATCCAGGACGGCTACAACGCAACTGTCAGCACCGAAGCCGACACTCAAGGCGATGTCAGCGGCGGCATCTTCCTCACCGGCCAGAAAGGCAAGTTCTCGGTCAGCGCAGACATCAACCTGTTATACCAGAAAATGGATGGTATCAACGCAAAGACCGAGCTCCAGAACCTCGGCTCAGACGGCAGCGCCCTTACCAGCCTGAACTCCAATCAGGACATGTCCCAGAGCGCCCCCGGCCTTTACTCCGACATCTCCGCCAGCTACGAAATCGACTCGCTGCGCCTGCTCACCGCCACCCTCGGCATCATGGACTTCAAAACCCATGAACTCCAAAACAGCGCCTACACCATGACCGGCCCCGGTGGCGCTAGCCTCTACACCTACGATACCGACGGCGACGTCAGCTATAAATATGCCTCATACCGCGCAGGACTGGACTACCAGCGCTCGTTCGCCGGCGTGGAGGGCCGTGCGCTTACCGCATCCTATCTCTTCTCCGCCCGCCCTACCGGTACGGACGCCTATACCTATTACCACGGCTATGCCGACGACCGCCACTCCGACAACAAGGAAAACATGATCGAGCAGACAGCCCAGCTCGATTACTCGACCCCATGGGGCCAGGGCGGCAACTTCTCCGCCGGCGCCAAGTTCATCTCGCGCGCCAATGGCTCAGACTCCGACTACTACCTGCTCCAGGGCGGGGCGTGGACCCCGGATGCCGGGAGCGTGGAGTTCAAGCACATCAACAGCATACTCGGCACCTACGGCGAATACTCCCTCTCGCGCGAGAAGTGGAGTGGCAAGGCGGGCGTGCGCTATGAGCATACCTTCCAGCAGGTACGCTACATCAGCGGAGCCGGCAGCGACTTCGGCCTCGACTATGGCAATTTAGTCCCATCGGCGAGCGTCCAATATAACACCGGCGCCACCTCCAACATCGGCCTTTCGTACAACCTGCGTATCAGCCGCCCTGGCATCGGCTACCTCAACCCGTACGTCAACCGCTCGGACATCTCCTCGATCAGCTATGGAAACGTAAACCTCGAGACCGAGAAGTCCCACAACATCAACCTGGTGTTCAACTTCTTCTCACCCGTCGTGATGGTCAACCTCAGCGGCCGTTACTCCTTCTGCGCCAACAAGATTAGCCAGTACAGTTTCTTCGACTCAGAAGGCGTCCTTAATACTACCTACGGCAATATCGCCAGCGAGCAGAACATCGGCCTGAACGGCTTCGTCAATGTCAATCTCGGCCAGAAAACCCGTATCTACTCCAACCTCAGCGCAGGCTACGTAATGCTCGAGAGCAAGACCAGGGGCCTTAGCAACGGCGGATTCCAGTTCAACACATTTACTGGAATGCAGCATACCCTGCCCTGGGATCTGCGCCTGAGCCTCAACTTCATGTACAATACCGGACACTATCAGCTGGACGGCCATGTGGACGGAATGTGTGCCCTGATGGGAGGCCTCAACAAATCCTTCCTGGACGACAAGCTCTCGATCGGAATCTCCGGCGTAACCGGTTTCGAAAAAGGCGGAGCCATCAGGGTCGGAATGTACACAAAGGGTGCTGACTATGTAAACAATTTCTCGACAACAGTTCCGCTGGCAAGGGTCGGAATCAACCTCAGCTATCGCTTCGGTACCGCCCAGAACATCCAAGTCAAGAAAGCAAAGCACTCCATCAACAACGACGACGTGATGCAAAAGAGCAGCGACGCAACAAATACCGGAACTTCAGTTCAAGGACAATAGATAATACACTAAAAAAGAACCCGCTCCGATTGGGGCGGGTTCATTCGTATATTGTAACTGTTAGTAGTTGAGCTTAATGTATTGAGTGTGCCTCTGATCGGGGAAGGGCTGCTCTGTAGCAGGGTCTGCCCTTTCGATCTTGATCTCGGAGATGCGACCCTCAGAGTCTTTGGTGTAGGAATAGAGCATCAGTTCCTCGTTCTCGAAGTCTCCGGAACCGCTGACGGTCAGAATCTTCGAAGGGAGGTGAGCCGCACGCTTTCCAAGCAGGCCATAGGTGTACGGATCGGCGAAAATAAACCTGAGAGTAGGATCCAGACCTTCTTTGAAAGGATTCTCATCGGCGGTATAGCCGATGTAGTGTCTGAGGTTACCGGTCTCGGTATAGCAGGAAGTAAGGTCACCGTCTTTCCAGATATAGTTGGTAACATAGCCCTTTTCGTCTGATTTCACCAGATAGCCTCCTTCGTAAGTAAAATCAGTAGAAGTGCTGTAATTTTCTGAACTCCAGCTATACTTTGTTGTTCTCCACGAATCGTCGAACTTGAACTGATAAGTGGTAGGGGTGACGTTTGACCATTCCTTTGAGATCCTGTCAAACTGACGTCCGGTATAATTGCCTTCTGCGCTATAATCTCCCCAGGTATAGGTTGTAGTTCCTTCCACTGAGAGGAAAAGGCCTTTGAAGACGTTGTCCTCACCGTCGAATTCGTATTCCGCCTCGTAGTACTCGTACTTTTCGGAAGCGAGTCTGTCGCCAGACCAGGTAGGAGTATAGACATACTTGAAATGCTCTTGTCCCTCCATAAGGAAGACCTCTTCGAAGGACTTTGGAGTAGCTCCCGCGGGAGTATTGTCGACGTTTTCGGGATCGCATCCCGTGAACATTGCCAGGGCTGCGGCTGCAGCGAGGATGTAAAATAGTTTTTTCATTGTGTGGTCGTATTATTTTCCGCTAAGGTAGAAAATGTTCTGTATAAATCCTATCTATTCTTATGGATTATCCAAGTGGTTTGGAAAGAAGTTGTATTGGAAGTCATAACTTCGATTCAACGGTGTAGATTGTGGATATATATTGCG
>ONOI01000057.1 GCA_900319375.1 uncultured Bacteroidales bacterium | reverse complement strand
CCAGTTTGAGTACCGCCCCTATGTAGTTTCTTCCCAGGGAATGACCAGCAAGTACGGCGGTCCTTCCGGAATGAAGATGGCCGGTCCCTACGAATATGTAGGCCCTGATTACTGGTACCTCGATACCGAAAACGGCGGGAACTATGGTTTCAATACCGAAACCGGAATCGGAATGAACATCCCTCAGGCCGAATCGGTCCGCAAGATAGTAGGCGAGCAGAATCTCTGGCCCCTCAATGAAGTCTGGGACAAACACTGCACCGTCTCTACCACCGACATGCGCTCGACCCGCGAGGAGAAAAAGGCCATGACCGGTCTTTACGGCGAGCCCACCGGCTTCGAGGACTTCGTCAAGAAGGCCCATGCCCTCGACTACGACGGAACCCGTGCGATGTACGAGGCGTTCCGCGTCGCTATCCCCCGTACTACCGGTATCGTACAGTGGATGCTCAACTCCGCATGGCCTGCCCTCTACTGGCAGCAGTATGACTGGTACCTCGTCCCTACCGCGGGCTACTACGGAACCCAAAAGGCCAACGCCCCCGTCCAGCTGGTCTACAACTACGGAGACCACTCCGTCTGGGCAGTCAACGACGTAGTTCCCGAGGGCGAGTATACCGCAGTCCTGAAGGTCTACGGACCGGACAGCAAGCTCCGCAAGACAGACAGGAAAAAGATCACTGCCGCCCCGCGGGGGCCCGCGAAGGTGTTCAAGGGCATCGACGGACCTTGTTTCATAGCCCTCGAGCTTCTCAATGATAAGGGCCAGACAGTTGCCGACAACTTCTACTGTGTAGGAAAGGGCAACAACAAATACGATTACAAAAACAGCAACTGGTATCAGACTCCCATCAGCGAGTATACCGACCTGTCGTTTGTCACCAACCTCCCCGAAACCGAGGTTGAGATGCGTACGATAGCCAGCGGTCTTAAATACAATGTCACCATTACAAACAAAACGGATGTAATCGCATACCAGAACATTCTCAAGGCTAAGGACGAAGCGGGCGAACTCATCCCCGCCGCCCTCTGGTCAGACAACTTCTTCTCGCTGCTGCCCGGCCAGACCAAGACCGTCAGCTGCACCCTCCCCGCCGGTTCTCCCGCTGCCATTATCACTCTGGACGGCTGGAATGCTATCTCAAGATGAACTCTTTAATTACTCTTATTCTCGCCGCAGTCATCGGCGTTATCCCCCAGCCTGTCTCGATGGAAGTTCAGGAGGGGACAATACGTATTTGCAAGCTCAATACGGTCTACAAAACCAACCCCGAAATTCCCGCCGAAGGCTACACTGTCGACGCTACCGGAAAGAAAGTGATAGTCGAAGCTTCGACCGATGCCGGTTTTTTCTACGCGAAACAGACCATCAACCAGCTCAAGCAGGGCAGCCGGATTCCGAAGGTGAAGATAGTTGACTATCCCCGCTTCGAATGGCGCGGATGGCACATCGATCCCTGCCGCCACTTTATGAGTGTCGCGGATATCAAGAAGCAGATTGATGTGATGTCCCAGTACAAGATCAACACTCTTCACTGGCATCTCACCGACGACCAGGGCTGGAGAATCGAGATCAAGAAATATCCCAGACTAACCGAGGTAGGCGGCTGGCGTACCGAGTTCGACGGCAGCGTCCATGGCGGTTTCTATACCCAGGATGAAATCCGAGAGGTCGTAAAATATGCCGCGGACCGCTTCATCACGGTAGTCCCCGAAATCGAGATGCCAGGCCACAGCGCCGCCGCAATCGAGGCCTATCCCGAACTCTGCTGCACAAAAGAACAGCTCAGCGACTTCTGTGTCTGGGGTTCCCCGGACGTAGTTCTCTGTGCGGGCCAGGATTTCACCTATGAGTTCCTCGAAAATGTAATCGCCGAGGTTGTAGAGCTCTTCCCGAGCGAATACATCCATATCGGCGGAGACGAATGCCAGAAGACAAAGTGGAAGAAATGCCCGGTCTGCCAGGCCAGAATCAAGTCTGAAGGTCTGAAGGCAGACGCTGAATTTACGGCCGAAGAAAAGCTCCAGAGCTATGCGGTTCGCAGGATGGAGAAGATCCTCGCCAAGTATGGAAGAAAACTGATCGGCTGGGACGAGATCCTCGAAGGAGGTCTGAGCGACGGTGCTGCAGTAATGAGCTGGAGAGGCGAAGCTGGCGGAATCAAGGCCGCCGCCACCAACCACAACGTAGTGATGACCCCGAGCCGGGCCGGAATGTATTTCGACCACTATCAGGGCGACTCAAAGGTCGAGCCCGTCACTATCGGCAACCTCAACACTCTCGAGAAGGTCTACAACTACGATCCGATTCCGGAGGTCCTCGCCAAACAGGGCAAGGGTTCCTACGTCAAGGGCGTCCAGTGTAACAACTGGTCGGAGTATATGTACGACGAGGCGAAGCGCGAGTACATGCTCTTCCCCAGGGCTTTCGCCCTTGCAGAAATAGCATGGACTCCGCTTGAGAGGAAAGACTTCGGAGACTTCCTCGCAAGGATGGACGAGGCCTGCAAGCGCCTGGACAAAGCCGGAGTCGTTTACCACATTCCTATTCCCGAGCAGCCCGGCGGATCATGCGACAACATCGCGTTCATAGACAAGACCTCGGTCGAGTTCAAGACTACCCGCCCGATGAAGATGGTCTACACGCTGGACGGCAGCGAGCCTACAATTGATTCCATGCAATACACAGGGCCGCTGACCTTTACCGAAAGCGGACTTATCAAGATTGCATGCGCTACCTCCTACGGAAAGCTTGGACCCGTACGCAGTATCACGGTCAGCAAGCAGACTCCCGCGAAAGCAACCGCCCCGGCCCGGGCTTGGAAAGGTCTTCGGGCCCGCAGGACAGACGGCCGTTTCATGGATACGGCGGACATCGCCCCCGGTGCTGTATGGACGGTCGTTCCGATCAGCGGCCTCAGGGACTTGGGGACTCTCGAAAAGTTCAACAAGAACATGCCCGATTCGCTTAAATACTTTGCGGCCGAGGCGGAAGGCTGGTTCAATGTCCCGAAGACCGGCGTCTACCGTTTCAATTCTGATACGGATGTAGTTCTGATAGACGACAAGATCGCTATCGACAACCGCAACACAGTCAAGCGCTTTTCACAACACGACATAGAACTGGCTCTCGAGCAGGGCCTCCACAAAGTAAAAATCATCTACATATATAATGTGGTGGGCGGATGGAATTCCCTTCGCTACAAGCCGGATGTACTGATGCGCCGCGATGGTGAGGAAAAATTCAAATCAGTAACTATATACTGATCCATTCCCGCCCAAAGGGAAAGGACTTTAGAGGAAAATTTATTATCTTCGTATGCCATTAAATTTGCAATGGTTTACGAATTATAATGAAGATACACGTTACATCAGAAACCGGGCGTCTCAGGGAGGTTATCCTTGGACGCCCGGAATCGAATGGTCCCGCTCCGACCCCGCAGCAGACCTTCGATGCAAAATCATATGAATCCGCCTCAAAAGGCATTTATCCTAAGGATGAGGACATCATCCGCGAGATGGGAGCCTTCGAGGCCGTGCTTCTCAAACACGGGGTAAAAGTCCATCGCCCCGCTCCGGTAGAAAACTGCAACCAGATCTTCTCGCGCGACGTAGGTTTCGTCATCGACGACAAAATTATAGTCTCGAACATTATCCCGGACAGACAGGACGAAATCGATGCCTACGACGATATTTACAGCCAGATCCACTACAAACAGATTTACAACCTGCCCGAAGCGGTCCACGTAGAAGGAGGAGACGTAATCCTATACGGAGATATCCTGTTCGTAGGCCAGTACGCATTCAAGGATTATCCTCAGGTAAAAACAGCGCGAACAAACAGGCTTGCGCTCGACTACCTTGCGATGATATTCCCCGAGAAAAACATCATTCCGCTCAACCTGCGAAAGAGCGATACAGACCCTTACGAGGGTATCCTTCATCTGGACTGTACCTTTATGCCGGTAGGCCGGGGCAAAGCCATCATCTACAAAGACGGTTTCCTCAACCCTCGCGACGCCGGACATATCATCGAACTGTTCGGCCCCCAGAACGTATTTGAACTCACCAAAGAAGAGATGTACTGGATGAATTCCAATATCTTCTCCATCTCTGAGGATATAGTAGTAGTCGAGGAACACTTCACCCGCCTGAAAGCCTGGCTCGAAAGTCAGGGAATTACGGTCGAGACTGTTCCTTATCGTGAAATTTCCAAGATGGGCGGACTTCTTCGCTGCTCCACCCTTCCTTTATACAGAGACTAGATTATGGGAAAACTTGTGATGGTCGCGTTCGGAGGGAACGCGCTGCTTAGGGCCGGGCAGAAAGGCACCTACGCTGAGCAGCTTGCCAATGTCGAAGATGCATGCCGCTGCCTGCTGCCGCTGCTCGAGCAGGGCTGCTCGCTGGTAATAGGCCATGGAAACGGGCCGCAGGTCGGGAATGCGCTCCTGCGCCATGAAGCCGGGTCCTCTCAGTTCGGGCTGCAGGCGATGCCGATGGACTTTTGTGGCGCGGAGACCCAGGGCTCTATCGCATATCTGATCGAGACCGCGATGGAAAAGGTTTTGAAAAGCGCCGGAATGTCGAGGTCGGTGGTATCGCTTGTCACCCGCGTAGAGGTTTCGGCCAAGGATCCCGCCTTCGCCGCTCCCTCGAAACCGGTAGGCCCCTACTATAAGGAATGCCCGAATGACGGATCTGTCTATCGCGAGGATTCGGCCGGAAGAGGGTGGCGTAAGGTCGTGCCCTCACCCAAGCCGCTGGCCGTTCAGAATATCGAGCTAGTGGAGCGTCTTGCCCGCGAAGGCTATATAGTCGTTTCCGTCGGAGGCGGCGGAATCCCGGTGGTCGAAGGAAAGGACGGTCGCCATGGGGTCGAGGCCGTGATCGATAAGGACCTGGCCTGCGCGCTCGCGGCCGTAAAGATGAAGGCAGACGAGTTTTATATCCTGACGGACGTCCCGAAGGTGTACGTTAACTTCCGTAAGCCGGACCAGAAGGCGCTCGATTCGATGTCGCTGGACGAGGCGCGACAGTTCCTCTCCGAAGGGCAGTTCGCCGAAGGCTCGATGGCCCCGAAGGTCAGGGCCGGTATCTCGTTCGTAGAGAACGGCGGCGGAGAATGTATCATAACCGAAGCCGGCCAGCTCGGTAATCCTACTTGTGGAACTAGAATTACAAAATAACATATGGTTAACCTTAAAAACCGCAGCTTCCTCAAGCTGCTTGACTTCACCCCCGAAGAAATACAGTATCTTCTCGACCTCGCAGCAAAGCTCAAGGCCGACAAGAAGGCCGGACGCGAACACAAAACCCTCGTCGGTAAGAACATAGCCCTGATTTTCGAGAAGACCTCGACACGCACCCGCTGCTCCTTCGAAGTAGCGGCCTACGACCAGGGCGCCCACGTCACCTACCTTGGGCCCAGCGGCAGCCAGATTGGAATCAAGGAAACGATGAAAGACACCGCCCGCGTTCTCGGACGCATGTACGACGGAATCGAATACCGCGGATTCGCACAGACGACAGTGGAGGAGCTCGCGCAATATTCCGGAGTCCCTGTGTGGAACGGCCTTACGAACGAGTTCCACCCCACTCAGATCCTCGCGGACTTCCTTACGATGAGGGAACACTCCAACAAGCCGTTGAATCAGATTACCTATGCATACCTCGGCGATGCCCGCTTCAATATGGGCAATTCCCTGCTGGTAGGCGGTGCGAAGATGGGAATGGACGTACGTATCGTTGCGCCTAAATCCCTGCAGCCGGCCGCCGAGCTCGTCGCAGAGTGTCGGAAGGTCGCCGAGCAGACCGGCGCCCGCATCACCATCACCGACGATGTAGATGCCGGAGTGAAGGGCTGCGACTTTATCTACACCGATATCTGGGTCTCGATGGGAGAACCGGACGAAGTCTGGAAGGAGAGAATATCACTTTTGAAACCTTACCAGGTAAACGCATCACTTATGAAGCGCACCGGCAACCCCGACTGCAAGTTCATGCACTGCCTGCCTTCTTATCACAACAGAGACACTAAGGCGGGAGAGGACGTGTATCAAAAGTTTGGGCTGGACGGCGTAGAAGTTACCGAAGAGGTCTTCGAAAGCCCCGCCAGCATCGTCTTCGACGAAGCTGAAAACCGTATGCACACAATCAAAGCAGTAATGGTAGCGACACTGGGCGAGTAACCTGATGATTTCTTCGAAGAAATCATTATATTTGAAGGTAATAAGTACTTAAGATGAATACTATTGCTCTTCAACTCGTAGTGGCGGCGATCGCCGTACTGTATTTCATTGTTACACTTATCGTAGTCAGACGCAAACCCGGGCTTTTGTGGATTTGCGCGGCGCTGGTGGCGCTGGGTGGAATCCTGCTTTATTGGCAGGCCTACGCCGGCGTCAAAGCATTCATCCCGCATCTGGTGATGAGCGTCCTGACCGGACTGGACCTTTTCCTGTTCAGGGCATACACGATAGGGATGGTAAACAACTTCTTCTTCGGAGAAGGCAATGTCGGCAACCTGATCATCCTGTACGGCCTTATGCTCTGCGCTGTGTGGACGACCTCTCTGGCCGCAATCCACGTCTTCGCGCGAAAGCTCGAAAGCCGTATCTGGCTATGGTTCAACACTCTGGGTAAGAGCAAGGCCCCGGTACACCTTATTATCGGAGTTAATCCCCGTAGCATCAGCCTCGCCCGCAGCCTCAAGGGCAAGGGCCGCATCGTCGTTCTAGACGACGCCGCGCATATTCCGAACAGCCAGAGAGGAAAGATGGATTTCTTCGGAGTGATCCGCGGAATCAGGGTCGAATCCCCGCTGGTCGGCAGGCTGCGCCAGGAAGCGCCGTGGGCGACAGTCATCAAGGGAACGCTCTCGCTTCGCAGACTCGACCGCTGGCTCGCCCTCGAATCGACCTGCGTCTATCTGCTGTCCGAGGACCTTTCGAACAACATCGCCGTCGCGATCAGGCTCGACAAGCGCGGCAAGGCCCAGATATGGTTCGCCGCCAGCGGAAATATCCTGACCGAGCAGCTTCCTATCGCTCACCCGCGCCTGCATCTGGTAGATCCTTCAGCCCTTTCGGCCGCGAGCCTCAAGCGCGAGGAGGATTTGTACCCCGTCCGGTATGTAAAGGTTGCGACGGACGAGGAAGGCAAGCGCCTGGGCTATGTAGAATCGCGCTTCGAGTCGATGGTGATCGGCTTCGGAGGATGCGGCCAGGGAGTGACCGAATTCCTCTATGAGTGGGGCGCGTTCGTCGGGAAGGACAAGAAACAGGTACCGCTGAGAATCGATGCGGTAGACAGCAATATGGACGCTCTCGTCCCTTCGTTCAAGGAGAATCACCCGGGACTGACAGACGGAAGGATCGTCTTCCACGCCATCAATTCCGAGAGCGCCGAGTTCCGCAAACTGCTGGACGAGCGTCTTCCCGCCCTCAACTGGGTAGGAATCTCGCTCGGAGACGACGAGGCCACTATGAAGACAGCGCTTCAGATCGCGAAGCGCTTCTTCGTGATGAGCAAGAACCCCATCCAGGTCGAAGGCGCGGCGATGGACGAGCAGGCTAACGGGGCCAACGGTTTCGTAATCGCGGTCCGTCTGGAAAGCACTCAGGCATACGCAGACACCATCAAATTCTCGAAAGAGAACTATGGAGTAGAGATTATCCCGTTCGGCGAACGCGAAAAGATCTGGACCTACGACAACATTACCGGAGGAGACACAGCGAAATATGCCCGCGTCTTCTACGACGGATACACAGCTTCCGCCGGAACCGTCTTCGTGAGCTGGGAAGACAGGGCTAAAGCGATTCTCGCTTCAGACAAGACTCCGCTCTGGAAAGTCCAGGAACTCTGGCGCAAGACCTCTCAGGACTATTCCGATTACTTCCACCGCAAGGTCAAGAGCCAGCTCAGCGACCTGTTCGGTCCGAAGTATGAGGGTGTCTGGAATGACATTCCTGTAACCTACGAAGGCAAACACTACAGCGGCGCAGATCCCGAGACAGAAAAGGTCCTGGAGTATCTGGCTATCGGCGAACACCTCCGCTGGGAGGCCTCACACCGTGCCGCCGGCTACCGTCCCGGCAAGGCGAAGGCCGAAGACAGGAAGATCCACACCGACCTCGTACCTTACGAGTCTCTGTCCGAGGTCGCAAAACACTACGACTGGATAGTAGTAAGAACATCTCTAAAAATAAAGTAATATGAGCAGCTCTACGTCAGGCTCCTGGCGCCGCTACAACATATTCCTCTCGTCCACCTTCAAGGATATGGACTTCGAGAGGGATGTCATCAAGTTCAAAGTTATTCCCGCCCTCAACCGGCGCTTTCGCGACCGCAGGGTGGAGCTTCAGGCGATAGACCTTCGGCTCGGAGTAAACACCTCGAATATGAGCGAGGCTGAAAGCGAGCGCAAGGTCCTGTCCGTCTGTACGAGCTGCATCGACAGCTCGCGCCCGTTCTTCATCGGCCTGATCGGCCGCCGCTATGGATGGGTGCCGCCCGTAGAGAGGTGGAAAGAGTTCATCGCCGGGCTCTCGGACGAAGAACGCGAAATACTCGCGGGCACGGCAGGCTGCTCAGTGACCGAGATGGAGATCGAGCACGCCCTGCTCGAGCCGCTGATCCGCTTGGTGCAAGACAAGCCGAGCCGCATGATCCCGGCCAAACACGCCTTTATTTTCCTGCGGGAAGACCATTTTACCGATCAGCTCAGTGACGCCCAGAAGCGGATCTACACCAACCGGGCGGAGGCAAAAGAGGGAGAAGATCCGGCTAACAGCCCCTCCGTTCAGGCGGCAGATGAAGACCTGCGGCTTTTCCGCAAGAAGCTGGAGGAAAAGGCGGACTTCCTGCGTCACTATCAGTCTGACTGGAACCCGAACCTCCCGTCCCCGGAACTGGGCGGAATGGACGAGGAAGAAGGCCGGGGAAGGCTGACCAATTTCAGGGTGGGAGAGACGCCTTTGAAAGAAGTCGTCATCGACTGCCTGAAGAAGGCGATCCTTGAGGAATACCCGGAAAGGGCCCGGGAGATCGACGAGTCGTCGGAAGAAGAAGCGCGACTCTTTTTTGAAGAGCGCATGGCAGAGGGCTATATTGAACAGCCGAAAGCGCTGCAGACACTGGAGCAGTATCTGCAAGGCCCTGACAGGAATATCATGGTCCTGTACGCCCCT
>ONOI01000051.1 GCA_900319375.1 uncultured Bacteroidales bacterium | reverse complement strand
GTAGCGGGGGCAGGACTCGAACCTGCGACCTCCGGGTTATGAGCCCGACGAGCTACCGACTGCTCTACCCCGCGATGTTGGGAGTGCAAAGGTAAGCATTATTTCTGAAAATCCAAACTTTTAGACGAGAAGCAGGACGAAAATGGCCACGGACAGGAATCCAAAGGTCAGGCGGCCGCGGACGATTCTTCCGGCTATAAGGTCGGTACTGTCTGCAGCCAGGGCCCTTTCGAGCGAGGTCGCGCGTACCCTTCCTGCGCTCCACTTCCGGACGATCTGGCCATCGGATACCAGGGTAGCTCCGCCGTTCGAGCGGTTGAGACTGACAAGCGCCTTCCGGTCGGAGACGAACGCTCCCGCGGGCAGGTCCTCCGCCTTTTGCGGCCTTGCCGCGGCGATAATCGGGGTGATTCCGACCCCACGGGCGAGGGCGACAGTTCGCTCGATACGCTCGAGGTCGCGGCCAGAGAGCGCGGACGGCTCGTAGACGCCAATCAGCAGCACGTTGCCTTCGAGGGCCAGCTCGTCGTGGTACTCGCCGTCCGCGCCCAGCAGCGCGACCTTCCCCTCCGTCAGCTCGGTCCCGGCGCGAAGGTCGGTAAGGTCGAGCATCGGCTGGTGATGGTAGCTCATCACTCCGAAGAAAACCATCACGGCAAAGGTGAAGCCCACGATTATCGGGCGGCGAATATGCTGGCGCGGGACCTTTTTCGTAGGCACGAATGCCGCGACCCAAAGGAGCATCAGCACGAGGTTTTTAAGGAAGCTCTGCGCATGAGTCAGATTAACGAGCTCGCCGAAGCAGCCACAGTCCATGGGCGGGTTCAGCGCCCAGAGCAGCGCGGTCAGCAGGGTGAAAAAGCTCATCAGCCCGAGCGAGACCCACCTTATCCACGAGGTCCATGCCCCCGCGATCAGCGCCGCGCCCACGAAACACTCGAGCAGGTTGAAGAAGAATGCGAGCTGGAGCGAAGCAAAGCGCAGGAAACCGAGGTGGCAGAAGTTGAGATACGATTCGATCACGAGCTGCGCCCCGATCGGGTCCATCAGTTTGAGGAGCCCGCCCAGGAGCAGCGTGAGGCCGAAAATGACCGCCGCCAGCCTGCGGAAAAACTCAGAAGCGTTCATCTACCAGCGCCTTGATCTTTGCAAAAATAGCCTCTTCGGGGAGCATCCGGCCTTCCGCGTTCGAGCAGTCGACCACCTTCAGCGCTGGATCTTTTTCCGCCTGCATCAAATACATATCGCGTACGCGCGCCTGGAAGGCGATGCTCGATTCGTGGATGTCCTTAGAGCCATGGAGATAGTTTCGGTCGTCTCCCTCGCGATGAGAGGTAAGATTGCTCTCCACGAAGCTCAGCGGGACATTGAGGAAGATATTGAGATCGGGCTTCGGTTCGCCGAAGACTCCGAACTCGGTGTCGATGATCCATTTGCGCAGCTCCTCGATCTTCTCGGGATCGCTGAGCTTGGCGCACTGGTATGCTATGTTGGAATAGACGTAGCGGTCGAAAAGGACGTTGCGCCCCTGAGCGAGCGAGCGCTTGATTTCGGGCGCGGCTCCATGGCGGTCCTCAGCATAAAGCAGGGCCACGAGCTGCGGGTGAACCGTCTCGTTCGTCCCGAAGTCTCCGCGAAGGAACGCGGAAATCAGCTCACCATAGACGGGAGCGTCGTAACGCGGGAAATGGATGTAGTCGAGGGCGCCCTTGCTCTCGAGGTATTCTTTGAGTTTTCGGACCTGAGTCGACTTCCCGGCTCCGTCCAGTCCTTCCAATACGATTAGCATAGCTGACAAATATAACAATTCTCCCCGAAACTTTGGGGAGCCCCTCTCCAAAAACTTGATGCTACTCTGCGGGGATTCCCGCGGAGTAGTACCAACTTTCTGCCTCATCTTCAAAAAACTTCATACTACTCTGCGGATTTTCCCGCGGAGTAGCCCCAAGTTTTTCATTATATTTGCCCTGATGATCAAAATGGGCGTCATAAATCTCACTCCCGACTCGTTCTACGAGCCGAGCCGCTACAACTACGCGATGCTGGAGCGCGAAGACGTCCAGATAATCGACGTGGGCGCGGTCTCGACCCGCCCTGGCGCGCCGGACGTGGACCTCGAGGAGGAATGGCGCCGGCTGGAGCCGTTCCTGCGGATGTGGGCCATGGAGCCGCGAGGGAAGCAGCTCTCGATCGACACTACCCGCGCGGAGATAGTCCGCCGCGCCTGCGAGGTGGTCGGCCCGTTCATTGTCAACGACATCAGCGCGGGCCACGACGACCCGCAGATGCTGCCGACCGTGGGCCGGCTGGGCCTGACGTTCATCGCCATGCACAAGCGCGGCAACCCGCGGACGATGGATTCGCTCGCGGACCCGGAAACCGACATCATCGAGCAGCTCATCGAGTACTTCCGTGAGTTCGAGCAGCAGGCTCGCGCCCATGGCATCAGCGACTGGATCCTCGACCCCGGCCTTGGGTTCGCGAAGACCGAGCGGCAGAATATCGAGATTATCGAGCGCCTGGGCGAGCTCACGGTCTTCGGGCGCCCGATTCTGATTGGGGTCGCGGACAAGCGCTTCACCCACGGCGATACCGCCAAATACGAAAAAATGGGCGCCGAAAATGGTGCCCATATCCTAAGGATTCACTGATTTTACTTCAGACTCTTGCCGTGGAAAACGAAGACGGATCCGTCATGTTTTTTGCCGTTGAGTTTCCACTTCCTGGTGCAGTCTATAGTCGGCCAATTGCGGTGATTAGAGCAGTGGTAGTGGATTGTGTCCTCGCTACCGTCCGGCCAATGAAGTAGTATGTCTTCATCCATGTCTTCAGCGCCGTCTATTTCTCCAAATTGTAGAACATACTTCACGACTGCGCCCTGCTCGTCGTTGATCGGCATTGCCCTGAGCCCAGCCATAATAGCAGCATAAGCCTTTGTCTGAACTTCTTCCTGGGGCTGGTTCCAGTAATCCCAGGGCTTGACGGTATACTCTTCTCCTTTGAAGGTCAGCGTCATACCGGGCATATCTTCCGAAACTATGGAATTACCTTCCGCGTCGTATGCTTCGATGGTGATGTTAACTGGCGTCCAGTCTACTATTAATCCCGGGGCAACGCAGGACGCTGCTCCCAGAAGCCCTGCGGCAAGTGCTATCGCGTAAAACAGTTTTTTCATACCACATAGATGCACGGCCAGGGTGTTTTGTTGCTTCGCCGGGAAAAACTTGGGGCTACTCTGCGGAAATGTTCCGTTGTATGTCAGAGATGCAGGTATTTTGCTGCGGCAGTGTAATATATACCCCGCCGAAAATGAAGCGCCTTGGCAAGGTTGACTCTGTTTTCATAGGGCGAGGTGAAGATTTTGCTGTATGGCCAGCCCTTTTGACGAAATATTTTCTCTATGGCGACATATTCCGTGTCGGGGAATGAATCATAGTCTTCCTTGATGTCGTACTCTACGCCTGTAGTCACCTCGAATGCAGCTACCATAGCATCGAAGCTTTTAAAGTAAGATGCGGCAGTTTCAAAGCTGATGTGCATATACTTTGAGATCGTATAATCGAAAAACTGCTCGGTCTCCTCCGGGGCCAACCTCTCGAGAATCTTCTTGACAAGGGAATACTTCAGATACTCCCCCTTTTTCACACGGCGGTCAATGAGTCTCAGAGCGCTCCTGAGCCCCTTCGAGATACAATCATAATCAATCGGTTTTGAGAACGGATGGTCGGACTTGGCATAAGGTAGAAAACACCACCGCTCTTCCATCGGGCTCTTGCAGAGGCCTTTCTCAGTATGGTTATTATACTGATATTCAATGATTTGGCGGATCTTCTTCGGCTCTGTTTTCGATGCGCTCCCATACCTCGCTTCAAACAGATTGCTCTTTCGCTCATGGCTGTAGTTGTACGCCCTGGCAAAAATGGAGCTGACATCCTGGGTATACTTTGACATCTGCAGCTTTGAGCGGACGATGGTTGTTTTGTGGAGATGCGTATACATCACCGATATTCCTAAAACGACTACTCCGTAACGTCTGGCTATGACGGAGTCAATTGAGAAATAAACGAGGCGGTCAATGTCGTCATAAAAGATAACACCTTTATCCTTAGCTCGCTGGTAAATGTGCTGGACGCCTTTAGAGTAGAATTTGCGTAAAGTGTGATTCATAGTTAAGACAGGTTAAGCAGTTGAAGTTTTTTAGTTTAAAACGATGTTCTTCGCTTCAGCTAAGATATGAAAAAAATCTGAATGGAAACAAGAACTTCTAGCTACTCTGCGGGGATTTCCGCAGAGTAACCCCAACTTTTCGCCCTGCCATCAAAAGACTTCAAGCATCTCTGCGGGGATTTCCGCAGAGTAGTGCGAAGTTTTTGGAATAGGGGTTAAGGGAACGAAATCAGAGGTTGAGATTCGGGATAAGAGGACAAACAACGCCCCCGGAGGAGGTCCGAGGGCGAATTAATACTCAAAGCCGCTTCCCGACAAGAAGAAAAAAAAGGGAGAACTACTCCGCGGCGGGGGCGGGGATGCGGCGGAAGGTTACGAAGAACAGAGCGACCAGAAGCAGGCAGGCGGCGAAAGCGGGCCAGTACCACTCACCGAGCACCTGCATCCAGCCCTCGGCGTCTTTGAGAGAGTCGATATGGCTGAGAATAAGGGCGAAGGTGTTGTTGGTGAAGTGCATCAGCATCGTAAGCTTCAGCGAGCGGGTCTTCCAGTAGACATAGCCGAGGACGACACCGATCAGGACAGCCGGAATCATCTGCCAGATATTGAGGTGGATAAGTCCGAAGAAGACGGCTGAGAAGAGGATAGCCCAGAAAGGCTTGACTCCCCTATCCAGCAGTCCGCGAAGGACCATACCCCTGCAGAGCCACTCCTCGAAGATAGGAGCGAAGATCGAAACGCAGAGGAAGTTGAGCCAGAAGTTTCCGGAAGTCATGTTCTTCAGAGCATCCTCCAACCACTCCGGCATCGGAGGGAGAAGAGAGGTAATTCCATCTGAAATCACTCCGGAGGCCAGGGTCACGACCATCACCAGCGCCGCGCACAGCCAGCCGCCGAGAGGCGCGAAACCGTCCTGATCCAGGGGCGAGCCGACTGCCCCGATCTGCATCTCCTTCCGGCGGCTGCGCACCGCGGCGAACACCATCGGAGGGATGAACATTATCGGGTACGAAATAACTGTACCATATTCCATCGCGGCCTGCTGACCCAGGAACTTAGCCATAACCAGGACTATTCCGTTGCCGAGCAGCGCGCCTATAATGAACCAGAAAACGAGTCCGAGTATTCCCTTCCACTTGGGGCTGAAATACTCAAACGTCTGATAGAAATTGAAATTGCCTCTGCGTTTTCCCATAACTGTTATTTGCTAAGATGCCCGGTCGGGGCCGGGCATGAATTTAAAACCGGGATGCCTGACCGAGGCCGGGCAAGACAGTTATTTATACAAAGGAGTAGGATAAACTCCGTCTGCGACTAGCTGCTCGAACTTGGCAACTACTGCAGGGCGGTCCTCCTTGAAGGTAACGCCGAACCAGCGGTCCGGAGTACTGAGAACCTCGCAGGTTGCCTCGCCCTTCTTGATAAGATTGTCGACCACGAACGGAATGTAGAACTCCTTCTTAAGCTCGGTGATGTTGGCTTTCAGGAAGTCTACGAAGATACCCTTGCTGGCCTCGAAATAATCGGGGGTGAAACACCACATATTCATCGAGCAGAGATCCTTAGGCTGGAGCTCTACGCGCTCTCCTGTCACGGAGTTGTCTCCGCGGAGCTTTCCGTCTTCCTCGAAGAGGACGTTGTGATGTTCAACAACATTAGTAAGATTCCTCTTAGCATCGTAGCTGCAAATACCGCGGGATACGCCGCCGCTCTCTGAAAGGGTATTGTCTACCTCGAAACCGATGATGCCGAACTGACCCTTAGTATTGGCATGGGCCTGACACCACTCTCCTGCGATCCTGAACGATTCTTTTCCGTAGAAGTCGTCTCCGTTGATAACAACGAAAGGAGTATTGATAACGTCTGCCGCCATAAGTACTGCGTGGGCGGTTCCCCAAGGCTTCTGCCTCTCGGGATTCAGAGTAAATCCTGCAGGAATCTTGTCCAGCTCCTGGGTGACGAATGCGAACTCGAGGGGAGTTCCGTCGGGGCACTTTACTCCGGCATATTTCTCGCGGACATGCTGCTCCATATCCTTAAGGAAATACTCGCGCACGATGTAGACGACACGGCCGAAACCGGCTTTTACAGCATCGTAGATAGAATAATCGATGATAGTCTCTCCGGAGGGGCCAAGACCGTCCATCTGCTTAAGACCGCCATAACGGCTGCCCATACCGGCAGCAAGAACAAGAAGTGTAGGTTTCATATTTCAACTTTTATAGTTCTGCAAATTTAACTAAATTTGCGACATTATGGGCTATATGAAAGATATTTGGGACAAGTCAAAGGACGGGAACCGTAAGGAACAGCGTTCTTTTGCGCGTGTCGCCATAGTCGCAACGGCCCTGGCGCTGGTTTTTCTCTTCGTAAAGAAAGACAATATAATCCGCTGGGTCCAGGGCGGCTTTACCATAGCCCGTCAAAACAAGGAGATTAAGGCAAATGACGCCAGGATCAAAGCCCTGGACTCGAAGATCGAGGCCCTTACCTCGAACCGCGACTCGCTCGAGAAGTTCGCCCGCGAGAAGTGGAACTTCGCCCAGCATGGAGACGACATTTACCTTATCCCGGACAAATAGCGGCACGATTGTGGCAGAAGGCATAAACGAATGAAAGCAAATCTTAAGCGCTACATATTTCCCCTGGCCCTTTTCGGAAGCTTCGTTATCGCGATAGCTTCGGAAATGGCGGCAAGCCCCTTCCTGCCCGCAGCCCCCGAGCCGTCTTACGAGCCCGCTCCGGATACCGTCATCTACCCTCTGAACAACTATAAATCCCGCCGCAAGGGCAACTTCGAAAAGGTCGAAATCGCGGACTCGCTTCTCGGCGGCCCCGATACCCTCGTATTCGAAGAAGAGTTCGTAGACACCCTGCCCCATCTCACCGCCCGAGACACTATAAAGGCCCCGGATTCCCTGCGGGAGCTGGACCCATGGCGCTATAAGTACTACGTAGCCCTCGTCGATTCCCTTACACACCACGAAGTCGCGGACTCCCTCCAACACGTCGGGGACTCGCTGATGGGCAGTTTCCGTAGACAGAAAGACTCGCTTTCCGGCGTTTATGCCGATTTCGACCATACTATCGATCCCGGCGAACTCGCGGCCATGGACGAGATTGAGGACCTCAACCAGATTGCGGATACGAGCTTTCGCGAGTACAAGGCCGGCGTCTTCCGCGCCCGCGAAGACTCTACCGGCGCCATCTTCAACTTCGAAGAGCGCCACAAACTCGACTCAACCTACTACGCAGACAGCGTCGCCCGCGCGAAAGCCGCCTTCGAAGCCTGGTACAACTCCCTCTCGAAGGAAGAGCGCAAGAAATACGACTTCGAACAGAAAGAACTTCGCAAGAAAGCCGAACGCGACAGCCTCGACCGTATCAAAGCCGAAAAACAGGCGGTAAGAGACTCAATCCGCGAGAATACTCCCCGTATCCTCGATACCTACGCGATTCCGGACACCATGCACTTCAAGCGCATAATCGCATGGACGGAAGACCGCGACTTCGGCCAGCTCAACACCTTCGTCCCGGATACCGGCTGCAACTATCATTTCAACGACTACAAGTTCCTGCGCGAAGACGTCAACGCCTCCTGGCTGGGAGTCGCCGGTTCGCCGGTTCAGAACTACAACTTCCTCGGCCGGAAGAATACCGGAGTCAGTTTCTACGACCCCTACGAGGCGTGGACCTTCAACCCCGAAACCTTCGTACAATACAATTCGAAGACCCCTCATACCGAGCTCGCCTACTACGGAACCCTTCTCGCCGGCGATGAAAAAGAGTCCGATAACATCCACATCTTCTCGACCCAGAACATCACCCCCGAGCTCAATTTCCACGTCCTCTACGACAAATGGGGCGGTGGCGGTATGCTCATCAACGAAAAGGTCAAGAACAAGACCGCCGCTGCCGGAATCAACTACCTCGGAAAACGCTACCTCGCGAACGCCGGCATTATCCACAATAAAGTGGAGATGGGCGAAAACGGAGGCATCGTAGACATCGGCGAGATCAGGGATACTACCATCGAAATCCGCGAGGTCAAGGTAGCCATGACCCAGGCCGCCTCAACTACCAAAAAGTTCACGGCCTACGCCGACCAGCAGCTTCGCATCCCGTTCGACTTCATCAACACCTGGCGCTCGAGGCGCGATTCCACCTTCGTCCCGGACAGCTCCGCAGACGTCACTACCGCCTTCATCGGCCATGCCATCGAGTATTCGAAGTTCCAGCGCCAGTTCGTTAACGGGACTGACGCCGATTCCCTCGGCCAGACCCGCTTCGATAATAAGATCTACCTCCGCCTCCAGCCATGGAGCGCAGACGGCCTGATTTCGAAGATCGACGTCGGACTCGGCGATTATGTCCACGGCTACCACAAAGTCACCGCCGCCGACACCAGCCGCGTCCACGAAAACTCCCTCTACACCTATGCCGGAGCCCGCGGACAGTTTACAGACAACGCCCGCTGGGACGCTAAGGCACACCTCGTCTTCGCGGGAGCCGACGCCGGCAACATGGACCTTAGCGCAGGTGCATCGATGGAGTTCTACCCGTTCCGCCGCGCCCGCCGCTCGCCCGTGGCCCTGAGCGCACGCTTCAGCGAGAGCCTTATCGGCCCGAGCTACTATCAGCGCCACCTCTACTCTACGGTCAACCCGCTGATGCGCTGGGACAACAATTTCTCGAAGACTTCTACGACTAAGATCGAAGGTTCGCTCCAGATCCCTTATTGGAAACTGGAAGCCAAGGCCGGCTATGCCCTCGTCGGCAACCCGGTCTACTACGATACCCTCGGAGTCGTCCAGCAGTATAATTCGAACGTTATCAGCGTTCTTTCCGCCTACGTCAGGAAAGAGTTCGTCATCGCGAACTTCCTGCATCTGGACAACAGGATTCTGGCGCAGTTCTCCTCCAATCAGGATGTTATTCCGCTGCCGAACCTGGCCCTCAACCTAAGGTACTACATCCAGTTCCCCGTACAGCCCGGAGTACTCGATATGCAGATAGGAGTCAACGGATGGTGGAACACTAAATGGTACTCGCCGGAGTGGAACTACCTTACCGGTACCTTCCACAATCAGAAAGAATTCGCCTACAACAACGGTCCTTACTTCGATGCCTTCATCAATATGCAGTGGAAGCAGGTCACCCTCTTCGTCAAGCTGCAGAACGTAGGCGAAGGCTGGCCGATGGAGCAGCCGGACTACTTCAGTTCCCACAAACACATCGTCACAAACGGTGGCGGAACCGGTCTGAAGCTCGGTATATGGTGGCCGTTCTACATTTCTCCTAACCAGAACAAGCGCCTCGACGCTCCGGCCAGCACCGGCGGCGGAGGCGGCGGAAGCCGTGGGGGCGGCCTTGGCGGCGGTCTTAGCGGCCTCAGGTCGATGGGCTCCAACCGATGAGGGCAGACAGATTCATAGCCTCCCGGATTAATTTCAAGGGCAAGGTCTCCGTCTGGGCGACCGCTATCTCCGCGTTCATTATGATAGTGGCGGTAAGCGTAGCGTCCGGCTACAGGAAGGCGCTTCGCGACGCGATAAGCGACATCGTTTCGGACGTAGTCCTTACAGACACAGCCACGATCCGTCTCTCCCCCGCCCTGGATTCCTCGCTCGCCGCGGTAAGCGGAATCAGCTCCTACGAACCGGTAATTATCGAAGCGGGGATCGTGCGCAGCGGCGAAGTGCTCGAAGGAGTAGTCTTCAAGGGCGTCCCGTCGATGAGCGAACGGCTCCAGGTACGTGTGCCCGAAAAGCTTGCCCGGAAGCTCCGGATTGGCGTGGGCGATTCGATGCTCTCGTATTTCGTTGGCGAGAAGGTCAAGCTCCGTAAGTTTACGGTCGCGGAGGTCTATACCCCGACCGTGGAGCTGGACGAGGCGCTGATCGTTTACTGCCCGCTCGCTGACATGCAGCGGCTGCTGGGCTACGGGCCCGACGAGGCCAGCGCGCTCGAAATCCGGCTCACGGACGAGTTCCGCACCCGCGAGGCCATGGCCTGGAAGGCGGGCGAAATCGGCTATTCGACCGGCAAGTTCGCCGCGGCTTCGTCTTACAAATATGCGAACCTGTTTGACTGGATGCAGCTGATAGACATGAATGTAGTGGCGATTCTGCTGCTGATGGCCCTCGTCGCTGCGTTCAATATGATTTCGGGGCTGCTGATTATGATTATGCGCAGCACTCCTACCATCGGAACCCTCAAGGCTCTCGGAATGGACAACCGCGGAATCGCGCGGACCTTCCTCCGCGTCGCCTCACGCTCGAC
>ONOI01000052.1 GCA_900319375.1 uncultured Bacteroidales bacterium | reverse complement strand
CATGGCCTTTATTTCGGATCCCACGACACTTCCCTTCAGCAGACCTGGCACGGACTGCGCACATATCCCGACAGGAATACCATCGGCCACGTTACTTCCGACTTCAAGCATCTCGAGGCGGGCTTCTACCGCTATCCCAACGCGATGTGCGGCGACTCCTGGTCAAACGACGCATCGGTAGTAGTCCCCTACGAGGGCGACTGGACCGCGACATCGCGTATCTACCGCCGCTGGGCGGATACGTGGTGGAAACACTCCCCCGTCCCCGGCTGGGTCCAGGATATGACCGGCTGGCAGAGAATCATCTTCAAACACCAGTACGGCGAATACCTAAGGACCTACGAAGACCTTAACGGTCGGATCGCCGCTGCGGGCGAGTCGGTCGGGTGCAACGCTGTCCTGGCGTTCGGCTGGTGGAAGGAAGGTATGGACAACGGCTACCCGAACTACAGCCCCGACGACGCCCAGGGCGGCGATCCGGCCTGGAAGCAGGCAATCGCGAAGTACCGCTCGAACGGCGGCCGCCTGCTGCTGTATTTCAACGGCCGTCTGATAGACGTGGAGAGCGATTTCTACCGCTCGGGTGGCGGCCCTCGCGTCGCTAACAAAGACGACACCGGCCGTGAGTTTACCGAGCATTATAAGTTCACGGGCGAAGGCACTACCCTCGGCTACTACGATTCCCGGACCTTCGCGATCGCGGATATGTCCAGGCGCGAGTGGCGCGACCAGCTCGTCCGCTGGGCAGACAGGGCCATGGACCTTGGGGCCGACGCAGTTTTCTACGACCAGCTCGGAGTGGCGGAAGAATTCCCGAACTGGGACCTCAGCCGCGAATTCCCCGTACAGGACATCTTCACCGGCCGATACAAGGCCGAAACCCTGCGCGAGATCCGCGACCACATCAAGGCCCGCAATCCTGAATTCGCCCTCGGTACGGAGTGGCTCTCAGACTGTACCTCGCAGTTCTGCGATTTCGTCCATATAGTCGAGTTCACCGCCCTTCCAGAGAGTTTCCCGGAGTGGTTCCGCTATACCTTCCCGGAGGTAGTCTGGAGCGACCGCTGCGTACGCGACGACAACGATGTTCCCCGCAGGGTCAACAACACCCTTCTGAAAGGTCTTCGCAACGACATCGAAGTCTTCCGCTGCCGCGGACTCATAGACGAAACCCCGGTCTACCAGGCCCATCTCGCCAAGATAAACGCAATCCGCCACGACTTCCCCGAACTGCTGCTCGAGGGCCGCTATACCGCTACAGACGGCTTCGTCTGCTCGAATCCCGCCTTGACCGCCCGCAGCTACACTGCCGGCAAGCGTATGGCGATAGTCGTCACGAACACCGGATCCAAGAAGCAGAAAGGCAAGATCAGCGTTCCGGGTTATAAACTAACGGACAGCCGCAGCATCGGCGGCAAGGTCAGCGGTAATGCCGTCACCCTCGCACAGAACGAACTGGCCGTCCTCATATTCGAAAAGCAATGAAAGCTATACTGATCATAGCCCACAGCGGCTACAGGACATTATAAATACTTATTTATGAATATCAAGATAGACAACCGAGCCAAGCATTCGCTCTACAAGCAGATCGTAGAGCAGGTGGAAAGGGGCGTCAGAGACGGTTTCCTACAGCCCGGAGACCAACTCCCTTCGATGAACGCTCTCGCCGAGCGCTACGACATCTCCAGGGAGACTGTAAAGAACGCCTACGGCATCCTGGTGGAGAAATCCATCATCGAACCGCGCCACGGCAAGGGCTTCTATGTCAAGGACCTTTCTACCAGCGGGGCCAGAATGAGCGTTCTTGTAGTCTTCGACAAATTCTCGGTCTACAAGCAGATTGCGTTTGATTCATTCTCGAAGCATCTCCCGGAAGGGACGGAGATTACCATCCTCAGCCACGACCAGAATCCAGACATGTTCGAGTACATCCTCGACACACACCTTGACAGCCACGATTACTATGTCATAGCGCCCCACTTCCCGACGGATGAGAAGACTCAGAAAAGAGTCGTCAAACTCCTTGAAAGGGTTCCGGTAAGAAAGCTGATACTGATCGACCACCTCCAGCCGGGCCTTCGCGGCCAGTTCGGAGCGGCCTATCAGGATTTCGAAAACGATATCTATGACGGGTTGAAAGGCAACTTCGACAACTCTTCCGTCAGGCGCCTAAGAGTCATCACCCTGCCTATGTCTTTGTACGGCAACAAGATTTGCAAGGGCGTAGAGCGATTCGCTTCTGAGAAAAAGATCAACGTAGAGTTCCTGAATGCGGCTCCCGACCTTATCGAGCCCGGCGATGCCTTCCTCATCCTTAACTCCCAGCTGGACTCCGGACTTGTAGATCTTGCCCGAAAGATCCAGGAAAGCGGGCTTGAGATAAGCAAAGGAGTCTTCATTATCTCCTACAACGAGTTCCCTATGAATGAACTCATACTGGGCGGACTCACTACCGTCTCCACCGACTTCCCGGAGATAGGACGTATTGCCGCCGAGATGATCGCCTCTCATGAGATGCGTAAAGTCCACAACCGCTTCAAGATGATACGGCGCAGAACGTTTTAGGGGGATTGTGCATCTACTATGAAAATAATTCCTTATATTTACGCAGATTAGGAAAAATTTTATGATGAAAACTTTCTTGAAATTCTCATGGGCGGCTGCCGCTGCAGCCTTCGCTCTGGCGTTGTCAGGATGTAAGGTTGACCAGGCCTATACTCTTGATAACCTCAAGAACATCGACCTGAATGTGACCCTGTTCCAGAACGGAATGCAAGTCAGGATCGCGGACAGTACTTCTGTATTCCGTGTCGATTCTCTGATGAAGTCCGTGGGTCTGGATACTTCTGAATTTATCAAGCAAGCTCCCGACGGAAGCTACTACATTCAGTATTCAGACAAGATGGATCTCAGCGAAGATATCTCTGATATCGGTCTCGCAGACGTCGTTACTATCAACGCCCTGAACATCGAGCAGGGAATCACCTACAATCTGGAAGGATTCGATCTGGAGAACCTCCTCGCAACCGTTCCCCCGGCTCTGCTCGGCGAATACACTATCCCCGACATCCACTACGACATCAGCGAGAAGATCGAATTCGACTTCATGAGCGCTCAGGATTTCCCGGAGATGCTGGTCGGCGTTGGTAACATCGTCCTGAAGAATGTCTCGGCTACCGTCGACCTCGTCTTCACAGACCTTCCCGGAAACGACAATCAGGAATACAATCTGGACGCTACCGCTACCCTTCCTTCGTTCTGCGATCCGAAGGTCATCGAGCTCAAGGGCGCAATCAAGAAGAACACACACTTCACCCGCAACATCCTGATCAATAAGCTGGACCTCTCAGACAAAGACTTTGTCGCAATGCGCGAGTCAGGAACCAGCCTTTCAGATTCGGTAGTCATCAGCGGAAGCGTTGCAGCAACAGACGTAACGGTAGACCTTAACAACACCGCCACAAGCGTGAATGGAACTGCTACGGTTTCTATCTCCGACCCTCAGGGCAAGGTAGACATCCAGAGCCTCCAGGTGAAGATCGATTATCAGGCTCAGCAGACCTTCACTTCCCCGTTCTTCGCTCTTCCCGAGGCTTTCTCAGACGCTACCCTCGATCTTCCTAATGCTACCCTCGATCTTTCGGTGAGGACCAACATGGCCTTCCCTGTTACCGGTACAGCTGATCTGCTGCCTCAGGGTGCAACCCAGCCTACTACTTCTATCAACTTCGAGGTTCCCTACAGCCTCAATCCTGCAGAATATAAGGAGACAAATGCCCACAACGAAGTCAACCTTAACGCTCTTCTCGAAGCTAAAGCAGACAGTATCGAATTCGTCACCAATATCGTGACAGACAAGACTACCTACTGCTACATCGAGCCAGACGCAGACTATGGCTTCGAGCTTGGGTTCGAACTCGGTCTTCCGCTCGCCCTGGGCGCAGGAACCCTCATCAACTTCGCGGATACCCTTGAGATAGGCGCCGATACCGGAAAGACCATCGGCGGAATCCTTCAGGAGTCCTCCATCGGAATCAGGGCCAATGTCAAGAATACCATCCCGGTTTCTGCAGACATAACCATCGGTTTCCTTGCCTTCAACGAAGAGACTGGAGAGTACACCAATATACCTCTGAACAAACCTGTAAAGGTTCAGCTCCCCGCCCCCGGCGAGAGCGGCCTGCTTCAGATAGTTATTGGCGCAGAGAAAGGCAACACTGCTCTTGAATCCCTAACTCACATGACCTTTAATATCGCAGTCCATGCGAATGGTCAGGCCCTCAAGGCGGATAACTACGTCGTCCTTACAGACATCTACTTTATGTTGCCGAACGGAATCCACCTGGACGGCAATTCCCTGAAGGAAGGTCCCGCAACTGCTGAAAATGAAAACGAATAAAACTTACACGGATATGAAAAAGATACTCTCAATCGTTTCTATTCTGACAGTGGCTCTCAGCCTCTTCTCAGGGCGTGCAAGTGCTCAGGATAAATTCCAGAGCGGATTCTTCCTCGATAATTACAACTACGTATACAGGCTCAATCCCGCCCTCATGAGCGAGAAGAGTTTCTTCGGCCTCGCTACGGGCAGCGTAGAGATGGGTATCAGCAGCGGTCTTGGTATCAGCTCTCTTATCTACCCCAACGCCACTGGTGACGGTCTTGTTACTTTCCTCAATCCTGCCGTTACGGTAGACGAGATGATGTCCCATCTGGATAAGAACAATCCTTTCGGCATCGATGCGAACATCAACATCCTCAGTACGGGTAAGCGCAGGGAAAACAAATTCAACTCCTTTGAAATCAACCTCCGTACAGATCTTGGTTCCTCCATCCCCGGAGACCTCTTCAGGTTCCTCAAGGAGGGTAACTCAGACAACCCCTACGACCTCAGTGCTTTCTATCTCGGAACTAAGACCTACGCGGAAATCGCTTTCGGAGTAGCAAAGAGACCTGCAGACGGTAACCTTACAGTCGGTTTCAGAATCAAGGGACTCATCGGTCTGGTAAACGCAGACCTCCGCTTCGACAAAGCAAACATCCTCTTCAAAGAGGGCCTTTTAGCTACCGATATCGAAGGCAAGGCCAGAGTCGCTACCCCTCTCGCAAGCTTCTATAACGATGAGCAAGGCGACCTTAAGTATAATCTCAACACCAATAAGATCGGTCCTGCCGGCTGGGGTGGTGCCATCGATTTCGGCTTCAACTGGAATCCTATCGAGAGCCTGTCCCTCACCGGTGGTATAAGCGACCTCGGAGGTATCTTCTGGAAGTACAACACCGTTGCAAAGTCTGCAGACCAGTTCACCTTCAACGGCTTCGACAAGGTCGGAAAAGAGACCAACTACGAGGACGATCTGAACCAGGCCAAGGACGACTTTATGGAGATCGCCAACCTTCAGGTACTCGACGGAGTAACGGAAAGCGCTTTCGAGAGACTCGCCTTCACCGCAAACGTCGGAGCCAAATGGCGTCTTCCCATCCTGAGCTTCATCTCAGTGGGCGCCCTCGGAATCTATCACTTCGATCAGATCGCTCCCTACTGGGATGCCCGTGCCGGTCTTACCCTCTCTCCTTTCCGCTTCATCAGCCTTACAGCCAACTACGGAAGGAATACTCAGGGTAATGTCCTCGGACTCGCAGCCAGCGTTTCGATACTCTTCATCAACGCCTATGTCGGTGTAGATACCTTCGTAGACCGCGTCGGTATCTTCCCTATCGAAGGAGTCAACTTCCCCGTCTATGGCGGAGTTCCAGTTCCTATCGATCCTTTCCGCGCGAAACTTACCTTCGGACTCAACATGCAGTTCGGAAACAGGTACCGCAACTAATCACTCTCCTCTATATGAAAAGAGCCGCGAAGCAATTCGTGGCTCTTTTCTATTCATCTGACGGGGTAACACCCTCCGGCGGAACTCCAGTCGCTTCGCTCCTTCCGGCCCCTTCTATCGTATCCTGCGTCATCGCTTCGCGATAACTTGTCTACGACAGACGACTACCCCCTGCCCCTGTCCGAGGGTGGACAGGTCCGCCGGAGGGTGTTATCCCGTCAGATTAGCGTCTGTAGAGGAGAGATGAGTCTCCGTATGATAGGAAGCGGTAGCCGTTGGCGAGGGCATAGTCGTAGATGGTGCGCCAGTCGCCGGCGACGAAGGCGGAGACGAGAAGGATAAGGGTACTTTCGGGCTGATGGAAGTTAGTCACCAGAAGGTCTACAAGGCGGAAGCGGAAGCCGGGGACTATAATGATACGTGTTCCTACCTTTAACTCGCTTAGAGAGCCTTTCTCGAGCCATGAAACGATAGCCTGAAGGGCTTCCTCGGTCGAGTACGGATATTCGCGCGTATACGACGCCCACTGAGCTACATCTTCGGGAGCTCCGTTTTCGATTATGCTTACTCCTACATAGTAGAGAGATTCGAGGGTACGGACAGAAGTTGTTCCTACCGCGACCAGTTTTCCTTTTCGTGCAAGGAGCTTTTTAAGGAAGTCCAGGGAGACGACGAAGGGTTCGCGGTGCATAGGGTGTTCGGAGACGTTCGAGGACTTTACAGGAAGGAAAGTACCGGCTCCTACATGGAGGCAAACATTCTCTATATCAATACCTTTAGCCCTGATTGCCTCAAGAACTTCTTCAGTAAAGTGAAGGCCTGCAGTAGGGGCAGCAACAGAGCCACGGATGTGGGCATAAAGTGTCTGATAACGCTCTACATCCAGGGCCTCGGTCTCGCGGTTCAGATACGGGGGAATCGGTACCTGGCCGCATAGTTCCAGGACGCGGCTGAAGGGTTCGCCGCCTTCCCAGCTGAACTCTACGACTCCAGTCTGAGCCTCCTTCGAGACCAGTCTTGCACGAAGATTCATAGAGGCGATCTCAGCATCGCAGCCTTCAGGGATGTCATAGCTCAGCAAATCATCCTTCCAGCGCTTTGAATTGCCTATCACACACTGCCAGCTGCATCTCTCAGTAGCTGCAAATGCCGTATTATACTCTACCGGATCTACAGGCTGAAGGCAGAAGATTTCGATCTTGGCGCCTGTCTCCCTTACGAAATGGAGCCTGGCAGGAACTACCTTGGTATCGTTAAATACCATCATAGAGCCCTCTGGAATAAATTCCGGAAGGTTAGAGAATACTTTGGTTTCTACTTTACCCTCTTTGTATATCAACAGCTTTGAGGCATCCCTTCGGGGAAGGGGATATTTCGCTATCCTCTCATCAGGAAGAGGATAATTATAGTCTTCTATATGAATCTCTGGAATCATATTATCATCAGGGGAATTGTTCACTTCTCGTTCCAACGACCCTGGCCACCCGCGGCCGATAGCGGGGGGACCACTAGCGCGAAGCGCGTCTGGTGGGATGAGCGAAGCGAAGGTCGCTGGAATGAGAAGTGAACAATTCAATCACAATAATTACGAATCAATAATTTCAACACAAAGATACGACGAACGAGTGAATTTTGAAATGTGGAGAAGACACACATTTTTGTCAAAAATTTTGTCGCGAAATGTAAATCGGAAAAATTTGTAACGTTTCACAATTGAAAAGTTTACAAAAATGGGGTGAGCGGTGCACCCCGGCGGCCCGAATGGCTCATCAGTTTTGCTAATACTCGGAATGTTGGCTATATAACTGAGTCAAACCCAGCTATTTAGTAAATTTTGCTAATTAAAAAGTAAAGGTAAATCAAGGCTATTTCTCGAAGAATGCGGGAATAATACTGGAAAACTCCCCTATTGGACTATAAATTTTAATCTTAATCTGCGCACACCCAGTATTTTAGCCCCAAAGAACTAAAGAATTGCGGAGGTGGCAAAAATCGCGGTTTTGCGGAATGTTCCAGAAACTGTACGGAAATCGCTTTGAAATGTGATTTTTGTTATTTACTTTTGTAACACGTTAGATGAGGCTATGAATTTACGTTTGCAACAATTTATCAACGCCGAAAATATCACGCAATCCGAGCTCGCAGACACAATCGGAGTTGCGCGCGGAAGTATTTCCCATATTCTTTCCGGTAGAAATAAGCCCAGTTTCGATCTGATTGAGAAAATGGCGTCCTGCTACCCTGCTCTCAATATAGAATGGCTTATTACTGGCAAGGGAAAAATGTATAAAAACCACGCTCCAGTAGTCCAGGAGGGCGATTTATTCGATTTTGAGGAGGAAGAAAACGATGTACCGGAAGCGGAGATTCCAGCGGTGATAAAGATGGCCCAACCTAAAGTATCTACTTCAAATAAGAGATTGCAATCTTCTAAGTCGCAGAGAGTTATATCTAGAATTCTGGTTTTCTTCGACGACGGAACCTTCCAGGAGCTTGTACAGGATAACGGTTAAAACGTTATCTTTGTTTTATGATAACGGCTTCAATCTGTACGATAGGCGACGAAATTCTCATTGGTCAGATCGTCGATACTAATTCTTCGAATATTTCACGCAAACTGGGTGAGATCGGAATTAAGGTCACCCGGATGGTCAGTATAGCAGACGACCACGACGAAATCATCTCTTCCCTATCCCGCGAACTCGATTCCAACGATATAGTTATCTCTACCGGCGGCCTTGGACCTACCAAAGACGATATTACCAAGCCTGCCCTGGCGGATCTTTTTGGATGTAAAAGCTGGAAAACCGACTCTGAGCAGCTTAAAATAGTATATGATATACTCCACTCCAGGGGCCTCGACGTGCTCGACATCAATCTGCGTCAGGCTGAAGTGCCGGAGTGTTGCGAAGTGATTCTTAACCGCGTCGGAACGGCCCCGATAATGGTCTTCGAAAGGCCAGACGGACACCGTCTTTACTCCCTTCCTGGCGTTCCCCACGAAGCTTTGGGGGCCATGGACGAGGTTGTTAGCGATATAAAGAAACACTTTAATACGGATAGCATATATCACAAGACCATAATGGTTTACGGCTTTGCCGAGTCTGCCCTATCCAAGCTCATCGAGCCCTGGGAAGATGCCCTTCCGAAGGATGTCCATCTGGCTTACCTTCCCAACACTACAACCGGCATCCGGCTCCGTCTTTCGGTCTATGGAGGACAGCGCGAAAAAGACGCTGAAAAGGTCGAAAAACTCCTCATCGGGCTTCGCGAAATCCTTGGCGATAACATCTATGCCGAGAAGGATTGTGCGCTTCAGGAAGTGATCGGAGATCTGCTCAGAGGCAGCGCCAAGACCCTCAGCACCGCCGAATCCTGCACCGGAGGTATGATATCACACCTTCTGACTACCGTTCCGGGCTCCTCAGAGTACTATCTGGGAAGCGTTATTTCCTATGCTATCCCGGTCAAGGAAAAGGTGCTTGGAGTGCCCTCAGAGACTATTTCTGAAAATGGTGTAGTCAGCAGCGAAGTCGCAGCCGCGATGGCCGAAGGCGTCCGTCGCCTGACCGGCAGCACCTACTCCGTCTCCACCACCGGCCTTGCCGGCCCCGGGGGCGATGAGCGTAACCCCGAAGGCACCGTCTGGATCGCCGTCAGCGGGCCCCATGGCACTATTACCAAGCGTTTCCAATACCACAACGACCGAAAACGCAACATCGAACGCTTCGCCGCCTCCGCCCTCGACCTTCTGCGTCGCTACATCCTCGCGGATTAACCTCCTTCTCCTGCAGGCCGCAGAGTATCAACGAATAAACTATAATATAATATAGGTTAATGGTCATTTTAGGCATTAAACTATGATATATTACAGATTCAGTCATATATCTTATGGAGCGTGGCACTTACATCGCTATGCATCAGAGACTTAAGCAAAACGATATACCTGAATCCAGGTACATCGTTTTTGTTAGTTGGCTGATAGCCAGATACTTAAGCGCCACGGCGGTGCGGCGTGAGAGACGTGAACGGCGAGGCGGAGCTAGATCAGAGTTCCCCACTCTTCGGTGAGGTCGTCGAGGGCGCGTTTGAGTTCGAGGTATTCGCGCGTCAGTTCGATGATGTCGGCGTCGGCCGCCAGTTCGATACCCCTGTTGTTGATGGTACCAATGTTTGCGGTGAATTCGGAGAATCCGCTCGACGGGGCCTGCGGGACGTTCAGGAGAAGGTTCTTGTTGTTGGTGTTGTAGATGTCGACGGTCACGTTGATGCGGTCGAGCAGGCGTGCATCGATACCGGCGCTCGCCATGTACGCCACTTCCCAGCCCAGGTTAGGGTTGGCCATCCTGTTCAGCACTGCCGCAGTGTTTCCGCTATAGGTACGTGTAAGCTCGAAGATGTCCTGATAGAGGAACGGCTCGATGTCGGAGTTGCCGGTCTTACCGTAACCTACGCGGAGCTTGAGGAGGTCGATCATGGAGATATCCTGCATGAAGGGCTCCTTGTTTATGAGCCATGCCGCCGAAACGCCGGGGAAGTAGCCTCCG
>ONOI01000054.1 GCA_900319375.1 uncultured Bacteroidales bacterium | reverse complement strand
ATGCTTACCTTTGCACTCCCAACATCGCGGGGTAGAGCAGTCGGTAGCTCGTCGGGCTCATAACCCGGAGGTCGCAGGTTCGAGTCCTGCCCCCGCTACGAAAAAGTAATGGTCAGCAAACGCTGACCATTACTTTTTCTCCGCTTTATACGGGGGATGACACATCCCCCGAACCCCCTGCGGCCTTTCCGCCTTTCCGTATTTTCTCGCTTCGCTCCAAAATACCCGGCCCGGCCGGTCGCCTGATGGCGACAACGGCGCTCCGCGCCTCTAAGTTCGCAGCGGCTTAGTCCTGCCCCCGCTACTTCAGAGGATTTCCGAGAGGAAGTCCTCTTATTTGTTTATCTGCTGCACTTTAGCCAGTTCTTAGTACAGAAAACAAAGAAATAATTGGTTTTCTGTGCGATAATTCTTATATTTGCACTTGTTATGGTGCAACAAGTTCCCTATAAGGAGTTGAAGGCTTTAGGCAACGTGCCCATAGGCATAGAAGTCCTGCAAAGCCTGTACAAGGATTATCAGTCGCCCAATATGCACATTTCCATGTTGGAAAAGAAGGGGCTGCTAATCCGTTTGAAGCGTGGACTGTATGTGGTCTCTCCGGAAATCAGCGGCAAAGAACTGTCCGTAGGTTTGATTGCCAATCACCTGTATGGTCCTTCTTATGTTTCCCTTCATTGGGCCTTGAGGTGGTATGGGCTCATCCCTGAACGAGTAGAGGCCGTAACTTCTGTAACCACCAGGCACACTCGTGAGTTTGAAAACTCGCTGGGGCGGTTCACATTCCGGGGCGTGTCCCGGGATTATTTCCCCATCGGCATAAAGAGTCAGGAGGATGCCGGGCTACACTTCCTGCTGGCCAGCCCGGAGAAGGCTATCTGCGATATGCTCATGCAGGAAAAGCATGTGCCGGACCAGTCAATCTCCCGGCTGGAAGTTTTCTTTGAGGACGATATGAGGATGGACCTGGAGGACCTTCGGCAGATGGATGGCAGCATCATCCGACAGTGCATGGAGGTGGGGAACAAGAAGCAGGTTTTGGCGACTTTATTGAAACTGATCGAGCGATGACGATATTTGACGAAATGGTGGCGGAACTTGGTCCGCAGACTTCTATTGACAAGACGAACGCCCAGCACGAGGTGATGCAGCAGATTGCTTTGTCCGGATTACAGCGGGGCGGTTTCTTCGAGCACGCCGCATTCTATGGCGGAACCTGCCTGCGAATCTTCCACGGGCTGCGCCGGTTTAGTGAAGATATGGATTTCACCCTTACGGAGAAGAATCTGAACGTGCATTTAGAGGACTACTTCCCCGATATTATCGAGGCATTCAAGTTGACTGGACGGGAGGTCGAGATTAAGAAGAAGGATAACACGGATGTCTATGATATTTCATTCCGGACGGAAAAGAGTTTGAAGGTGAAAATCGAATTGGATACAGACCCTCCGCTGGATTTCGAAACAGAACAGAAGTTGCTCCTGAAGCCTTTTTCATTCATGGTGCGCTGCGTCACGCTGCCGGATCTGTTTGCGGGCAAGATGCATGCGCTGGTATACCGTAATTGGCAACGCCGTGTAAAAGGGCGTGACTGGTATGATTTCGAGTGGTATGTAGCGAACAAGGTCCCTTTGGATTTCGCCCATCTGCAGAGGCGGATTCAGGAATTCAACGGAAAGGAACTCACAAAGGAAGAATTCATATCCACATTAAAGGAGCGTCTGGGCAGTACCGACATAGACCTGGTAAAGCAGGATGTAATGCGCTTTCTCCGTACCGATCCGCATTCGCTGGATATCTGGTCAAAGGACTACTTTCTGCAACTGGCCGATATGATTGTGTATAAGGAATAAAGGGAATGAATTGTTGGATTTCCCATAGTCCCTCCAGGAAGCGCAAGCTTGAGATTCGGAGTGTTTGGTCTACTACCTTTTTTTTGTTTATCTTTGGTTTCTGAGGTGCGTTGCACTTTTTGGGAAACACTAATTGATAACTGATCGAATCGTTATGAAAAAGTTTTTGT
Source organism: uncultured Bacteroidales bacterium (assembly GCA_900319375.1). GTDB lineage: Bacteria > Bacteroidota > Bacteroidia > Bacteroidales > UBA932 > Cryptobacteroides. Next base: position 7,880 of record ONOI01000054.1, on the reverse strand, counting down.
TTTTGGCTATGATGGTCATTGCCGTATTCTCTTTCCTGCCTTCATGTGAGGAGCTGTTTCTCAATGGAACCGGGACCGAGACGGATGGCGGCAAGGAAAACGGCGGCGAAAAAGAGAACGGCGGCGAAAAAGAGAACGGCGGTCAAGCATGGGACGCGGCCAACCCTCCTGCCCGACCAGACTGGTTTGATGTTTACTACTGGGACCGCACGGACAGGCAGATTGCCGGTCTCCGTGGCAAAGTAAAGTCTCATCATATTACGAAGTACACTACATATGACGAATATGTATACGATGAGGCCGGCCACCTGACTGCGAAGAAGTATGTGAATACGACGGACTCAAGCAGCAATACGGATGAACTCCACACCTATGATGCCGCCGGACACAGGACACGTACGGAAATTCGCTATCCTGCCTCTGACAATTACCTCGCGACATGGATTGATTACGAATACGGAAACACCGGCAAATATGTCCCGACGCAGAGTTTCGGCTGGGCGCGCGGTATTTGGGAAAGCGGCAACGGCTACCCGATCACGATACTCAAGGACCTTTCGATGATGCGCCTGTGTCACGGCTTGGCAGATCACATCCAATGCACCGAGTGGTCTTACAGTTTCGGCAATGACGGCAATCTCGTGATTACTGAAGATTATTTCTGGTACCCCATTGGTGGAGATCCGACAAACAAGGACACCCGGACCAATGAGGAAATCACTAATTACACTGTAGTCTATAATAATGGGATGCCTTATTCCAGCGAGGAAGTCATTTCAACCGAATACTTCAGCAATGGAATGGTAAAAAGCCAGGTGCTTCGCGACGGTGAGTATCATTTCGTCGCGAATGACCAGGCAAATGTGATTGAAACCTTTGACTCCACCGTGGAGCCGAACGGAATGATTCCGATATGGTGGAAGAAATACAAGTATAACGACAACATGGATCCTACCGACCTGGAAGAGTGTTCGGTGGAAAAGACTCAACAGTTCCATGATACCTGGACGGATTATCGCTATGATTCGCACTGGAACTGGATAGAGAGAACCGAGACCATCATTCCCCGTTTGTTTGGGGAAACGTATCCGGATAAAATAGAAAGGGAAATACTTTATTACGAATAAAAGTAGGACGTAGTCCTCACAACGAAAAAATCCGCCTTGCAGCGGATTTTTTGTTGTGAGGACTACTGGATTTGAACCAGTGACCTCTTGCCTGTCAAGCAAGCGCTCTGAACCAACTGAGCTAAGCCCTCAGGAAAAGGACTGCAAATATATGTCAAATATTTTCAACTTCCAAATTGAGTTTATTATATTTGTCAAGTTGTACTAAACCTTAGGAAGATTATGTTCGGATACAGACCAGACGGGAAGAAGATCAAGAATATCGACCCGATTCAGCGCATCATGCCGCATATCATGAAACACAGGCATGACTCCCAGAACCTTACACAGTACGATTGCCCTTGCGAGCCTATCGACGACTTCATCCGAGCCGAGGCCGAAAAGGGCGAGGTGTACAATTATATGCACATAGTGATCGCCTCGATCGTACGTCTGATCGCCTTGTTCCCCAGGATCAACCGCTTCATCATGAACGGAAGAATCTACCAGAGGAACTGCATCCAGATATCGTTCGTCGTGAAAAAAGGCCTGAGCGCAGAGGCTCCGGATACGACAGTGAAGATAGACTTCACCGGCCACGAAAGCCTTTCGGAGATCCGCGATATGATAAACGCGGAGATCAAGAAGAACAGCCATATGGACGCCAACAACGGTACGGACAAGCTCGCAAGGCTTATCACCTATACTCCCAACTTCATTATCGGTCTACTGGTCGGAACTATCAAGTGGCTGGATAAGCACGGTCTGCTTCCCGGCGCGATCCTGAAGGTAAGCCCCTTCCACACAACCTGCTTTATCACCAACCTCAAATCGATCAAGGGCCCCTCGATCTATCACCATCTCTACGATTTCGGCAACACGGGAATGTTTTTCTCGATGGGAAAGGAGTCCATGGTCCCGGTCGTCCAGGGTAAGGAGATCGCGATAGGGAAGAGACTCCCGCTGTGGATAGTAACCGACGAGCGCTTCTGCGACGGCTTCTACTTCGTAAGCGCGCTCAAGCAGCTGCGCATCCTGCTCGCAGATCCTTCGAGAATGGCAGAGCGTCTGGAGAATCTGGCCGAGGATACGAAGGTTATCGACAAACACAGCCTGAGAAAGAAATGATCGCGCTGATTACCGGAGGCAGCTCGGGGATGGGTCTGGAATTCGCCCGTCAGCTGGCGGCGAAGGGCTATGACCTAATCCTTGTAAGCAACCGTCCGGACGAGCTGGAGCAGGCAGCGGCCGAGCTGCGCGGGAACTACCCGGTCGCGGTCACGACGCGCTGCCAGGACCTGGCTAAAACCACGGCGGCCGACGAGCTGTTCGAGTGGTGTCCCGAAGTGCCCGACGTGCTCATCAACGACGCCGGCATGTTCTTTTTCAAAGAGCTGCAGGTCGAGGACCTTCCGAGGGTCCAGGCGATGATCGATCTTCATATCGTTACAGTCACCCGCATCTGCATACTTTTTGGTGCGGCGATGAAGCGGCGGGGCAGCGGCCGGATCCTGAATATCTCCTCGATGACCGCGCGAATCCCAGCGCCGGGAATTACTATCTATTCCGCAACTAAAGCGTATCTGAAGAGTTTCGGGCGCTCGTATTCCTACGAGCTGAAGCCATATGGCGTGACTCTTACGACGGTCTGCCCTGCAGCGATCGCAACACCGCTCTACCGCCTTAGCGAGCGGCAGATGCGCGCCGGGGTTCGGACAGGGCTGATCCGCACGCCGCAATGGCTTGTGCGGCGTGCGCTCAGAGCCCTGTTCGCCGGCCGGCGCGTCATCTCCCCGGCATTCATGAACGTATGGCTGCCCGCCCTCATATGGCTCCTCCCGGGCCCCATCATCCAACGCCTTTGGAAAAAGCTCAAATAAATGTTCACTACCGCCGGATTTAACCTGTTCCTCATAATCATGTCGGCCGTTGCGGTCGTCGTGTTCGTCTCGCTCTTCTTCGTCAACGCCGGTTACGGCAAGTTCTTCAACCCGAAGTGGGGTCCGTCGCTCGACAACCATCTCGGCTGGTTCCTGATGGAGGTGCCGGTTTTCATCGCCATGCTCGTGTTGTGGTGGTTTTCCGTACGGCGGGACGACTACATTCGGCTGGCGTTCCTGCTGCTGTTCGAGCTGCACTACTTCCACCGTTCGTTCATCTTCCCGAATCAGCTTCGCGGCCATAGCCGTATGCCGCTCGCGATCATCCTCATGGGCGCCGTTTTCAACACGCTGAACGCGCTGATGCAGGGCGGCTGGATCTTCTATGTCTCGCCGGCTTCGTACTATCCGGAGGGCTGGCTTACTGGGCTGCCGTTCGTTGCTGGGGAGTGCATTTTCATAGTGGGCATGTACATCAACATCAGCTCCGACTCCATCATCCGCGGCCTGCGGAAGCCGGGCGACACTAAGCACTACCTGCCTACGGCGGGCCTGTTCCGCTATGTTACCAGCGCCAACTACTTCGGCGAATTCGTGGAGTGGGTGGGATTCGCTATACTTACATGGTCATGGGCGGGAGCAGTCTTCGCGCTGTGGACCTTCGCCAATCTAGCTCCGCGCGCGGCACGCATCTACGACCTTTACCAGCAGGAATTCCCCGGCCAGATATCTCCTAAGACTAAACGCATAATACCCTTCATATACTAGACTATGATAGATTCTCCCGTTTTCACCCCGGTCAATATCGGGCCGGTGACGCTTCGCAACCGAATCATCCGTTCGGCAGCATTCGAGAACATGGCTTACGGCAACAGTCCCTCACAGGATCTTTACGACTACCATGTCGCGGTCGCGCGCGGCGGAGTAGGAATGACCACGCTCGCTTATGCGTCCGTGAACCAGAGCGGCCTGTCGTTCGGCGGCCAGCTGTGGATGCGCGAAGAGATCGTTCCCGGACTGAAGCGCATAACCGACGAGGTCCATGCCGCCGGCGCGAAATGCTCCATCCAGCTCGGCCACTGCGGCAACATGACCCATCGCTCGACTTGCGGATGTATGCCTGTAGGCGCTTCAGGCGGGTTCAATATCTATTCACCGACTTTCTGTCGTGCGCTTAAGATATCGGAGATTGATCAGCTGGTTGAGGACTTCGGCCATGCAGTTGATTTGGCGCGCGAGGCGGGCTTTGACTGTGTAGAAATCCACGCCGGACATGGTTATCTTATCAGCCAGTTCCTCTCGCCGTACACCAACCACCGCCACGACGAATACGGCGGCTCGTTGGATAACAGGATGAGGCTGATGAGGCGCGTGATCAAGCGCGTTCTGGAGGCGGCGGGCGACGATATGGGAGTAGTCGTGAAGATGAATATGCACGACGGATTCCGCGGTGGCATGCAGGAAGGGGAGTGTCTGGAAGTGGCGCGCGAACTGGAGAGGCTGGGCGTTCATGCGTTGGTTTTGTCGGCAGGCTTTGTCAGTAAGGCGCCGATGGAGGTGATGCGCGGAGCGATGCCCCTGAAGACGTTTGCCCACTACATGGACACGAAGAAGTTCTGGTGGCTGCAGGCGATGCTATGGCTCTGCGGCCGTCTTCTGATCCCTACCGTTCCGTATAAAGAGGCGTACTTCCTGGAGGATGCTAAGAAGTTCCGCGCGGCGGTTTCGATGCCGCTGATATACGTAGGAGGCATGGTGTCGCTGTCGAAGATGGAAGAGGTGTTGAACGAGGGCTTCTGCGCGATGCAGATGGCACGCGCCCTGATTCGCGACACAGATTTCGTTAACAAGCTTCATTCCGGCGAACTGACAAAGAGCCCCTGCGGTCACTCCAATTACTGTATCGGCCGTATGTATTCGCTGGAGATGAAATGCAACAAATGCATCGCCGACCTTCCCGATAAATTGCGGCGCGAAGTCGACTCTGCCGAAAAGCGGTGGGAGTAGCTAGTAAATAAATTAGGTCCCTCGTTTTGGGGGACCTAATTTGATTATTTAAGGGGCTATTATTTGAATACCGGAATGTTTTCCTCAGTTGCCTCTCCGGCCTTTACCTTTTCGAGGAAAGCCTTTACGCGGGCCTCATATTCTTCGGGGTATTTGGCGTAGGAGTTGGCGTGGACTGCGCCTTCTGTAATCCAAAGCTCTTTATAGCCGTGTTTCTTTGCCCTGTAGTTCCTATAGGCGTGTGAGGTCGGAACGAAGTCGTCTGCATCGCCATGGATGAAGAGCATCGGGCGGTCGCACTTCTCGAGCTGCTTGGTTGAAGATGCCTCCCAGAAGCCCCAGCCATAGTTTTTCTTAGTTACGTAGCTGGCGCTCTGAAGAACGTCTGCAGGGACGAACCAGAAGCTCTGGCGACGGTTGTTGTTGAACTGCATGATTACTGAGCTGTAGCCGCAGTCCTCTACATATGCTTTTACGTAGCCAGGCATATAATCGCCGCTGGCCATCATGACGGTAGCTGCGCCCATCGACACGCCGTGGAGCACCATGAAGTCGTCATGGAAGATTTCGTGGGCGACATGGACCCACTCTTCAACATCGAGACGGTCGTACCAACCCATCTGGGCGTGGTCGCCCTCGGAGTAGCCGTGGTACTGAAGGTCCGGGAAAAGGACGTTGTAGTTGAACTTGTCGCGGTACATGCGGACCAGGTACAGGAACACGAAGTGGTTGTCTCCATAGCCATGGACAACGATAGCGGTACCTTCGGCTGTTGCGGGATCCTTAGCGGGGACGTAGCAAGCGTGGATCTTAAAGTTGCGGTAACCGACGATGAAAGTGTCTTTCAGGACACCCTGCTCCTTAAGGCCGTCGTACCATGCGGTACTGCCGGGCATCAGGGAGTCGGCCTTAGCGCGGGTACGTGCAATTTCTTTAGGATCTGATCCGTGGGGTTCCGGGGTGAGGGCATAGCCCGACATAAACTTACCTGCGACGCAGGAAGATGCAAGAATCGCCATTGCGGCAAATACCGCAAGGTCATGGAATTTTTTCATATCTGATTGGTTAGTGTTATCATTATGCGGATTCAAAGGTACAAATAATTTCCGTAATTTTGCATGTATGGAACGGGCGAAAGAACTGACTTTGGTAACTGTTATCGGGAGCATCGGAAATCTGGCGCTTCTGGTGTTCAAATTCGTGGCTGGAATTGTAGGACATTCCGCCGCGATGGTTGCGGATGCGGTCCATTCGCTGTCGGATTTCATTACCGATATCATAGTTCTGGTGTTCGTGCGCGTGGGGGCAAAACCGCAGGATGAGACGCATGACTACGGCCATGGAAAGTTCGAGACTCTCGCGACATTTTTCGTCGCCCTGGCTCTGGCGGGCGCGGCGATAGGAATCATCGTAAACGGTGCGGTTAAGTTCGCCCGCTGGCTCCAGGGCGACGTACTCGTAGTCCCCGGAAAGCTGGCGCTATGGGCTGCGCTGATTTCGATAGTCGTTAAAGAAATACTTTACAGATACACGGCCGCGCGGGGGAAAGCGCTCGACTCGCCGGCGGTCGTGGCGAACGCCTGGCACCACCGCAGCGACGCGCTTTCGTCGATCGGCGCGGCCGTGGGCATCGGCGGCGCGATCCTCCTCGGGGATCGCTGGGCCGTGCTCGATCCCCTCGCTTCTATTGTAGTAGGTGCGATGTTGGTAAAAGTCGCCTGGGATCTTTTCCGCGACAGTACCGGCGAACTTACCGACGAATCGCTGCCGGCTTCAGCAGAAAAAGACATCGAAGATATCATAGGCGAATTCCCGGAGGTCAGCGAGCCTCACAATCTGCGCACTCGCCGCATCGGCAACCGCGTTGCGATCGAGGCGCACGTGCGCCTGAGCGGCGATATGTCACTCCACGACGCTCATGCTATAGTTTCCGAAATCGAAAAGCGCCTTCGCGAACGCTTCGGCCCGAACACTATCGTCACCATTCATCCAGAGCCTCGAAAATAGAAGACCTGGGCGAGAGCCGTTACGTCGCAGGTTGCGAGAACGCCGCTTTCTCCGCGATGTGGCCAGCGCCGATGATGCCTACTCTGAAAATGTTATTCATAACTAAAAGATGCCCGGTCGGGGCCGGGCATGACGGTTTAAAAGTCATTGCTGGAAGGCGACTTAGTCATTGCAGGAATGCGACTTAGTCATTGCCGACCTGATCGGCAATCTATTTGGCCGGCAGAACTATACGGCGGACATTGCAGCCGACGTAGTTGCCAAGAACGATGATCGGATAATACCAGAGGATATCCGGGCTCCATTTCCAGGCGGCGACAAGATATACTACATCAGCGATGCTGTGGTAGAAGCCGCAAAGGATAAACAGAGGAACGCCGAACAGAACCGGGAGGATGGACTTGGTTGTCCTATAGAGCCACACGGCTATGTCGATGATAAGTCCGCAACCGACGGCGCGAAGGAAGGCCTTCCACGGCCCGACGGCCAGCCTGCCGGCTACCACCGTCTCGGCCGAGGCCTTCGGCGCGCCGCCTATCGATAGTACCAGCAGTCCAATAATAACGCAACCAAGAGCGTTGAAGAGCCATATCCAGGTAAGGGCCTTGATATCGGTCATCACGCCTGCGCGCCCGGTATAAAGAGGAGTACCGGAAAGCACCACTCCGATAAGACCGAATGCGAAAATCACCGCGCCCGGGATACCACCCAGGGCCAGAAAGCCGTATGCACCCAGACCTATGAGGATGCCGGCAAAAAGCGAACGTCTGTTTTCTTCCATATAGCAAACCTTAGATTTGCAGAGTAGTTTTCTGCACCAAGGCTTGTGCAGACAAAGTTAGTAAATTTGTGCCGTTAATGAAAGTTTAACAAAGGACAA
>ONOI01000063.1 GCA_900319375.1 uncultured Bacteroidales bacterium | reverse complement strand
GGTGGAAGAAAAGGGGCGACACCTTGTGCGCTAGAAGGCATGTGATGGGGTTTTGCGCGCAAGGTCCGCGTGTTAGAATTCCACCTTGTGCAAAAACAGAGGCGCCCACCCGGGGCGCCTCTTACTTGTGGATGCCGAGTGTTTACAGTTACAACCATCGCTGTAGTTGCTGGCAGAGCATCAAGTGAATTAGCGAAGCGAAATTCAAAAACCTAATATATCATTAAATAAACCATCCGAAGATCCAGTAGGCGAACAGGGCGCAGACCCATGCCACCAGGCACTGGAAGATAACCACGAAGAGGGCTCCGCGGCGCCCGAGCTCGCGTCTGATAGACGCGACTGCGGCGACGCAGGGCGTGTAGAGCAGACAGAAGACCAGCATAGGAATGGCTGTCAGAGTCGTAAGGGCGGCGGTGACTCCTGTAAGCTCCATGGTAGCGACTACACTTTCCTTGGCAAGGAAGCCGGAAATGAGCGCTGTTACTATTCTCCAGTCGCCCAGACCGAGCGGCGAGAACAGAGGTGCGATAAGTCCTGCGACAACTGCCAGTATACTGTTCTCAGGCTCCTCCGGCACATAGTTTAGGCGGAAGTCGAAGGATTGCAGGAACCAGATGACGATAGTCGCTAGAAAAATCACTGTAAAGGCGCGCTGGCAGAAGTCCTTGGTCTTGTCCCAGAGAAGATGACCGACGTTCCTGGCCTGAGGCAGGCGGTAGGTCGGGAGCTCCATCACGAACGGAGCGGCTTCGTCTCCGCCGCGTATGCTCTTTCCGACGAGGGCGACTATGATTCCGACCAGGATACCCAGCAGGTAGAGGCTGGTCATGATAAGACCGGCGCGGCCGGGGAAGAACGCGGTGACAAAGAAGCCGTAGATAGCTATCTTAGCCGAGCAGCTCATGAACGGGGTCAGCAGGATAGTCATGCGGCGGTCGCGGGCCGAAGGGAGGGTGCGGGTAGCCATGACACCGGGAACGGTACAGCCGAAGGAGATGAGCATCGGGACGATGCTTCGGCCGGAAAGACCGATCTTACGCAGAAGGCTGTCCGATACGAAGGCGATACGCGCCATATAGCCGCTGTCTTCGAGCAGCGACAGGAAGAAGAACAATGTCACGATAAGCGGCACGAAGCTTAGCACCGCGCCAACTCCGCCGAAGAGAGCGTCGGAGACGAGGGACTGAAGGGGAGGGGCCACCTCGAGGCGGGCCATCCACTCGGCGACGCGCTCTCCAAGGGCGGAGATTCCTTCGTCCAGCAGGTCCTGGAGCCGGGCGCCGATCACGTCGAAGGTCAGCCAGAAGACGAGGCCGAGGATGGCGATGAAGGCGGGGATGGCCGTCCATTTACCGGTAAGGACACGGTCGATGCGGTCCGACCTGAGACGTTCCTTACTGACGCCCGGCTTTCTGACCGCTTCCGCACAGAGGCGGTGGATGAAGCTGTAGCGCATCTCGGCCATGGCCGCATGGCGGTCCATCCCGCGCTCCTCCTCCATCTGGAGGATGAGGTGTTCGAGGGTCTCGCGCTCATTCTGGGAGAGCTGCAGGGCGGCCAGGATGTCCTCGTCGCCTTCGACGAGCCTGCTGGCCGCGAAACGGCGGGGGATGCCGGCGCGCTGGGCATGGTCTTCGACCAGGTGCATGATGCTGTGGAGACAACGGTGGACCGCTCCGCCATGGTCCTCAGGGCTGCAGAAATCGAGGCGGGCGGGAGTTTCCTGGTACTTCGCGATATGGATCGCGTGGTCTATGAGCTCGCCGATACCTTCGTTCTTCGCGGCGCTGATAGCGACCACGGGAAGGCCGAGTGCCCTCTCCATCTTATTGATGTTGACAGAGCCGCCGTTGCCGCGAACTTCGTCCATCATATTGAGAGCGAGGACTACCGGTACATCGAGCTCCATCAGCTGAATAGTAAGATAGAGGTTGCGCTCGATGTTGGTAGCGTCGACTATGTTGATGATGGCTCTCGGATGGTCCTTGATGATATAGTTCCTGGAGACAAGCTCTTCCTGGGTGTAGGTACTCAGAGAGTAGATTCCGGGGAGGTCGGTGACCACTGTGTCTTTGTGGCCTCTGATAGGGCCGTCTTTACGGTCGACCGTCACTCCGGGGAAGTTTCCTACGTGTTGGTTCGCTCCGGTAAGCTGGTTGAACAGCGTAGTCTTACCGCTATTCTGCTGGCCGGCGAGAGCGAAGGAAAGCATAGTTCCTTCTGGGAGGGGATTTTCCTGTTCTTTGTTGTGATATTTTCCCTCTTCTCCGAAGCCGGGGTGCTCGATTTCTTCGAGGGGCTGCTGGGGCTGGGCCTGTATGGCCTCAGGCGCCTCGGCCAGGCTCACCTCGATCTTGTCTGCCTCCGCTCCCCTGAGGGTGAGCGAATAGCCCTGGACAAGAATCTCGAGCGGGTCGCCCATCGGCGCCCTCTTTATCATCTTTACAACTGTTCCGGGTATGACACCCATATCCAGGAAGTGTTGGCGGAGGTTTCCTTCTCCTCCTACCGCGATTACTTCAGCGTAGTGTCCAATCTTTAAATCCTTAAGTGTCATCTTCTTGGGTTTAGAGCTACAAAGATACCCCGACCTTTCGGCCGGGGCAATCCCTAAAAGTTGGTATTTGTGTGGAATCAGTCTATGAACTGGACGCAGACGGGGGCGTCGACTTTAATCGACTTGTTTGTTTGGGAGAGAAGACCGGACTCAGGATCGATCGAGTAGATCTCGATACGGTTGGAGTCGCGGCAGGCGACCAGCATGAACCGGCCGTCGGGGGAGATGGCAAAGTTGCGGGGGTGCAGGCCGGTCTGCGTAAAGCCTGCCGCGCTTACCTTGCCGGTAGTCTGATCGACTGAGAAGACAGCGATTCCGTCATCTTTCAGGCGGTGGCTTGTATAGAGGAAGCGGCCGTCCGGAGAAAGATGAAGGTCTGCGCTCCCATGTCCCTTGCCTTTGTAGGCCCTAAGTTTCTGGATCGGATTAAGCTCGCCGTCCTTGTATTCGAATACGATCAGTTTATCGCTGAGCTCGCAGAGAAGATAGGCAAAGCGGCCGTCCTGGCTGAAGATCATGTGGCGCGGGCCAAGTTCGCTCAGCCGCTCCCCGAAGAAGCGCAGGCCGCCGGCCCTCCACGCCGTTTCCGCGCGGCTGAGCGGATAATCGCCCGCGCCCAACTCGAAGCGGTGGATGCAGTCGTTGCCAAGGTTGACCGCGAAGACGTATTTTCCGTCGGGGGAGAGGACAGCGCAGTGGAGATGGGCCTGCTCGAAGAGCGGTTCCTTAGAGAAGAGGCTTGAAATCTCAAATCCAAAGCTGAACCACTGAGCTATTCCGTTAAAGGTTCCGTCGTCTCTTAGACGGAAGACCGTTACGGAGCCGCCGGTATAATTCGAACTGATAAGATAATTACCCGCAAGAAGCAGATTGCAGGGGTCGGCGCCATTGACTATATCGCGGGGGATAATCAGACTGTCTGTCTTACAGATAGAATTACCATCTATAATATATGCGCTGACTCCTTCGCGTCCGTCGTTATACTCGTTTACGCTGTAGACTTTATTGCCCGATGCAACAACAAAAGAAGGGTTGCCCGATGGGGCTACGGATTTAAGGTCAGTAGAGGCTGTCTGGGGATCGAAGTCATACAGATATACGCCTTCGGCGGAGTTCCCTTCGGTATAGGTTCCGACGAGAAGTCTTAGGGTTAGGAGTAGTACGCAAAACTTCATAGTCCAAATATAAGTTATATTTCTTACTTTTGCGCTACTATGTACGATGTAACTTTAATTAGCGATATTCGCGAAGGCTCGATCCGCAAGACTTCCTTCAAAACTTGCGAGGCAGTCTGCTCCGAACAGATAGATATCGAAACCGAAGGCGAGATCATCCGCAGCGTCAAATATACGAAGGGTTGCCACGGCAACACCCAGGGCCTCGGCCGCCTCTGCGCAGGGATGAAGGTCGGCGATGTCATCGACCGCCTCTCCGGAATCGATTGCAAGGCCCGCGGCACCTCCTGCCCCGACCAGCTCGCCCGCGCCCTAAAACAATTGTAGAACGCTGAATCGGGGTTAGAGGAGCGTACGCTGAATCGGGGTTAGAGGAGCGGAGCCTCTTCGAGAACGAAAAAAGGTCAGGATTTTTCCTGACCTTTTTTCGTCGAGAAGAGGCGACTCGAACGCCCGACCCCTACGTCCCGAACGTAGTGCGCTACCAACTGCGCTACTTCTCGAGCTTGTTGATATAAACCTGAATACCGCTCTTGAGGTTAGAGGCCTTATTCTTGTGAATTACACCGATCTTTGCGAGTTTGTCGATCTTAGCGAAAACTGCGGGTGCTGCAGCCTGAGCTGCCTCTTTATCTTTTGTATTACGGATGTCGCGGATAGCGTTCCTTGTTGTCTTTGCATAATACTTGTTATGCAATCTGCGCCTCTCGCCCTGACGAGCGGCCTTGTCTGCTGAAGCTGTGTTTGCCATTATTGTACTTTTTTATATTTTTTCGTAGTGGGTAGGAGAATCGAACTCCTATTGCAAGAATGAAAATCTTGAGTACTAGCCGTTATACGAACCCACCAAAAGGACTGCAAAGATAGAAATAATTTTTTAGAATACAAGATTTTTATTCAGTCTTCCATTCCCAAGAGTAAAGAAGCGACTCAACCTGCCTCAGGAGCTGCCTCTTATTGTATTTAGGAGCATACACCCAGGCTTCGGCCACTATAATTTCCGTTCCGTCAGGCGAATAGAAAGAATGGGAAACGAAAGGACCGCCCATATAATCGCCCTGGACTTCCCACATTCCGTGGGTCTCGGCAAAACTGGTTCCCTGATACCTCAGGAAGCGGGTCTGGGGCTTCCAGTAGTCTCCGGTAATCATATAAGTTCCGTCGAACATACCGGGAACATTCTCCTTCATGATTTCGTTGCGGCGGGTGATAATCACATCGTTGTCGAAATCGTCTCCGACTACGGGAAGGCGATAGACAAAGATTCCCTGGGTCACCTTGTCGCGGTCGTAGGAGATCCATGCGAAATTATGGTCTATCTTGCGAAGTTTGTAGCCGGTAGGGACATGGACCGAACCGCCGAAGACCTTTGCTACCTTAGGGTAGACGTCGGCATTTTCGTAACGGCGGGTATTGGCGATGACGCGGTTGCGCTCGGCCTGCTCAATTGCGCTTACAACCATCTCGGAATCAGCCCTGAGGACAGAATCTGCCTGCTCGGCGCTGCGGGCTCTTACGAGAAGAACACACTGGGGTTTCGCCCATTTGTTCTGGAGAATCTGTACTCCGGGATAGTTGTTCTGAGGGTGAAGGTCGAAGAAGACAATATTGCGGTGGACCTTGAACATATCGGCCTCGAATCCGGCGTGAGTTACATGAGTTACGGTATATCGGTACTCTTTAACCGGCAAAAAGGGGTATTCGTCTTCGAGAACGTCGTGGATGGCCTGCCCTAGGGCGCCGTCCCAGTCTGGTTTCTCGATAACGCACAGCACTTCGCCTGCCTTACCGCTTACATTAGGCAGCAGGGGAGCAGAAGGTTTGCAGCTCGTTGCGAGTGCAAAAACCAGCGTAATAAGTGTGAATAAACTCTTTTTCATGTCGCCAATATACAAAAAAATCAACGGATTAGCCTCATTATGTCGTTGCCGAAAGCAAGGAACATAAGGCCGAACAGAAGGGCCATTCCTATAAGTTGCATTATATAGAGGAACCTGTCTGAAGGCTTGCGGCCAGTTATCATCTCATATATAGTAAACAGGATATGTCCTCCGTCAAGACCCGGGATAGGGATGAGGTTTACTACGCCCAGCATGATGGAAATCAGGGCCAGGATGCTCAGGAACTGATACCAATCCCACTTCTTAGGGAACACCTGGCCGATGGCGATGAAACTGCCGACCGACTTATAGGCGCCTGTCGAGGGCTTGAAGACCATTTTCAGGTCGCTGAGGTAGCCGCTTATGGTGCTGCCCGTGCGCTTGAGGCCTGCAGATAGAGCCGAGAGTCCCTTGTAGGTCTGCCTCTTGATGACGGGCTGCTCCAGGAACACGCCGACCCGCCCGGAAGTGTCGACCTGAAGCGACAGATCAAGAACTTCGGATCCGCGCTGCACGGTAACGGTCACATCCTCTCCCGCGTGCTCCGCCAGGATGGGCGAGGCGTCTTGCAGGAACTCCGCATCGACTCCTTCAATGCTGAGCACGCGGTCGCCCCGCCTGAGCACCTCGGAATTGGCCTTGGAGGCCACGGAATCGACCACGAACGGCATCGCCAGATCAAACATCAGCGGCGAATTCAGAACCTCGCCTATCATCGACTGATCGATATAAAGCCGGACGGTATCCTGTCCACGCAGAACGGTAGCGCACCGAACCTCCCTACGGGCCAGATCGGCCTGCAACATCCCGAAATCCTCGGGAACGTAATCATCCAGCTTCAGGATCTTATCTCCGGGCTGAAAGCCCATTTCGCGCGCAAGCTCGTTCGGATAGACAGACGAATCTTTGTTGCTGATATAGGCGGTTCCCCAGATCCCGCAGATCAGGCTGTAGACCAGGATCGCGAAGATAAAGTTGAAGAGCACGCCGCCGGCCAGGACGAACAGCCGCTGCCATGCCGACTTCGAGCGGAATTCCCACGGCTGGGGCTCGCGCTTAAGCTGCTCCATGTCTACGGACTCGTCGACCATGCCCGCTATCTTACAGTAGCCGCCGAAGGGCAGCCAGCCTATTCCGAATTCGGTCTCGCCCCAGCGCCAGCGCGCGAGAGCCTTCCCGCCGATATCGAAAAACAGGTAGAACTTCTCCACCCTGATACCGAAAAGGCGGGCGAAGAGGAAGTGCCCGGATTCGTGGACTATGATAAGGATGGACAGTGCAAGGATGACCTGCAGTGCCTTGAAGAGTACGACCATAAACGAGCTAAATCAATTCTTCGGCGCGGCGCATAATCTCTTCGTGTGTGGAGAAGATCTCGCCGGCCGACGGATCTGCTGCAAAAGTCACACCGCTGACACACTTTTCGATAAGGTCTGTAATCCCGTAGAAACCGATGCGGCCCGCGAGGTAGGCGCGCACGGCGACCTCGTTGGCGGCGTTCAGGGCGCAGGGTATGTTCCCGCCGCGCGTAAAAGCCTCGCGGGCCAGCTGGAGGTTGGGGAAACGCTCCGGATCCGGCGCCTCGAAATGTAAAGCTCCTACCTGCGCAAAGTCAAGTTTTTTATTACCGACTGACAATCTGGCAGGGAAGGAGAGGGCGAAGCCTATCGGCTCGCGCATGTCCGGGCAGCCCATCTGGGCGATGACGGCCCCGTCTTCGAACTCGACCATGGAGTGAATAATAGACTCCGGATGGACGACTACGTTTACCATCTCCGGGCCCACGTCGAACAGCCAGCAGGCCTCGATCAGCTCGAAGCCCTTGTTCATCATGGTCGCGGAATCGATGGTTACCTTCGCGCCCATATCCCAGTTCGGGTGTTTGAGCGCCTGGGCTGCCGTAGCGGCCGCAATCTTTTCCTTCGGCCAGTTGCGGAACGGGCCTCCCGAGGCCGTGAGGTGGATCTTCTTGACCTCGTTCCCCTGGGCCGCGAGCAGACACTGGAATATCGCGGAATGTTCGCTGTCTACCGGCAGGATCACGGCGTTGTGTTCGCGCATGGTCTTGGTGACCAGAGAGCCGGCGGCGACCAGCGTCTCCTTGTTCGCGAGGGCTACCACCTTCCCGGCTTCGAGCGCTGATAGGGTAGGGCGAAGGCCGCTGAACCCGACCATGGCCCCGACGACTATGTCGATCTCGGCGCTGCGGACGAGCTCGCACAGGCTGTCAGTTCCGGCGAAGACCTTCGAATCCGTACCGGAGAGGCGGCTGCTGAGTTCGCCGTACAATTTGTTCTCGCAGATGACGACATTGTTGACGTCGAACTCCCGGGCCTGGCTCTCGAGCAGGTCGATGCTTTTGTTTGCGCTGATAAGCTGGACCTCGAAAAGGTCGCGGTGTTGCCTGATGACATCAAGGGCCTGGGTCCCGATCGAACCCGTCGATCCGAGGATCGCTATTCTGCGTTTGCCGCCCATTAGAAGGAGATATATTTTGTAGGGTCGATAGCTTCTCCCTTGTACCAGAGCTCGAAATGGAGGTGAGCTCCGGTTGTAAGCGAACCGGTATTTCCGACCTGGGCGATCGGGGTTCCGGCGGAGACTTTGTCGCCCTGCTTTTTCAGAAGCTTACTGTTGTGTTTGTAGGTAGAAAGGATGTCGCCTTCGTGTTGGATAGTGATAGTGTATCCGTATTCGTCGCTCCATCCGGCGGCTACTACCGAGCCGTCGAGGACAGACTTGATGACGCTGTTTTTAGGAGCGGTGATATCTACCGCGGGGTGAGAGGCCATATC
>ONOI01000055.1 GCA_900319375.1 uncultured Bacteroidales bacterium | reverse complement strand
GTGCCAGGTCTGCTGAAGGGAAGTGTCGTGGGATCCGAAATAAAGGCCATGGTCCTTGCCCACGAAAGCATAGCAGTTTGCGGCGGCATTGCGCGGATACTGAAGGTCGTACTGGCGGAACTTCTGGGCCGGGGTCATGTACAGAGGGCGGACGTCTACATTAGATATCTTCCAGACGGGATTGTCGAAGATCTGGCCGCCGGTGTGGGTAGTAAGGAGCTTGTAATCCGAGGGAATTTGAAGATCGCCTACCAGCGGGTACTGAAGCTCACGGATGACGGTATGGGGCTCGTCGTTGCGAAGGCTGGCCGCGAAGCGGACGCAGGCGCCTTCGGTCCATATCTTTAACCCGAGGGCGAAAGCCTTGCCGCCGACGCGCGCGTAATCGATAAAGACGGTATCTGCTACTGTTTTTACGAATGAAGGCTTTTCGTTCCAGCCGGAAACCTCTATCTCTTTCTGCTCGGGAGTATTGTAGTATAGTCTCCAGAGAGGATAGGCCCCGGCATAATTGCGGCCGCCGAAGCTGAGTTCGGTAAGAAGGCCTTCTTCGCTTACTTTGACAGTAGTACTCTTCAGTTCGCCCCTGTTTTCGAGGGCGAAGCGGCAGAGCTCATCATAGAGGGCCTTGTCCTGAGGAAGAGGGGAGGTGGCGAGCTGGGTAAGGGCGTTGGATCCGCTATACAGGGCTATGGAACCTTTTCCCATCAGGCCGGCCTCACGGTAGCGGCGAAGGTACTCGCGTACGCGGCTTTGGAGGGCTGGGACGTCTGAGGCGTCGTAGATCAGCCTTCCGCCGCTGCCGGGGCCCTTGACTCCGGGCTTCATCTGGTCTGCTACGGCGCTGTACTCGAATTCTATTTCCATCCCCATTCCGCCATCCTTAATAGCCTTGAGAGTCTTGTCGAAGGGGTGGTTTTCGCCGGACTTAAGGTCCCAATACCAGTTGGGTTGCATCCAGGCCTGGTCTATTCCGAGTTGCTTCCAGTATTTGTGGCCGGGGGCCATGTGGTAAGGTATCCAGTATAGCTTCTCACCCTTGGAGTGTAAGCGGGCGGCCAGGGCGGGAACTATCTCTTCCCAGTTCTTGTAGCGGCAGTTGACGTCTATATCGTAGGGGAGGTAGATTTCTTCGGAGGTGATATAGAAACCGTCCAGTTCCAAATATCGGCAGCCCAGGGCCGCGAAACGACCGCGTACTTCGCCTATGTACCAGTCTACGGCCTTCAGCCTGTCTTCTACCCGGGCGAAATCGAGCCCGTCTCCCCAATAGGCCGTAGAGGACTTCTTGTCGGCGAAATTCTCGAACATTATGGCGTCCGGAAGGCCTATTATTACCTTACGCTTAGAGGGGGGATTGCCTATTCTGGCTGCCGCCTGGGCGCAGGCTTTGTCCAGCGCACCTACTCCGCAGTCCTTGCTGAGCCAGAGATCCAGCTGCTTCTCCCATTCTACTTTTCGGGCGGAAAGACCGGAGGGGGAGATGACGAAGGTCCTGCCGCTTTGATAATCCTGTCCTTCGAGGAAGATGAAGGATTCGAAGAGCCAGCGTTCGCTCCCGTCCGGAGACTTCCAGCTTACGTGGGGCGAGAAACGCTCCGCATCCCACGCATAGGGCTCACGGTGCCAGGAGCCTACCAGGTCGGCGTCGCGAAGAAGAGGGGCGTCGGCATCTGCGGGGAGGCATCCCAGACAGAGCATGGACAATATGATTAAAACCGGTATTCTTTTCATTTTCTCAAAGGGTTTTCACTAATGAAACGGCAAAGTTCCAAATACATTGCAATATCGTCGTTTTCCTTCGAAGTTGCAAGCTGGAAAAAAGCATTGGATCCGGAATATAAAGCGATGCGCTCCTTGCCGTAAAGGCCGCTGTCTTTGAAGGCAGTCATATACTCGCGAAAACGGGAACGCAGGGAAGGGACGTCGGAAAGGGTGAAGGAATAATTGCCCTGGGCGTCGGGTCCCTTGATTCCGGGTATCTTCATCACTTCTTCAACCATCGAATACTCGAACTCCAGCTCGATTCCCATCCCGAACTGCCGGATTCTGTCCATAGTCTTAGCGAGGGGCTTGGATCCGGAGGTGTCCCAGTAATAATTGGGCTGAAGCCAGGAATAGGTAATACCCAGGCTCTCCCATAGATCCGTTCCGGCCGCTCCCAGATAGGGTATCCAGTACAGGCCCTCGTTGCAGGAATCGAGGTATTCTCCGACTGGAGGAAGGATCTGGTCCCAGCGCTTCTGGTCGTAGTTCCAGCCGCCGGGCCTGGCGACGAGTTCCTCGGAAAGGATGTAGAAACCCCCGAGTTCGAGATAGCGGAAATTCCTGGCGGCAAACTCCGCCCGGACACGGTCTATGTACCATCTCAGGGCCCTGACCTGGTCCTCCGATTTTGAGAAATCCAGAAGTCTGCCCTCAAGGAAGCCCCAGTAGGTGGTAGACGAATTCTTGTCTGCAAAGCAGGCGAATTGGATAGGATCCGGCATCACCATAATTGCATAGCGGGCCGGCGGCAGGGAACCTATCGCGGCTGACGCTTCGGCGATTGCCTCGTCAAGAGCGCTGAAAGCGCCTCCTTCGCCTACCCAGTATTGGATCAGGTCCTCCCACGAATCTTTGTCCGCCGAAGCTGCGCCGCCGCTGCTTATGACGAAAGACTTACCGTCCTGATCTAAGCCGGTAAGGGCGAGGAACGCTTCGAACAGCCAATGCTGACCCTCGGAGTCGGAATAGCTTACGTGGGGCGCAAAGCGCTCTTTGTCCCAATCGAATGGGACGCTGAACCATGAATTGCTGTTGGGCTTGCCTCCGCCCGGACACAGGGTAATGTCTGCAAATACAGGCGCTCCGTCGCGCCCCTGTTCATAGGGATACAGCGTGCCGGCCTGGGCGGAAGTAGTGAAATTGACCTTCTCTACATTAGAAACCTTGTCCCCTTTACGGCCCACCCCGAAGGCTGTATAGCGGGTCCCGGGCCTGAGCCCGGTCAGGACGGCTACGCCGTCACCCGCAGGAACGCCTTCGGAGATGACCTGGGCTGCGGAGACAGATTGCAGGTCGGAGTCGGCAAGGATGAATACTTCGTCGCAGTAGATGCTTTCGACAAGGATGGTTGCTGTCGCGAAGCCAACTTCGCCGACCGTAAGTCTTACGGCCGGGCTGGGCTGGTAGCCCCCCTGTTCCTCGCCGCATCCGGCAGCGAGGAGAACAAGCAGGGTAAACGGCAGCAATCGTTTCATCGCATTATTCCATCTTGAAGACGCTGAGGCCTATGCCCTGGAAGCTGGCGGCAATGAGTACCTTGTTCGAGAGTACACATACCGCGCAGTCGCCTTGCAGTACGGTAGGAGCGTCGAATGCTTCGCTTTCAAAGTCTTCTCCCTGGAGAGGGGCCTGATAGACGATGTCCATATTGTCCGGATCGAGAGAAGCCTTGAATCCTCCCTTGTCGGCTACTATCACTAGACGTGCCCTGAGGAAGTCGGGTTTGTGGTATTCATTCTTGTCTATGGTAGTGAACGCTATGTATTTGTCTCCCTTGAAGGTGAATGGACGATAACCGTAGGAAAGCTTTCCGTAAGGGAACTTCTCGACAGCCATATCGTGGATATCCTGGCCGTCGCCCGCTTTATGAGTCGTGGAAAGGGGAGTCATGAAAGCGGATGTGTCGGAGCTGGCGAATACCATCTGGTCGTAGTCGGGGTGTTTGTAGAGCCCTCCAAATCCGGTGAACGGAACATCTACGAGGGTCCTGTCTTTCTTTGTGAACTGGCCGTTCTTGACCTCGTATCTTGTAGAGAAGGTTCCCTGCTGGGCATGGACATAAAGCATACCGTCTGCCCACGTTCCGTGGAGCTCGTAGCGGTCTCCACCGCGGCGCCAAGTACACTGGAGTTCGTCTACTCTCGGAGCGCTGTCTATACCGTTTTCCCAGCTGTAGAAGGCGAAGCTGTCGCCGTTCGCGCCTGAGGCAGTAAGCATGGTAGTACCGTCGCCCTTGTCGACAATCCTAACGCAGGCGGTCGTAATTGTGTTTGACTTGAAGCCTGTACAGTTGACCAGTTTGGTAGTCGAGGGATCGTTTACGCTGATAGCCGTAATCTTTGCTACATCGCCGCCTACGGAGTAAGGCAGGTAGACCCAGTTTGCGTCGAGGGTCATGGTTCGGTCTGCACCGGAAGGCAGGCTGTAGTCTTCGGTCCAGAGCTGGGTAGTGGAATACTTGCCCCAGATGCGGCTTACGCTGGCTCCTGAGAAAGGAGACTTGATAACAAGATAGTAGATCTTATCGGAGATTGCTACTCCTGGAAGAGAGGTACTGGTGATTTTAATGGGAGCTACGATGGTGTTGAAACTCTTCATCTTTCCATTTGACTCGAAGAGCGCGGAATTCTTCAGGGTAATGGTGAAGAATATGTCGCTGCTCTTCGCCGGGATGGAGACCACCTTGTCCGGGAAGCGGACATAATCCGCGAAGGGTGCGATGGCATCAAGGCCATTCTCGGCTGCGTAGGGCGCGATGAGCGACTGATCGACCTTGAAAGTAAGTGAAAGATCCTCTGGAAGAGGGAAGTCGAGGGCGACTTTTACCTGCAGCTCGATATCCTCGTTCGGGTCTTCGCTGGCGACCGCGGTTGATCCGGATGAGGCGAGTCCTACCTCGGAGTTGAGTACATTGACAAGGACCAGATTGCGCTTTTGGTTTATCTCAAGGGAGGCTTCCGTAATTACTACGGGGATTACTGAGAGACCGCCGTTAAGCGCTGGCTGGAGAGTATTGGAATCCCACTCTATCTTTACTTGTCCGGTCAATTCCTCGGCCTTGATGGAGACCGAGGGAGAGTCGAATGAATAGGACGAAGAGGAGATAGCTGTATAGGAGGTGCTGTTTTCGGCATTGAAAGCACTGAGCGCCTCGGGGGAAACACCGAGAGTCACGCTGGCAGGTTTCGTTCCCTTGCCGGACTTAAGGACGCTGACAGTACACGAGCCGGCATAGACCGACACGGGCACTACCTGCTCGTCGTAGACCAGCGACAGGGAGTCCTCAACCATAAAATTGTTTCTAGAGTCCTCGATGCAGGAAACTGCGAGGACTGCCAGGGCTATTGAAGCAATAAATATCTTTTTCATAGGCCTATTCCCATCCGGGGTTTTGAGTGAAGTTTACCATCTCGGCAAGCTGGGTCGAGATGATGGGATAGAAGTAGTCGCGGTAGTGGAAGTCTGCATTGTCCATCGGCATTATGTTGCTGACCCTGGTATAAAGGTCTTCGTAGTTCTCGGCCTTCATATTGAGGGTCCAGGGCGCGCAGGGATACTCGTCCTCTGCACGCATCCAGCGACACATATCGTAGTGGCGCATTGCCTCCATTCCGAACTCACACCAGCGCTCCTGCTGGATAAGCCAGCGGAGCCACTCCTTGTTAGTCTTGCTGACTCCGGCGATGGTGGTGGTTCCGGATGCGTTTTCGAAAGCAATCTCGGGGTAGGCGGTGCGGATGCCGTTAAGGCCGCTGCGCTCCCGTACCTTGTCGAGATAGGTGATAGCCGCGTCTACGTCGCGCTCTGTCTTTTCGTTGCAGGCTTCGGCATAGTTTAGATAGATCTCGGCGAGCCTGAAGGCAGGGTAGACGTATCGCTGGGCTCCGGTAAAGTCTGCGCCGGTAACGAAGGCGGTATTGGCTCTGTACCAGCGTCGGCAGGCGTAGCCTACCCAGTTAAGGGCTGCGGACTCATACTTCGTCACCGGAACCGTAACCATGGGGTCGGTAGTGCTCTTGAAGCTTACCCAGCGCTTCTTGATCTTGTCGCTGGGCCAGTAGAAGCCGTCCGGGACTATGCTTGAATAGTAGCGGGCGTCGCGGCCTACTGTAGTGTTGTGGGCCTTGAACGTAGGCGCCCAGTCGGCATCGATCGGCTGCTTATAGTTATCTGTCCAGCCGGTAGTACTGTAGCCGGATGCTGCGTCCACTATGGGCTTGGAGAGGTCGTTCATGCGTCCGTTCTTCTGATAGCCCAGTACCGGATAACGACCGGTCTCAGCCATCGGATAGGCGTCTACCATCTTGAGCGAAGGCGTGTAGGCCTGGAGCATCTCGTAAGAGGTTGTGATGGTAGGCGAAGGGAAGTTAGGTACGGTCGCATACATGAACGAGCCGGTAGCTCCGATCCAGGTGGCGAAGCCGCCGTCTGTGTGGCCTATTCCGAGGTGCCACCAGCCCCATATGGTTTCCTGGTTCCAGGTCTCGAACAAGACGTTCTGTCTATCACATCCTTGGCGGCGGCCGCGGCCTTATCCCACTTCGACTGATCGTATTCGGGGAATATCTGTTTGCCGTAGTAGTTCTTCTTTGAGCTGAAGACAGACTTGAGCGTACCGCCGTCCTGGCCGTTGTACAGAGGGGAGGCGGCGTAGATCAGAACCCTTGACTTCAGGGCCATGGCGGCTGCCTTGGTGGCGCGTCCGGTCCAGGAGTCGTTGGCTCCTATCTCGGTAAGGGTAGTAGGAAGATCCTTGGCGGCCTTGTCGAGCTCATCGACTATGAAGTTGATGTTTTCCTCGACAGTGTTGCGGTCCAGCTTGGAGCCTTCGGCGTTTTCGGGAGCGAGTTCGTCGCCCCAGATGATTACCGGACCGTACTGCCTGAAGAGGCAGAAATAGTAGAACGCGCGAAGGAACCTTGCTTCGGCCCTCATCGCGGCCCTTACCTGGGCGGTGTCCTCGGTGTCAAGGTCTACATAGTCCATAAAGATCGTACACTGCCTGATAGCTATGTACATTGTCTTCCAGATATTGTACTGGACTACATCGCCCTGGGCGGCGGTGCTGTAGTCGCCGCTGCGGAGCTTGTTGAATGAACCGTAGCCGAGGAAGCCGAACAGGCCTTCGTCTGAACGCGGGATTACATAGCCGGCGCCGTTGTGGGTGTCCTCATCGTGGGGCAGGTATGAGTAAAGATGGGTCAGGTATCTTTCGGTAGTATTCTTCTTACTGAAGATTTCTTCGAGGTTAGCCTGATCCTGGAAGTCTATGTCAAAGTAGCTGTCGCAGGCGCTGAGAGTAAGGAGCGCGGCAAGTATTGCAATAATGTAACTCTTCTTCATAGCGCTTAGAAATTAAGGTTGACACCGATGCTGTAGGACTTGATGTTCGGGTAGGCGCTGCCGTTCGAGGTGGCAAGCTCCGGATCCCACAGCTTGAATTTGGAGAAAGTAAGGAGATTCACTCCCTGGATGTAGATGCGGGTGGTAGACATGCCTATCTTCCCGGAAATGTTCTTGGGAAGGGTGTAGCCTATCTCGGCATTCTTAAGGCGCAGGAAACTCATATCCTTCTGCCAGTAGGTAGATGCCTGCTGGTTGTTGGTTACATTTTCGAGGGAAAGCCTGGGGTAGGGGGCGTTGGTGTCCGGATTGTCCGGAGTCCAGCGGTTGCGCGCAACGTCTGCGAATATCTGACCTTCGTACTTGATGTCGGCAGTAGCTCCGAACAGGTTGTTTCCGGAGATGATGCGTGTAACGTGGCCTACTCCGCTGAAGAAGATGGAGGCATCGAAGCCCTTCCATCCGAGGCTTACGCCGAAGCCGTAGTTGATTTCAGGGACTATTGTGTAGCCGATTGCAACCTTGTCGTAGTTGTCTACTACGCCGTCGTTGTTGATGTCGCGGTACTTGATGTCGCCGGGCTGGACCTTGCCGAATTTCTGGGTAGGCCAGGCGGCAATTTCGTCTTCGCTCTCAAACAGACCTTCGGCTATAAGGCCGCGTTGCTGCTGGAAGGCGAAGCCTGCTGTATTCTGATACTTCCAGACCTGGTCGGGCTGGTCGTTGTAGAGAATCTTGTTGCGGTTGAACGAGTAGTTGGCCCTTGCAGAGACGAAAAGTCCGCCGGAGAAGGTGTGGTCATACTCGAGGGTCATATCGTAACCCTGATTCTTCATCTTGCCTATATTGACATACTGGTTGACATTGATACCAACTGCGCTCGGGGTAGACTGCCTCTCGATAAAGATGCCGTCGCGCCTGTCGTAGAAGTAGTCGAACACGAAGCGAAGGTCCTTGAAAAGGGTCAGCTCGAAGCCGGCGTTGGACTTGGTTGCTTCTTCCCAGGAAACTTCAGGGTTGCCGTAGTCGCCGGTAGTGATGCCTCCCTTGTTCGTAGGAGTGTCTCCGAACATGGCGCCGGCTGCGGAGGTGTTGATGGTAGTGTTGTAGGCGAAGCGGCGGCTTCCGCCGATTTCGTCGCTGCCGACCTTTCCGTAAGAGGCCTTGAACTTGAGCATCGAAACTACGTCTTTGAGGCCGTCCCACCAGGGCTCATTGCTTACCATATAGCCCAGTGCGAAGGACGGGAAGAATCCGAGACGGTGGCCTGGAGCGAAGTTTTCGGAGCCGTTGTAACCGAAGTTGAACTCGGCGAAGTAGCGGTCTGCATACGAGTAGGTGGCTCGTCCTGCAACGCCCATGGTCTTATAGGGGAATGCTCCGATGTAGGAGCTTCCGGGGACGTTGTTGGTGCGGTTCCTCATACTGAAGAGGAACATACCGCTGACCCTGTGGTTGGTCGCGAAGGTACGCTCGTAGTTAAGGG
This sequence comes from uncultured Bacteroidales bacterium, assembly GCA_900319375.1. Classification (GTDB taxonomy): domain Bacteria; phylum Bacteroidota; class Bacteroidia; order Bacteroidales; family UBA932; genus Cryptobacteroides. Next base: position 12,899 of record ONOI01000055.1, on the reverse strand, counting down.
CGGCTTCGAGATTCATCTTGTTCCAGCCGGAGTTGGAACTGGAAAGGGTCATATAGTTGTTGCCTCCGCTGATAGCTTCGTAGATGAGTTTTCCTTCGTCGTCGCGGCCGGTAGCCCTCGAATAGGCGGGCGAGATGCTGCGGTAGACGATAGTCTGGTTCTGGGCATCCCAACTGAACTTGATATCCGCCTTGAGACCCTCGGTGATGATGTCCGAGAAGTCCTGGGTCAGCGAGAGGGTAGCCTGGGCTACGTTGTTTTTGATCGTACGGTAGCCGAGGCTGTTCAGAAGGTTCCACGGATTGTAGCCCTGCTCGGGGAGGGTAAGAGTACCGTCGTCATAGACGGTTACGATACCTACCGGAGAGGCCGCCAGAGTGCGCGCGTAAATCTCGTTACGGTCGTTTCTGGGCGAGTTGGTGTCCGTGAACTGGTTCGAAAGGCTGAGGCCGATAGTGGTGGACTTCGAGATGTCGATATCTACGTTCGAACGGAAGCTGAACTTGTCGAAGCTCATACCCGCGTCGTAGCGGTCCTGGTTGGTATTGAAGATACCGTCTTCGAAGTAGTAATTTCCGCCAACATAGTAGCGCAGGGTCTTCGTTCCTCCAGTAACGCTGAGGTTCATCCTGGAAGATGTAGACTGCTCCTTGAAGATGGTGTGGATCCAGTCTACTGCAGGATAGAGCTCGGAATCCTTGCCGCTGAGGTACATCTGCATCTCATAGTCTCCGATAGGGGCTTCGGCTCCGGTGGAGGTATAGAGGCCGTTGTAGTAGTCTATCCACTCCTTCGGACTTGCGAGTTCGGGAAGTCTTGTAGGGGTGACAAGGCCGGTCTCGGCCTTGAAGCTGATCTTCGGCTTGGACTCAGAACCGCGCTTGGTAGTGATGAGGACGACTCCGTTGGCGCCGCGTACGCCGTACAGGGCGGTAGCGGTAGCATCCTTGAGGATGGAGAACGAAGCGATGTCTTCAGAATCTACGAGGTCCATATCCCTTTCGACTCCGTCTACCAGGACGAGCGGCTTGCTGTTGGCCCCGAAGGTATTCATACCGCGGATCCAGAAATCCGCGCCAGCTCCCGGCTCGCCCGTACTCTGTACTACCACGATACCTGCCAGTTTACCGGCCAGGGTCGAAGAGAGCTGGCCGACCGGAACCTTAAGCTGTTCCATATCGATCGATGCGATAGAACCGATCACGGAAGACTTTCGCTGGGTTCCATAGGCGACCTTGATTACCTCTTCGAGCATATTTTCCTGAGGTACAAGCTTCACCAGAATGTCTTTGGATGTTCCCACCTTGACTTCTTCGTCCTGGTAACCGAGGAAACTTACGACCAGTACGTCTCCGGCGCTCACTCCCGGAAGGGAGAAGCGGCCGACAGCGTCTGTCATCGAGCCTCTCGTTTCTCCCTTCACGACGACCATCGCGCCGGGAAGGGGGAGGTCCGTCTCGTCCACGACGGTACCCGAGATGTCAAAACTCTGCGCCAGGGCCAGGCTCGGGAAGAAGGCCCCCCAAAGCAACAGACCCGCAAGCAGGACGAGAGTTTTTCTGATAAGATTTTTCATTTATTAGTTATTGGTTTATTTCAAATAGCGTTTCTATTCCTCTGTAGACCGCTCCATCGGGGGCGGTAGCGATCCTGATCAGCCTTCCAAGATGGCTTCTCAGCCCGTCTTCCATAAGCGCGAGCGATTGGGATATCTGGCCGGCGAACAGAAGATTCCGGACTTGGTTCTTTTCCAGGATAGGGCAGATTACCTCACCCAGTACGGAGCCCATCCTTTCATAGGCTTCGAAGGCCATGCGGTCTCCGTGGAAGGCCTTTTCGGCTATATCCCGTGCCGTGAGGGTAGGTTCGCCGCCGAGCTCCGAGTAGATCGCCCGCAGCCCTCTGCCGCTGACCCTGTCTTCCAGTATCCCGTCCCCGTATGGGAGGTTCCAGATGCCGTCGGCCGGGGAAAGGGTAGGCCCATATCGGACCGCGCCCCTCTCGGCGATCGCGAAGCCAAGGCCGGTCCCAAGGGTCACGACGGCAGTGTTCCCGGCGGTCAGCCCGAGCATCCTTATGGCTCCTTCGAGGACAGCACAGACGTCGTGGATAAAGCGGACGTCCGTCCCTTCGGGCAGGCCGGCTAACTCCCGGAAGCTCAGTCCCTTGACCGCGGCGAATTTGTGGTCCGCGCGGAAAATGCCCAGCCGGTAGTCGAACGGCCCGGGAATGGCGATTCCGAGCCTGTCAGCGCCAACCACGGCTTTTCGCAGGGCGGCGGCAATGGCCTCCCTGGCTCCGGCGCTGGGGATGGGGATCACCCGGCCGTCGGAGCATTTGATGAATGTCCCTCCTATGTCAAGCAGGGTAGTTCTCATAGTATATAAAACTGTGTTGTACTGTGGTATGTGGTTTTGCGAAGTTACTAACAATTCGCTATATCGCAAATAATTTATAATTTTGTATATGCACATTTTTTCAACTCGAATGGCCACTGAAATATAAGATCGATAGATATAATGAAGAAAAGTAGCATTCTTGTCTGCCTTGCAGCCCTTGCGCTGGCAGCCTGCTGCCCGAAGAGCAGCACCCCCGTGTACCTGGACCCTTCTAAACCTCTCGAGGCGCGTGTGAGCGACGCTCTGGGCCGTATGACCCTCGAGGAAAAGGTCGCGATAACCCATGCCCAGTCAAAGTTCTCGAGCGCCGGCGTCCCGCGCCTCGGCATCCCCGAACTCTGGCACACCGACGGCCCCCACGGCATCAGGCCCGAGGTCCTTTGGGACGAATGGGACCAGGCCGGATGGACCAACGACTCCTGTACGGCGTTCCCGGCCCTTATCAACCTCGCAGCTACATGGGACCGCGGTCTTGCGGGCCTCTACGGCGACTGCATCGGCCAGGAAGCGCGCTATCGCAAGAAAGATATCCTGCTCGGCCCGGGAATCAATATGGGCCGCACCCCGCTCAACGGCAGGACCTTCGAATACATGGGCGAGGACCCGTACCTCGCCGGCCAGCTCGTAGTGCCCTATGTCAAGGGCGTCCAGAGCAACGGCGTTGCCGCCTGCGTAAAGCATTTCGCGGTCAATAACCAGGAAACCCGCCGCATTGCGACCAACTCGGTGGTGGATGACCGTACGCTGTATGAGATCTACCTGCCCGCGTTCAAGGCGGCAGTAGTCGATGGCGGTGCATGGGCGATCATGGGCTCATACAACCTCTGGAACGGCCAGTTCAACTGCCACAATAAGCGCCTGCTCTGCGACATACTGAAAGGGGAGTGGGGCTTCGACGGCGTAGTCATCAGCGACTGGGGCGGTTGCCGCGATGACGACGAGGCGGCTTCTAACGGCCTCGATATCGAGATGGGAACCTGGACGGACGGACTCCACACTGCGGCTTCTGATTCATATCAGAACTATCACCTCGCACGCCCTTACCTTGAGCGACTGCGTGACGGCCGCGCCTCGGAAGAGGGCCTTAACGACAAGGCTTCCCGCGTTCTTCGTACTGTCTTCCGTACTTCGATGGTCGCTGCGGAGGGTATAGTCCTTCTTCAGAACGACGGCGTCCTGCCTCTGAACGTTCCCCAGGACGGTAAGATCCTCGTAGTAGGGGAGAACGCCTATAAGATGATGGTGGTAGGAGGCGGTTCCTCGAACCTTAAGACAAAGTATGAGGTAATTCCTTTGGACGCTCTTCGCGAGGCCTACGCCGGAAAGGCTGAGGTCGTCTGGGAGCGCGGCTACGTAGGAGACGTTACTACAGACTACAATAGGGTAGTCACGGGCCAGGACCTCAGCGAAAAGCGCTCGGCCGCCCAGCTGAAGGCAGACGCCCTCGCAGCAGCCTCAGATGCGGACTGCATCATCTTCATCGGCGGACTCAACAAGAGCAACTTCCAGGACAACGAAGGAACCGACCGTGTAGACATAGTTCTGCCTTACGGCCAGGACGAGCTTATCGAAGCCCTGGCGGCGGTAGGGAAGCCGATGGTCGTGGTGAATATTTCCGGCTCGCCGGTAGCCATGCCTTGGGCCTCTAAAGTGAATGCTATCGTCCAGGGTTGGTACGGCGGATCCGAGAGCGGACACGCCCTCGCCGACGTCCTGACCGGAGTCGTCAATCCTTGTGGAAAACTTCCGTTCACGATGCCTAAGTCTCTGTCAGACGGACCGTTAAAGACCGCCCGCCAGTTCCCCGGAATCCGCGAAGAGGGTAAAGAATGGTGGCAGGAATACTACGACGAGGGAGTGTTTATCGGCTACCGCTGGTACGACACTCAGAACATCCCCGTAGACTTCGCTTTCGGGCATGGACTCAGCTACACAACCTTTGTACTATCCGGGGCTTCCGTTAAGCGCAGCGGAAAAGAATGGGTAGTCAGCGCGACTGTAAAGAATACCGGAAAGGTAGCCGGCGCAGAGGTCGTCCAGCTCTATATAGGCGATACCGAAGCTTCCGTTGCCCGCCCTGCAAAGGAGCTCAAGGGCTTCGAGAAGGTCTGGCTGGAGCCAGGACAGAGCAGGAAAGTCAGCTTCAAAATCGGCAGGGAAGCCCTCAGCTTCTTCGATGCCGACGCTCATAAGTGGGTAGTTGAACCCGGCGAGTTCCACGCTTATCTTGGAAACTCTTCCGACAATATCGCTGCAGATCTGGCTTTCAACCTTAAATAATGGCAAGAGTACAATCAGTAGATATCCTCAGGGGCGCTACTATCATGCTGATGATAGTGGTGAACAATCCTGGGAACTGGGCACGAATGTGGCCTCAGTTGCGCCATGTGGCATGGAACGGCCTTACACTGACGGATCTGGTCTTCCCGCTGTTCCTTTTCGTGATGGGGGTCTCGATGTATTTTTCCCTGAGCAAAGGGGGATTCAAACTCTCCTGGAAAATGCTGCGAAGGACCCTTTTGCTGATTTTTATAGGTCTGCTTTTGAACTGGGCTTCAGCAGTCGTATGGGCCCATACCTATTCGCTTGATACACTGAGATTTACGGGCGTATTGCAGCGCTTCGGACTGTGTTTTATCCTTTCGGCGCTGATGATCTGTCTTTTACCCCGGAAAAGCCTGCCTTGGATAGCCTTAATCCTGCTTGTAGGGTATTCTGCGGCACTTTTATTGGGTAATGGCTACGCTTATGGACCCGATAATATCATTTCGAGGGTAGACAATGCGCTGATCCCTTCAAAACACCTCTATAACGACAACGGAATCGACCCTGAAGGCCTTCTGAGCACGATTCCGAGCATAGCACATACTCTTATCGGCTTCATTTTTGGCGAGTTGATAGCTAAACACAGAAACAAGGAATTGCTGATCATGGGCGTCATGGGAATCGCGGCTGGTATTCTGATCTCGATCTGGCTGCCGATCAACAAGAAGATATGGTCGCCGAGCTTCGTTCTCGTAGTTTGCGGAATCGGGGCATTGTTGCTGGGATTACTGTATTATCTGACGGACGAGAAGAAGATATGGAAATACACCGGCTTTTTCAAGTCCTTCGGAACCAACGCGATTTATTGTTACGTCGTAAGCCACATAGTCGGCTGGGGATTCATCCTTTGCGGATTCCAGCGTCTGTTCGCCGCGGCTGGCTCGGCGTGGATGTCGTTTTTGTATTCATTGATAGTAGTAGCGGTTGTTTGGCTGACTGTATTACCATTATATAAGAAGAATATATATATAAAGGTGTAAAGGGTCTTTTGTTACACAATTTATATTATGTTAACTTGTGTATTTGAAAAGACTCTCCTATCATAGAAAAATACCATACTTTAGGTATAGACTTCTCGTCTCGCCTGCCGAACTTTGCAGTGTGAAACAAAAACAACTCTAAAAAATGAAAAAGACATACAATATTGAAGTCGACTGCGCCAACTGCGCTCTCCTGATGGAAAATGCAACCAAACAGACCGCCGGAGTTGAAAATGCAGTCGTCAATTTCATGACTCAGAAAATGACAGTCGAATTCTCCGAAGGCGCAGACGAGAAAGCCGTAATGAAATCCGTCCTCAAAGCCTGCCATAAGGTAGAACCCGACTGTGAGATTGAATTATGAAACTGACAAAGAAACAGCGGAAAATGCTGATCAGGATAGTTCTGGCCGCGGTTTTTACCGTCGCCCTGAACATCTTTCCTGTTGAAAATCAGTGGGTTAAGCTTGTCCTATACCTGGGCGTATACGTCCTTATCGGCTACGATATTCTGCGTAAAGCGGGCCTTGGAATTATCAATGGAAGGCCTTCAGACGAGAATTTCCTGATGACGGTAGCTACTGCCGGCGCCTTTGCCTTGGCGATTTGGGAGAAAAGCGGCGATTACAATGAGGCTATCGCCGTTATGCTCTTCTATCAGATAGGAGAATTTTTCCAGAATTACGCTGTAGGAAGGAGCCGTAAGAGCATTTCCGCCCTGATGGACATCAGGCCAGACTATGCTAATGTAGAAACCGGAGGGGCCCTTCACTGGGTAGATCCCAATGAGGTCGCTGTAGGATCTATAATAATAGTCCAGCCTGGCGAAAAAGTGCCTCTGGACGGTGTTGTAGAGGCTGGTAATTCTACTCTTAATACTTCTGCACTTACAGGCGAGAGCCTCCCCCGCGATGTCGCTCCCGGCGACGAGATAATCAGCGGATGTATCAACCTCAGCGGAGTTCTCAGAGTCCGTACGACCAAGCCTTTTGGCGAATCGACCGTTTCAAAGGTCCTCGAGTTGGTCGAGAACTCTACTTCTCATAAATCCCAGTCTGAGGCTTTCATCTCCCGCTTCGCACGCGTCTACACCCCTGCAGTCTGCTTCAGCGCCCTTGCGCTGGCCATCCTCCCTCCCCTTTTCGCTCTTATTACCGGAGCCGAGGCTGGCCCGGCGTGGAGGACATGGATCTACAGAGCCCTTACGTTCCTTGTAATCAGCTGCCCCTGCGCGCTGGTTATCTCTATCCCCCTCAGTTTTTTCGCCGCTATAGGCGGCGCAGGACGCAAGGGAGTTCTTATCAAGGGATCCAACTACCTCGAGACCCTATCGAAGGTCCGTACTTTTGTATTTGATAAGACCGGAACCCTTACCAAGGGCGTCTTCGAGGTTACAGCAGTCCATCACTCCCCTCTCGACGAAGCCCGTCTTATCGAGCTTGCCGCGATCGCGGAATGCTCCTCTTCCCACCCCATAAGCCGCAGCATCCAGAAGGCCTACGGAAAGCCCGTGGACCGCACCAGGGTCTCCGATATCGAGGAGATAGCCGGCGAGGGCGTGAAGGCGGTCGTAGACGGCATCAAGGTAGTTGCCGGTAACGAGAAGCTCATGCGCTCGATCGGAGTCGAGCCTCTTCCCTGCCATTGCACGGGTACGCTGGTCCACATTGCGCTCGACGGCGAGTACGCCGGCCACATCCTCATCACGGATGTAGTCAAGCCCACCTCCCGCCGCGCGATCGACCTCCTTCGCAAGGCCGGCATTACCCGCACGGTCATGCTCACGGGCGATTCGGCCAAGGTGGCCGGCCATGTCGCCGTGGAGCTGGGCGTGGACCGCGTTTGCAGCGGACTCCTCCCTGCCGACAAGGTCGAAAAGGTCGAGGAACTGATGGCCGACGAGACGCCCGGGAAGCTGGCGTTCGTGGGCGACGGCATCAACGACGCCCCCGTCCTTACCCGCGCCGATATCGGTATCGCGATGGGTGCGATGGGCAGCGACGCCGCTATCGAGGCCGCGGATGTGGTCCTGATGGACGACGACCCGATGGGGATCGTAACGGCCCTCAGAATCAGCCGCAAATGCCTGGGCATAGTCTGGCAGAACATTATCTTCGCCCTGGGAATCAAGGCGGCGTGTCTGATTCTTGGAGCGCTGGGTCTGGCCGGAATGTGGGCCGCGATCTTCGCCGACGTAGGAGTAATGGTCCTCGCAGTCCTCAATGCCATGCGCTGTTTGCGCGTTAGCAATAAATAATTTTGTATATTAGCACGTTAATTTAAACGTGCTAATATTATGTTAGGTACATTCCTTCAGTTGCCGGACGCCGGAAAGGTAGCGGCAGTCGATTCTACTCTTAAGTCTCTTCCTCAGTCCCTTGAACCTCTCGTAACCAATTTCAAGGAGGATCCGAACACTGCTCTGCAGACTCTCGGACAGGACGCTCTTCAGTTTGGTCTGAAGGTTCTCGCAGCCCTTGCCATCTATATCATCGGCGCATGGCTGATCAAGAGGATCAAGGTCTGGATGCAGAAAGGAATGGCCAAGAAAAAGACCGACCAGGCTATCATATCCTTCACGAGTTCGCTCGTCAGCATCACTCTTTCGGTGCTCCTTATCGTAATAGTGATCGGTACACTGGGTATCAATACTACTTCCCTGGCGGCTGTCCTGGCGGCAGGCGGAATGGCAATAGGCCTCGCTCTGGGTGGAACCGTCCAGAACTTTGCTGGCGGCATCATGCTGATCATCTTCAAGCCCTTCAAGGCCGGTGATCTGATCGAAGCCCAGGGTCTCCTCGGAACAGTAACTGAGGTCAATATAGTTTCGACTAAACTCCGTACCCCGGACAACAGGATAATAGTCCTCCCGAACGGCGCTCTCAGCTCGGGTACTATCAACAACTATTCTCCCAAGTCCTACCGCCGTATCGATATCGATCTTCCCTTCGAACACGGAACCGATGTCGAGAAACTTATTGAGACTCTTAAGGTCCTGGTAGCCAAGGAGAAACTGGTCGTCACCGAACCTATTGAAGAAGCTGACGCTCCCTTCTTTACCATCTGCGATATCGACAAAGATGCGGTAACCGTAAGGACCCGCGTATGGTGTAAGAACGAGGATTACTGGACAGTTTACTTCAATCTTCGCAATACCCTTTATACCGCCCTCGGAGAGGCCGGATTCAAGTTTGCATCTGCCCGCGTACAGGTAAAACAGTCGTAATCGCTAAGAAGGGATGGCACGAGGGCGTAAAACAACTATCATACTCGAGAACGTAGTGATTGAGTCAGTGGCTGCCGAAGGCAAGTCACTGGCCCACGCTAAGCTCCCTACCGAACCGGAAGAAGCTACCCCCAGGGTACTCTTCGTCCCGTTTGCCGTACCGGGAGACGTAGTAGATGTAATGATTACAAGGCGCAAGAAATCCTTCATGGAGGGAAAGATAGTCCGTATCGTGGAGCCCTCCCCCCGAAGGCTTGAGCCTTTCTGCAAACATTTCGGTACCTGCGGAGGCTGCAAGTGGCAGATACTCCCCTACGATCTTCAGCTCGAAGCTAAACAGCGCCAGGTCTACGACCAGCTAGTCAGGATAGGTCATTTAGACGTACCTGAAATCAGACCTGTATTGGGCTCGGCAAAGACGGTAGAGTATCGCAACAAACTCGAGTTCACAGCCTCCTCCTACAGGTGGGTTTTCCCGGACGAAGAGCCCGAAAATCTCAGCGAAGCGGAGCGTGTAGGACTCGGATTCCACGTAGGAAAATTCTTCGACAAGGTACTCGATATCGAGCACTGCTATCTTCAGAGAGAGCCCTCCAATCAGATACGCCTTTTTGTTAAAAAATATGCCCTGGAACACGGTATTCCCTTCTTTAATTTAAGGGAAAAAACGGGAATTCTGCGTAACATGTTTGTTAGGACGGCTGAAAATCAGCAGGTTATGTTGATAGTCTGTTTCGGCCGGGATTTCCCCGGAAGAGAGGCTTTCCTTGATGCGATTGCTGCAGAATTCCCCTCCATTAGTTCGCTTTACTACATCATAAACGCCAAAGTCAACGACTCCGTAGCCGATCAGGAATGTATACTTTATAAGGGAGACGAGGCGATATATGAGTCGATGGAAGGTCTGACCTTCAAGATAGGTCCGAAGTCGTTCTACCAGACAAATACCGAGCAGGCTTACGAGCTTTATAAGGTAGCCCGCGAGTTTGCCGATCTGAGCGGAGACGAAGTTGTCTACGACCTCTATACCGGAACGGGTACTATCGCCCAGTTCGTCAGCTCGAAGGCCTCGAAGGTGATAGGTATCGAATACGTACCCGAAGCAATAGAGGACGCCCGCGAAAACGCCCGCCGAAACGGTATCTCCAACTGCGACTTTTTTGCGGGTGATATGAAGGACATCCTTACGGACGAATTCATCGAGGACCACGGCCGGCCGGATGTCATCATCCTCGATCCTCCCCGCGCCGGAATACACCCGGACGTTGCGAAGGTCATCCTCAATGCGGCTCCTAAGAGGATAGTGTACGTGAGCTGCAACCCGGCCTCCCAGGCTCGCGACCTGGCCGCCCTATCCGTAAAATACAAGGTAACGGCAGTCCAACCCGTCGACATGTTCCCCCACACTCAACATGTCGAGAACGTATGCCGTCTCGAACTACTATGATAATTGATATACTTCTGCTTCTGCTGGGCCTTGGCCTGGTAGTATTTGGTTCTGACATTCTTGTAGACGGATCGTCTGCAATAGCCCGCAAATCGGGAGTCAGTGAATTCGTAATCGGCCTCACGATTGTCGGTTTCGGGACGTCCATGCCCGAGTTGATAGTAAGCCTTACCGGCGCCATCGAGGGCTCGGCCGACATCAGTATAGGTAATATCGTCGGCTCAAATACCCTGAATGCCCTGCTGGTGCTCGGCGCCGCTGCCGCCATTACGCCTATCGCAATAAACAGGATCAACCTTACCCGTGATATCCCTATCTTCCTCGGGATCACCCTTTTCTTCGTGCTTTTGACGACTAAGGGCTACCTTAACTGGGTAGACGGCCTGATGCTTCTGGCTGTTTTTGCGGCCTATCTGGTCATGTGCTTCAAGAGCGGTAAAGTAGATGTAGAAGAAGCTCCCAAACGCGATATTAGCCTGTTTATGGCTATCGTTATGGTACTTGGAGGCCTGGCCGGCCTGGTGTTCGGCGGTAGGCTGTTCGTGGACCATTCAGTCAATTTCGCCAAGGCGGTAGGAGTCAGCGAGAAGTTTATCGCAATTACCCTGCTTGCGGGCGGTACCTCGATGCCAGAGCTTGTTACGACCATCGTCGCGGCTGCTAAGAAAAAGGGCCAGCTGGCGCTCGGAACCATCATCGGCAGCAACGTCTTCAATATCCTGTTCGTGCTGGGCGTAGCCTCGCTTGTGACTCATCTGGGAGTAGGTACTATGACCTGGGTGGATTTCGGCTTCCTGTTTGCCAGTTCGGTTATCCTTGCCCTCTGCGCCTACATTGGCAAGAGAAAGAGGATCAACAGGCTCGAGGGGATACTTATGATGACGGCCTATGTAGCCTATATAGGCTGGCTTATCTATACCATCTAGAAGTAGAGGGCAATCCCTATATCTATAGAGATGTGTTGCCTGCGCGAGTAGACCGTCTGCTCGCGGGGAACGACGCCTTCGTAAGGATCTACTGGAAGCGGGCTGCAGGTGATCAGATTTGCCTTTACAAAGCCGTCAAGGCTTACTTTCAGGCCCATGTCGTGGCGCAGTCCAATACCTGCCGAGTAAAGGTTAACCTTGTCTTCCAGACTCCATTTATACAGGGCGGCTCCAGCCCCGCCGAAAAGGAACATGCCGGTTTCAGTGTACCCCCAGGGGAAGATGGAGAACTGAATCTCGGCCGGAACTACCCTATAGTCTTTCTCTACTCCCCTGACTCCTCCTTTCAGAGTGAGGGCGAAGTAACTCAGGAACTCCAGCCCAAGATCTGCGCTGATAAAGGCGTTGGTATAATAGTCCGGAGTAAGGGGCTGGGAATCAGAAATCCTGCTGCCGTAGGAGTTGTAGATAGTGTATTCGAAACTGCTTGCCGCCTTGGCGCTGTAACCCCACTGAAGACCATACCTGAGGCGCGGGCTTCCGGCCTCCGAGAGGACCTCGGAAGTAAGGATAAACGCCAAAGATAAGGCTATTATTTTCAGTAACTTACTCATTTGAACCTATAGTAAAGGGTTATCTGCGGGACAAGGGCTTTCAGTACCCCGTTTTCATACCACGAAAGGTCCAGCGTACCGAAGGTTTCGTCTTTTCTGAGCTGGAAACCGAACTCGCCGGTAAAGCTCAGTGCGATATCGATATTGTTCTGGAAAAGGAAGAGCACTCCTGCCCCTGCGGCCATGCCGAGGATGGGGCCGTGGTTACGGTTGGGGGCGCCGTGGTCCCTGACCCAGCCGGTGGTGAAACCTCCGCCAAGGTAGAAACGGTAGTCTATGTCTTCGCGGATGACTCCGCCGCGGAGCTGGTTTTGGTGTAGCCATGTGAATTTTACTCCGGGAGTGTCTTCGATGCCGTTGAGGATACCGTCTATGTCTGCGGTTAGGCTGACCGTGTTGTAGACGTGGCGGTCGCTTTGTTGTATTCCGAGGCTGACTCCGAAGCCCTTCGGGGAGTTCAGAATGCCGGCTCTCTCGATCCTACGCTGGGCATATGCCTCATTGCAGCCCAGCAGAAGGGCTACAGTTATCAGCAGTGTTATGAAGGCCGGTTTAGTCACAAATGCTAAGTTACGAATTATTTGTTAATTGCCCGCAAATGGGTAATTTTGTCCTGTCAATTAAAACACTATGCCGGCAACAACCCTACTCGCTCCCCTTCCGGAGCGCCTGAGACCGAGAAGTCTCGATGAATATGTAGGCCAGAAACACCTGGTCGGCGAAGGCTGTATCCTGCGCAATATGATAGAGAGCGGAAACCTCTCTTCATTCATACTCTGGGGCCCTCCCGGAGTCGGTAAAACTACCCTTGCGCGTATTATGGCAGACTCCCTTGGCCGTGAGTTCTATACCCTCTCGGCGGTAAGCGCAGGAGTTAAGGAGGTTCGCGAGGTGTTCGATGCGGCTAAACGCGGTTCGCTTTTCAGAGACGGCAGGGCTCCCATCCTTTTCATAGACGAAATACATCGCTTCAGCAAGGCCCA
>ONOI01000056.1 GCA_900319375.1 uncultured Bacteroidales bacterium | reverse complement strand
AGGGCGTAGATGCGCTCGCAGACTGGATCCTTAAAGAAGTAAACAACTGGAAAACCACATAATATGCCTGAGATGTCAAAAGCTTTTGTCCCCAAACATATGGGAGACAAAAACCCCAACCCTAAACTCATCAAGTTCGTAAAACACGTTACAGACCGTATCCCCGGTAAGATCAAAATGACGACTGAAGCCCCTGAGTACTGGGGCCTCGCCTGCATCTTCGAAGACGAGATGGACGCAGTAACTCGTGAATCGTCTCTTGATCTCCTTCTGGATATGCTCCCGAGGAACTACTTCAAGGTCCGTAAACACCACACCTACGCCCAGCTCCACGAGATGAATGCAAAGAAGCATTACACTCCGGACGATGCGTCCCTGGACGAGCTGCTGGACAAGCTTTCCTTCTTCGGAATGCTTGAATACGACTACGGCGATAAATATACCAAGGAAGGACCCGTAGAAGGGACCTCCTTCGCAAGGGAAGCCCGAATCTACTGGGTACCGATGTTCGTTCCCGGCAGTGCCGAGTATACCAATATGAACGTGGAGCTGATGGACAAGCATCCCGAGCTCGCAATGTTCTTCGAGAGAATGACCTTCCTCCCGCTCGAACACATCACCCCGATGGTCCCGATGGGCGGCTCAGGTATCGGTATGCATGTAATCCCGGTCGAGAAAGCAATCTCGATGGAAAACGAGTCGATTGACATCGAACACATCTCCTACTGGCTCAAGCGCTACGAAGGCCACCTCGGAGTAGGTATCTGCTCATGCCGCTACGGCCGTAAGAAGCTGGACGAAGGCTGCGCCGACGACTACCGCGACTGGTGTATCGGAGTCGGCGACATGGCCGATTACCTGCGCGAGACCGGCAGGGGCCACGACATTACCTACGATGAGGCCATGGCCATCCTCAAGAAGGCCGAGGACCACGGCTTCGTCCATCAGGTAACCAATATCGACGGCGAGGGCAAGATCTTCGCCATCTGTAACTGCAACGTTAAGATCTGCAACGCCCTGCGTACCTCGCAGCTCTTCAACACTCCGAACCTTAGCCGCAGCGCCTATGTAGCCGAGGTCGACCCGAAGAACTGCGTCGCCTGCGGCCGTTGCGTAGAATATTGCCCGGCCGGAGCAGTAAAACTCGGCCAGAAACTCTGTACCAAGAGCGGCCCTCAGACTTATCCTAAACAGGAACTGCCGGACGCCAAAAAGTGGGGCGAACACAAGTGGAACGAGGACTACCGCGACCGCAACCGTATCAACTGCTACCCGACCGGTACGGCCCCTTGCAAGACCGCCTGCCCGGCCCACATCGCCGTCCAGGGATATTTGAAGAAGGCGGCCGAGGGCAAGTATACCGAGGCCCTCGAGCTTATCAAACGCGAGAACCCGTTCCCCGCAGTATGCGGCCGTATCTGTAACCGCCGCTGCGAAGACGCATGTACCCGCGGAACCATCGACCGTCCGATCGCAATCGACGCGGTGAAGAAATTCATCGCCGAGCAGGACCTCAAGGCCGATACCCGCTTTATCCCCGAGGTCAATATCTGCTCCAACGTCCAGGACCACTGGGAGGAGAAGATAGCCATTATCGGAGGCGGTCCTGCAGGACTCAGCTGCGCCTATTATCTTGCCACCATGGGCTACAAGCCGGTGGTATTCGAAAAGAACGAAGAGCCCGGCGGAATGCTCCGCTACGGCATCCCTTCATACAAACTGGACAAGGATGTAATCAAGGCCGAAATCGACATTATGCGCGAAATCGGAGTTGAAATCCGTACCGGAGTAGAAGTAGGAAAGGATGTCACCATCGCCGACCTCCGCAAGGAAGGCTATAAGGGCTTCTATATTGCCATCGGCTGCCAGGGCGGACGCCTGCCCGGAATCACCGGCGAGACCCTTAAGGGAACTACTACCGCTATCGACTTCCTCCACGACGCAAACTGCGGAAAGGTGAAGGTAAAAGGCAAAGTAGTGGTAGTCGGCGGAGGCAATGTCGCCATCGATGCAGCCCGCGTCGCGATGAGAAGCGGTGCTTCAGAAGTAACGATGCTTTCGCTTGAGACAGAGGACATTATGCCCGCATCTCTTGAAGAGCGTGGGGAGGCTCGCGAAGACGGAGTGGTCATCAACCCGGGCTGGGGCCCGAAGGAAGTTCTCGGCTCGAAGAAGGTCGAAGGCATTGTCTTCAAGAAGTGTACTTCGGTCTTCAATGCAGAACATAAATTCGCTCCCGAATACGATGAAAACGAACTCATCACCCTCGATGCAGACCTCGTTATATTCGCTATCGGCCAGACCGTAGTCCTCAAAGACCTCCTTAAGGATACTAAGGTCGAATTCTTCCGCGGAGTATACCCGATCGCAGACAAACTTACCTATCAGACCGCAGAGCCGGATATCTTTGTCGGAGGCGACGTCTTTACAGGTCCAAAGTTCGCTATCGACGCTATTGCGGCGGGTAAGGAAGCTGCGGAAAGCCTCCATCGTTTCGTCCAGCACGGCCACCTTACGATTGGCCGCAACAGGCGCGATTTTATCGAACTCAACAAGCATGATATCCTCGTAGAGTCCTATGACAACTCTTCGCGTCAGGCTCCCGAGGATTACAAGCCTAAGAGCAAGTTTGAGGAGTATCACGGAACTCTTACTGAAGAACAGGTCAAGAAAGAAACTGCAAGGTGTCTGAGCTGCGGCGCATCCGTAGTAGACGAAAACCGCTGCATCGGCTGCGGCGTATGTACTACCAAGTGTGCGTTCGACGCTATCCACCTGCATCGCGAACACCCCGAGGCCAGCGTAATGAGAACCTCCGAAAACAAATTCGACGGTATCCTTCCTTATATGATCAAGCGTACCGGAAAGATCCTTTTCAGCAAGAAGTAATGCACGAACTCGGAATAGTCTTCTACATCATCAAAGACGTCAAGGAAGCGGCGGCTCAGAACGCCGTGGACCACATAGACGCCGTTGTGATGGATATCGGCGAGGTCTCGACTATCGTCCCGGAGTATCTCCAGGATATGTGGCGCTGGGCGGCCGACAGGGAAGACTTACTGAAAGGGTCGGAACTCAAGATCAACGTTATTCCCGCCGTGAGCTGGTGTGACTCGTGTAAGAGCGAGTATGGGACAGTTGCCCACGGCAAACTTTGCCCGAACTGCGGCAGCGACCGGACTTGGTTGCTCCGCGGCAACGAAGTAGAGATTAAAGAGATACAAATTCAATCTAAGTAATATGGCATGTTTTATTGCGCCTCTCGCTGAGGCTGTCGTGGTGACAATCATCCGCAGGGTAAACAAACAACCCTCAAGCGCTCTCGGGCGCCAGCTCCCGTCTCTTGAAAAGATGCTCTGGGGCGGCACCCTTATGCTTATCGTAGACCACATCATCAATGGTGAGGTAATCTTCAAGTTCCCGTTCTTCACGGCCCTTACAGAAACCGACGGGACCGCCCTGATGCTGCGCGAAATCCTGACCGTCGGCGTACCGATGGCAGCTGTCCTTACAGTAGCGTGGGTCGTATATGCGCTTATCAAAGAACGTAAAGCAGTACAAACAGTTTAACAACTACTTAATAACCAAACCTTTTATCTATGTTTTTCCAAGTTTATGGAGAGCATGCTCTCGCTCAGTGGGGTATGCTGATCGTGGTCCTTTTGGGCCTCATCCTTTTCAATGAATTCGCACGCCGTACAAAGTTCGGCGGAATCGTCACCTTCCTGGCAATCCCCGTTGCCCTGACCGCCTACTTCCTCGCAATCTGGATCGGCGTTCGTACAGGCGCTCAGTGGGCTATCGAGAACCAGACCCATGTCTACATGGCCGGCTGGTTCCACTACGCCAAGCTCTATGCGGCAACTGCCGGATGTATCGGCTTCATGATGATCAAGTACAAGTGGGGCATCGGTGCAAAACATTGGTTCAAGCCCTTCCCGTTCATCATCGTCGCCATCAACATCCTCATCGCCTGCGTTTCCGACTTCGAGTCTGCAGTGATGGGTTGGAACAAGTGGTGGCTCACCTCCGAAGGTGTTTGGCAGTACGGCGGATGGCACAACGTAATGAATGGTGTCGCCGGTCTTATCAACATCTTCTGTATGACCGCATGGTGGAGCGTATGGCCTTCCAAGGACAAGAAGGACATGATCTGGGCCGACATGACCTGGGTCTACATCCTTGTCTACGACATCTGGAACTTCGCCTACACCTACAACTGCCTGCCTACACACAGCTGGTATTGCGGTATCGCCCTTCTCCTTGCTCCTACCATCGCAGCTCTCCTGTGGAACCGCGGAGGTTGGATCCAGAACCGCGCAAACACCCTCGCAATCTGGTGTATGTTCGCTCAGGTATTTCCGCTCTTCCAGGAGACCTTCATGAACGGCAAGCAGTGGTTCAGCTGGGCTACTCTTCCTGTTCTCTATCCCGAGGGAGTCGGTACTATCGAGAAACTCTATGCAACTGCCGGTATCGTCGGTGACAAGCTCACCCCCGAAATGGTGGGAACAACTGTCAGCGCAGCAGATGTAGCTGCCAACCCGACCATGATGATCGTCATCAGCGCCCTTGCACTCCTTACCAATGCAGCCGCACTTTGCTGGATCATCTGCATCGCCAAGAAGCGCCACATCAATCCTTACAAGGAGGATGTCTTCGTGGATCAGAAGTACTACAAGGACGCAATTGCCCGCGCCGTTATCGAGTAATCGAAATCCTGTCAATAAAAAAGGCGACCGGAAACGGCCGCCTATTTTATAGTATTTCTATTCTTAAGGTTTATTACAGGAGGAAAAACAGCGCGACACCGGTCATACTCACAAAGACTCCGAGGACCTCGCGAGCCCTTATCTTCTGATGATAGATGAAAGCGTAAGGGATAAGGATGAAGACCGGAGTGAGCCCGATAAGGGTCGAGGCAATTCCGGCGGAAGTATAGCGGACCGCCATCAGCGAGAGCGAAACGCCTACGACAGGCCCCAGCAGGGTCATAAGAACAGCGTAGCTCATGCCCTTACGGTCGCGGACCGCCCGCCTGAGCTCGGTCGTCTTCCGGCCGAGCAGCATGAGCGCGATGAAACCGACCGTGCCGAAAATGGCTCGTATCATGGTCGAGGCAAAGGGCAGGAGAGTCTCCATCGCCGCCGGAGCATCGGCCGGGACCAGCCCTGCATAATGCTCCATACCAACCTTGCTGAAAACGAGCCCCACGCCCTGGCCTATACTCGCCCCAAGCCCGAGAAGCACGCCCTTCAGTGGGATACTCAGCCGGACCTGCCGGTTGCCCTCGCCTCGGCTAAGGATCGATATCGCGATACCGGACAGGGTCACGACCATCGCCAGGCCCGATTTCCAGCTGAGCTTCTCGCCCAGGATCAGCCAGCCTGCGATAGCGGCGATCGGGGGAGCCAGGGTCATAAACAGCTGCCCCAGCCGCGCGCCGATCGAGACGTAGCAGTTGAAGAGACACCAGTCTCCGAAGACATAGCCTATAACGGCCGACGCTCCCAGCCAGATCCACACTTCCCAGTCTGCATAGACCGGATACGGGCTGCCTATACCCACCCAGAGTATAAGCGCGAGCATAGCGGTGGCCATCACGAGCCGGATGACGTTAGCCGACATGGAGCCCATCCTCTGAATGGCCTTGTCCGTAAACAAGGTCGAGATGGTCCACAAAACGGCAGTGGTAAGCGCTAATATTTCTCCAAGATGTTGCATCTACTCAAAAATCATATCGAAATCCTTGCACAGGGTCTGCGCCGTTAGGCGTCCGGCCTCGGCCGCAATAGGCAGGCCGCCGGAATAAAGCGTGCGCTGCCCCGTGAAATAAAGCCCGCGCTTGTAGCGAACGGGGGCATGGAACAGGCCCTTTCGGGCAGGCCAATTGCTCATATAGCTGCCCTCGAAGGTGTCGCAATAACGCTCGTAGGTAAGGGGAGTGGCCATATCCGTGACCGCGATGTTGCCGCTGATTTCGGGCATCACCTCGCTAAGGGCGTCTATAAAGCTCTCGACCACTGCCTGTTTCAGCTGAGCGTAGGTTCCTTCCTCTTTCGCCCGTTTCCAATAGCCGTACGAAGGCCCATGGAGAAGGCAGGTGAGGACCGAGCAGCCCTCGGGGGCATATTCCGCATCGCGGGAGTAGTTGTTGACGATGATAGTCTCGTAGGTGATCCCACCGGCCTGGAGAGGCTGCCTCAGGACTATCTGCATGGACCTGGGCCATGAAGCGAGAGAAGTCTTGACTCCAAGAGCGATAAACATACACTGGGTAGTCTCGAGTCCCCTGCGCATACGTCGGGCCCAGCGATCCTGAAGCGGGCTTTCGAACAGTTTGTCGATGGCGGTTCGCGCGTCTACCGAGATAATGACCGCATCGGCGGCAAGCAATCCGCCGGCCGTCCGTACTGCCCATCCATCTTTAGTCCGCTCGACTCCCAGAGCGGCAGTATTATAGCGTATCTCTCCTCCAAGCGAATTGAACTTGTCTGCCATATTCTTCGCCATCCTTATCGAGCCGCCGGCAGGGTAGCCGCTGTCTCCGTTTGCGAAGGTACTTAGGATGTAGATAAGCGAAAGCGCGTTGATTCCCGGGTCTACGACCGCTTCGAGGAGCCTGCGTATCTGAGGATTGGAGAAGCGCCTGATATAGGTGCGTGAGGATCGCAACATCAGGAAGGGTGTTACGACTACCGCCGGGAACATCCTGACATACTCCATTACGGAGAAGGGGCGGCGATGGCGGACTTTCAGACCGGGCAGGTCACCAATCGGCTGGTGGAAATAGCGGAAACACCAGACATGGAATTTGAGAATGCCGAGAGCCAGTTTATCTCGCAGGCTCTTTACAGGTAGGCCATGGAGATCGCGATAAAGCGGAATTCTGTCTTCTCCGTCTACCAGAGTATAAATCGGGTCCTTGAAGAAAACAGGGTTGTTTTCCTGCAAAGCGCCTGTTTCCTTCCATATCCTATAGAGGGGATTGGATTCTATCGAGCCTATCAGCCAGTGTATTCCGCCCTCGAAAGTATAGCCCTTTCTTTTCCAGCTGGTAGAAAGACCGCCGGGACCTATACATTTCTCCAATATGAGGGTTTCCCAGCCAGACCGCCTCGAATAAACTCCAGCGGTCAGCCCGGATATACCTGCACCGATAATGATTACCTTCATTTACTAACTTTCCGACAATAAAATCTTTTTGAGAATTAATGAAACATCTGTTTTCGGAAAGCAGAAGGCGTCATCACCGTCATCTTCTTGAAAAGGCGGCTGAAATGGTGGGGATACTCAAAGCCAAGGAGGTCTGCCACTTCACCTACGCTGAGTCCTTTCATCAGCAGGGATTTTGCCTGATCTATAACGAAGTTGTGGATATAGCCTATAGCAGTCCCGCCGGTTGCCTGATGAATCATGTCGCCGAAGTAACGGGCAGAATAGGCAAGTTCTGAGGCGCAATATGAAACGGTAGGAAGTCCCTTACTATGTTGTAAATTATTCGAATAATAGTCTACAAGAAGGTGGTGGAAGCGTTTGAGAATGTCGCTCTCCCCGCGTTCGCTCTGGCTAAGTTGCCGCTGATAGATGCGCTGGCAATATGACAGTATCAGTTCCAAGTAACCCACCAGAATCCGCTTGAGTTCAGGGGAGTCCTGGTTCTCCTTCATTTCCTTCCGCATTGTGGATAGCAGCAAGTTGATACGATCCCATTCATCGGGCTCCATTCGTAGCCAGTTGGTGTCGAAGTAGGAGAAAAACGGGTTATCCGGCCGAAGCAGTTCAGGCGACCATAGCAGAGTCCATCCGTTAATGTATATGGAGGATCCATCGTCTTCGGCGCCTCCAATCTGTCCCGGGGCTACCGCTATGATGGAACGGTCTCCGACAATGACGGATTTGATACCGTAGGACAGGTATTTAGGGAATTGCTGCTGAATGAAAAGGCCATATACGCCGTAATTGTTCAGGCTATTGGGGAAAGGGGAGACCTCGTCGTAGCTGATAAGCGCCAGTTGCGGATGAAGCACGGGAGCGCCCACGTACTGCGCATAAACATTGGGATTATCGACCTTCAGAATCTTCTTCATAGCGTAACAAAGATAGCAAAATCTTCGAAATTGGTATAAATTCCGCGATTATAAGTACAAAACAATTTCCAACTCACACTAATTTTGTGATATGAAACGAATTACTATTATAGCCCTGCTGTTATTTGTGCTTACGGGCTGCAACCAGAACAAGAATATGAATACCCTGACTCTTACCCAGGAATGGGACAAGACCTTCCCGAAATCCGAATTGGTCAATCACAGCAAAGTCACTTTCCACAATCGCTACGGCATTGAACTGGCCGCAGATCTGTATGTTCCTAAGAATAGCAATGGGAAGCTTCCGGCAATCGCAGTCAGCGGCCCTTTCGGTGCTGTAAAGGAGCAGTCAAGCGGACTGTATGCGCAGCATATGGCAGAGCGTGGTTTCGTAACTCTTGCCTTTGATCCCTCCTTTACGGGCGAATCCGGAGGAGAGCCCCGCAGGATGGCATCTCCAGACATCAATACGGAGGACTTCTGCGCTGCAGTTGATTTCCTGAGCACCTGCGAACTGGTGGATCCGGAGCGTATCGGCATTATCGGCATCTGCGGTTTCGGTGGAATGGCCATCAATGCCGCCGCCCTCGATCCGCGCATCAAGGCAACCGTGGCCTCCACTATGTACGATATGTCACGCGTCGCAAGAGAAGGATATTTTGGCAGTACCGACAGCGAAGAGGCAAGGGATGCACAGCGCCAGGCATGGGCCGCCCAGCGTACAGAGGATTACCGCGCGGGCAGTTACAAGCTCGCAGGCGGCGTAGTGGATCCGCTTCCGGAAGATGCGCCATGGTTTGTCAAAGACTATCACGCCTACTACAAGACTGAGCGCGGATTCCATCCCCGCAGCGGCAATTCTACCGATGGATGGAATGTCATCGGCACTATCTCTTTCCTGAATCAGCCGCTTCTGGATATGGCCGGGGAAATCAAGACTCCAGTGCTGCTTATCCATGGTGAAAAGGCCCATAGCCGCTATTTCAGCGAAGGCGCCTTTGCCAAACTCAAAGGAGATAACAAGGAGCTTTACATCGTTCCCGGGGCCGTCCATACCGACCTCTATGATGATGTCGCCGGAGTCATTCCTTACGACAAGATGGAAGCCTTCTTCAAAGAGAACCTGAAGTAATATCTTCATTATATTTG
>ONOI01000058.1 GCA_900319375.1 uncultured Bacteroidales bacterium | reverse complement strand
ACCCGCAGCAAGGAGAGTTTTACGGGCTCGGTCCAGTCGATGACCAGTGACGATATCAAGAGAGTCTCCAACAGCAATGTCGTGGAGTCGCTCAAAAACATGGACCCCTCGCTCGTTATTCTCGACAACCTTGAGGCCGGATCGAACCCCAATGCAATGGCCTCTATGCAGATCCGTGGAGCCTCCACCCTTGCGACAGAAACTTCCGGCCTCAAAAGCAACTTCCTTTCGAAGGCGAACCAGCCTCTGTTCATCCTGGACGGTTTCGAGACCACCCTCGAAAAGATAACCGACATGGATATGAACAGGGTCCAGAGCATTACCATCCTCAAGGACGCCTCGGCAAAAGCAATCTACGGCTCCAAGGGTGCCAACGGAGTCATCGTAATCGAGACTAAGGCTCTGACCAACAACAAAAGCCGTGTGACCTATAATGGAAGCCTCTCCATTGAAGCCCCCGACCTTACAAGTTACAACCTGTGCAACTCCCTTGAGAAACTCGAGGTCGAGCGCCGCGAGGGCTACTACACAAACGACAGTTCGTTTGAGACTTTCGCCCTGCAAGCCCTTTACAGCCAAAGGCTTAAAAGAGCCATGGAAGGAGAAGATACATACTGGCTCTCGAAACCGCTTAGACTTGGTATCGGACATAAGCATTCAGTGAGCATCGAGCTCGGTTCGAAAGAACTCAAGGCTCTGGCGACCTTCTCTTACAACGATACCCAGGGGGCGATGAAGGGTTCTTTCCGTGATGTGTTCGGTGGCAATGTAAATATCGCCTACAGGCGCGGCGGCTGGACTTTCCGCAATATCATGGGTATCTCCCACATGAACAGCGCAGAGTCTCCCTGGGGCAATTTCTCCGAATATGCAGCACTGAACCCTTATTTTTCTCCTTACGATGAAGAGGGCAACCTGAAGAAAGTTCTCCAGACCAGGTATTTCACCTACGACGGAGTTTCTGTCTCCAGGGAGGTGGTGACCAATCCGATGTACAACGCCACGATCGGAACTACCGACACCAGTTCGTATCTTTCCGTCACGAACAATTTCTATGCGGAATACCAGTTCATGAAGTCGCTCAGGATGGTAGCCAGGTTCGGAATTGAGTCCCAGAACACAAGGTCGGACGAGTTCTATCCCGGGCAGCATACCAGTTTTGTGGAGACTGCCGACATCCTTCGGAGAGGCCGGTACACTCAGTCCAACGGTCGGTATACCACATATTCCGGCGATGTCTCCGCTCAGCTGAACCACAACATAGGCGGCAAGCACGACATCTTCGGAACCGTTGACTGGAGTATCTCCCAGACCAACTACGAGGAGATAGTGAACTACACGGAAGGCTTCCCGAACAGCAACATGAAGAGCATTACTTTCGCCCGTCAGTATCAGGACAATTCCGTGCCTACCGGGGCCGACGGACTCAACCGCAACCTCGGCGCTCTCGCGACTGCAGGTTACAGCTACGACAACCGTTACATGGCTGACGCGACCATCAAGGGAAGTGCATCCTCTGTGTTCGGAACCAAAAACCACTGGGGCGTGTTCTGGAGCGCCGGACTTGCGTGGAACCTCCACAACGAGCAGTGGATGAAAGACTATGCCGACTGGGTGACCCAACTCAAACTCAGGGCGAGCCTGGGCTCATCCGGTAACCAGAACTACACCACCAATGTAGCGCTTCCCGTCTATCAGTATTACTCGTCGGCTTACTATAACGGCTTCACCGGTGCCTACCTCCAGAATATGGCCAATCCCGAACTGGGCTGGGAGGAAAAGATGGACTACAACATCGGAATCGATTTCCGCACACGCAATCTCAATATCGTTGCGGACGCCTATATCGCCGATACTCGCAACCTGGTGTTCTCAAGGACGCTGTTGCCCTCGACCGGTTTCCCCATGACCAACGATAATATGGGCATGGTCCGTAACAAAGGTGTAGAACTGAGCGTCAACTGGACTCTCTACAGGAGCGGAGCATCATATATCAATCTCTTTGGAAAGGCAGCCTTCAACGACAACCGCGTCCTCAGGATCTCCGATGCGCTCAAAGCTTTCAATGAGCAGCAGCAGGCCCTTGCCAAGGAAGTCGGCGTCACCGCTCCGGTCATCCAGTACTACGACGGCATGCCCCTGCATTCCATCTGGGTCGTCCGCTCTCTGGGAATCAACTCAAGCGACGGCAATGAGGTGTATATCAACAGGAATGGCAATATCACCACAACGTGGAATCCCGCCGATCTGTACAACTGCGGTTCGTCCGATCCTCTTGTCAACGGAAATTTGGGTATCAACGGCGAAGTGAAAGGATTCGGGTTCAACTTCGTAGCAACTTTCTATGCCGGAGGCTATCTGTACAACAACACTCTCCTGGACAAGGTCGAGAATACTACTCTTGATAATAATGTAGACCGCAGGGTGTTCAGCGGCCGCTGGGCAAAAGCCGGAGATGTTGCTCCTTACAAAGCCCAGAATACGGCGTCCAACTACTTTACCCGGCCAACCAGCCGCTTCGTCCAGAAAAACAATGTGATGCATCTGTCTTCGGCTTCCGTCTATTATGAGTTCCCGACGCGGCTGGTAAGTTCGCTCAGACTCAGCCGACTGAGGATCACTCTATATACTAACGATATATACACATTCTCGTCCATCGAAGTGGAAAGAGGCACTTCCTATCCCTACGCCAGGAAGTTCTCTTTGAGTGTAAACGCATCATTCTGATACTGCCATGAAAAACAATATAATAAAGTATACAGTAAGTCTTGCCGTAGCCGTGTCGCTTCTGGGCTCCTGCAACGGTTGGCTGGAGGCTACGTCTTCCACCCAAGTCTCTGATGCGACTCTCTATTCTTCGCGGAGCGGCTTTCAGGATGCCCTTTGCGGTGTTTACATCAGCATGGGCAGTGAATATGAATACGGTTCGTATTGGACCTGGTATGTGAACGAACTCGTCTACGGACCGTATGCTCCCCAATCCAGCCCTATTTTTACCGCTATCCAGAACCACAAATGGGAAGACAACAGGCTTATTCTCATTCTCCACAATATGTGGCAGGCCGGTTATTTCTCGATCGCCAATGCAAACAAGGTCCTCTATGAGCTGGATGCCCGCCCCGGAATTGTCTCCGACAAGACCGAGCGAGATCTGATGAGAGGAGAGCTTCTGGCTTTGAGAGCCTATATCCACTTCGACATGATGCGCATGTTTGGTCTGGCGCAGCTCACTTCCGAAGATGATTTTGCGAAGCTGGCTATTCCGTACAGCACTGAATATGTCAAAGATCCCGCGCCCCAAAGAAACTACAGGGAGACACTTGAGCTTCTGGAGAAGGATCTTGACGAGGCCATAACACTACTCGCGGAGGATCCCGTGAGAGGGAATGCCTCTGAAACGTTCATGGCAAACGCCAACGCCGACGGCTTCTGGGACAACAGGGACAAGCGTATGAACTATTTTGCCGCCAAGGCCCTCAAGGTCAGAGTCCTGTTGTTCAAGTCCGAACTTGATTCCGCTTACAGTGCGGCAGAAGACCTGATTGCCGAACTCAAAGCGGCAAATGCCTTTTCGTGGGTTGATGCGGAGGCGATGACCAGCGCGACATCCAATGACGAAGTAGACTGGACCTTCTCTTCCGAACAGATATTTGCGTTGGAAGTAAGCGAGCTCCAAAATCTCACCGACCTTTTAATTTTCAATGCTTCCACTCTGGGCTCGTCATCAATTCTCATCGACAAGGCCATTGCCGATGTGTCGCTTTTCAATCCGTCCTTTGTCTCATCTGCGGAGGATATAAGGGGGCCGGCTCTCATGTTGAAGTTTGTCAGCGACAACTATCGTCCCTACAAGTACTACAACAACTCTTCCTACTACGAAGGGTACCGTAACCGTGTACCTATGATCAAGGTCTCCGAGCTGTACCTTATCATGGCCGAAATCGCGGCAGAAAGGAGCGATACTGAGTCGGTCAATGAAAACCTTTATGAAGTACGGCGCCACCGCGGCATTCAGGACCCGGCGGATGGAATGTATATTTCTTCATCCTCCAATTATCAGAACGTCCTTCTGGAATATTTCAAGGAGTTCTGTGGAGAAGGCGTTGCGTATTATGCCATCAGGCGGGTAGGGGAAAAAAGCCATTATTATATCGATTTGGATCCTACATGGTTTAACAGGATGCATTCGCTTGGCGCATATCCTTACCCTGTCGATGAATTGTCTTACGGAAGAAAACAGGAATTATGAAAAAGATAACAGTACTATTATTGGCTGTCGCAGCCGCCGTTTTTCTGTCTTCCTGCGAGAAGAGTGAGATTCAGACTTTCAACATGAAAGACTGCTCAGTTTATTTTGACGGAGTCGAGAACTCATTTTCGCTTCGGGGAATGACCGAAGAATACCGGGATCTTCATGTCAAGGTCAATGTGCTGGGCATACCGGCCGATTATGACAGGGAGATTACCCTTGAGGTCAAGGACTCCATTGCGGGCCCAGGTGACTATGAGATACTCTCGTCTGTGATCAAGGCAGGAGAACTCTCAGCCGACATAGTCATCAGGGTACAGGCCCTCAAGGAAGGAGTAGAACAAAAAGTCATAGTGCTTTCGATAGTTCCCAACGAGTTTTTCCGTGAGGGGCTGCCGGCTTACAGTAAGGCCGTAGTCAAGTGGACCGATTCGTATGCGCGTCCGGTGCCTGCTGTCTGGAAAAACTGGTATCTGTATATCAGTACCGGATACAGCAAGGCTCTCCACAGGATTCTTGTAGAAGAGTATGGCGACGAAATCGACAAGTGTGTCAGGTCCAAAGGCGATGCCACTGCGGAGAACGGACTCATCTACAAAGACCCCACCTGGTGGAGCGCTCTCAACAAAAGAGTAAGAGAACTGGTTCGCGATCACGATACGGCTCATCCCGATGCTCCCTACATGCATAGCGAAGACTACGAAGTCTATCCCAGGGCGGATACTCCGGTAGGGCAGGGGGTAAAGCCTTCCGTCATTCCCACAATCTATTCAACCCTCATATCGTTATGATCAAACGCATTATTGCAATACTGCTTGCTGTCTCTGTCTTCTGCGCTTGCTATCAGGATCTGAGCACCGTAGCTTACCGCACTATCCCGGACATAGAGATTAGCGGAATCCCGGACACCCTTGAGACGCTGTACGGGGATGATATCGTTCTCGAGGCTGCAGTGACTCTCGGGGGCGAAGAGTATGATTCGTTCAGCTACGAGTGGGCGATAGATTTCCGCCCCGGTGTCTCCAAGGACCGCATGGTGATAGCAGACACTCCAGATGTGACTTACAGGGTTGCCAACCGGCCCAATGATGCACCGTACTGCCTTTCTTTCACAGCAACTGATACCCAGACCGGTCTCTCCAAGACCAAGTCCTGCTTTGTCTATGTGAGATCTTCGCTTGGGGAAGGTATACTGGTGGCGCATACCCGCGACGGCGGAGCGACTACCGACTTCGACCTGATCACCTGCAAGGCCGCCACCTACGGATACAACATGGACGCTCCGCGTTACACCAGAAACATCTACAGCCTTGCCAACGGTGAGCCGCTGGAGGGGACGGTAAATGCCGTGCTTCCGGTTGTGCGCTCTGATGGCGCCGTCTATAACGAGACATTGATCCTTGTGGGCACGGATTCGCATCTTTATGCCCTTGATCCTCTGACTTTCATTATCGCGAAGCAGGACGGAACGCTCTTCAACGGGCTCAAGGAGACGACTCTCAACGTAAGGAACCTGATAAACTACGGACAGATAATGACCGCAGCCCAGATCGGCAGGCAGCTTTACCTGAATATCGGACATACGAACAATATCTTCAACAAGGCCGGATATGCCGGAGTGCCTTCGGATGTGTTCACCCCGACAAATGTCGGCTATGCCTATGCTGTCCAGCAGAGCGACATCGTGTTCTTCAACGAGGCAGAAGGACGTTTCTATTACATGCACTCTCAATTCTCCGGCTACGGCAGTTTTTCTGCCAGCTCAGAGATTGTTCCGGCCGACCTTTCCGGAGGCAAATCTCTATGGGCCGGAGCCGGAAAGAACGGAACCGCCGCTTTTCTTATCGAAGACAGGACAGGTTCTCACCATATCATCTATACCGAACCCACAAAGAATATTCTGACTTATTACGCACTTGATGACAGTCAGTGGCATTCGGATGTGAAGTACTATGCTTTCTGCGACAATTCGGAGATACTGTTCATGGCGTCCGACAAGAAAATCTATTCGGTAGCGGCGATCGGCGGCACTCCGGCCTACCGTGAGCTGACTTGGAAACCCGATGATGCGGACGAGATCATAACCGGGATTAAATTCTATACCCAGGGCTGGTACGGGACCCACGGCTACGACGTGGCTTCCTACAGATTCCAGCTTCCGACCAACCGGCTCCAGATCGTAATCAGCACGTACAACGAATCCACCGGAGAGGGAAAGATTTATCTTCGTCCCTTCAATGTCAGCACCGGCCTTTTTACCTTCAAGGACAACGGAGTGTATGGCGGCTTCGGAAAAATAACGGCAATCACATCAACATTAAAATAGGATAAGAATGAGAAGAATTGTATTGGCTTTGGCTCTTCTTTCCCTCCAGTTTCTCGCTGCGGGGAAGGATACCACTGCCGTGAGAGCTTATGTTGAAAAAGGAAAAATACTCATGGAGATTCCCGACACCCTGCTCGGGAGAACATGGGCTATGGCGACGACCGTCAGGTCCACCAGCAACAACCGTCTAGGCAATGTCGGCCTCAAGGATGTAGGCGGACTGAATTTTTACACTTTCGAGATGGTGGACAGTACCCTCCGTCTCAAGGAAGTAAGTTTTGACTACCTCTCCTCCGAGAGCAATATCATGGATGCTCTTTCTGTAAGCCATACGGGCGCGGCTGTCGAAAAGTTCAAGCTCAAGTTAGATGCGCCGTCAGGAAAGTATCTTGTCGACATGACAGACTATTTCCTTTCCGACAGGAAAGAACTCGATCCTACCCAGTCCAACCCGATGGGCGGGGGAGACCTCAAGAAAAACTATAAAAAAGACTTGTCCTATGTGGTCTCGGCGAGGTCTTTCGACGACAATTTCTCGGTTTCGGTCAGCAGGTCATACACCTACGACTCCAAGAACCGCAAGAATATCCCGTTCACGGTTGAGAGCGTGACTTCGTTCCTGCTGCTTCCCACCGAAATCTACCACCCGCGAATCGCAGATCCGCGAATCGGATTCTTCTTTACCAGGCGCGCCGCCGTGGAGGATCTCAATTCTACGACCAAAGACATTTGGTTTGCCAACAGATGGCGTCTGGAACCCTCCGATACCGCTGCGTACAGAAGGGGAGAAGCCGTCGAGCCGGTAAAACCTATCACTTTCTACATCGATGACAAATTCCCCGAGTGGTGGAAGCCATATATTGCGGATGCAGTGCTCCAGTGGAACGAAGTGTTCGAGCGCATCGGCTTCAAAAACGCCATGCAGGCCCTCCCTTTCCCCGAGGACGACCCTGATTTCGATCCTGAAAACATTCGCTACAATTGTATCCGTTATGCTCCTGTAGCAATCCAGAATGCCATGGGTCCCTCGTGGGTGGATCCGCGCAGCGGAGAGATCATCAATGCTTCCGTCTGGGTGTATCACGATGTGATCAAGCTTCTCAGCGTCTGGATGTTCGCCCAGACGGCGCAGGCCGATCCCGATGTGCGCAGCGTCGATATACCAAAGGAAGTTCTCGGCGATGCACTCATGTATGTCATCAAACACGAAGTGGGACATACGCTGGGCCTGATGCACAATATGAGTGCTTCTACCTGTATCACCATGGACCAGTTGCTTGATCCTGCCTTCAGCAGCGAGAACGGCACTACGATGTCCATCATGGATTATGCCCGCTTCAACTATGTGGCCGGTCCCGGCGACAAGAAAAGGGGTGTCAAGCTGACTCCTCCACGCTTCGGCAAATACGATTATTATGCAATACGGTGGGGATACACTCCGGTTTTCGATGCCGGGAGTTTTGAAGAGGAAACCCGCATCACCACCCAGTGGATAACGGATTCCGTCGCATTCTCTCCCGTATATCGCTACGGAAAGCAGCAGATGGGACTTTTCTTCGATCCGCGCTGCCAGACCGAAGACCTCAGCAATGATGTTTTTGCCGCCACTGCGGCCGGTATCAGGAACCTGAAGTACATCATGTCCAATTTCATGGACTGGATAGACGACAAGAGCGATCCGGACATGAAGTACAGGACGGAGTTGTATCTGGGACTCGTCAACCAGTATATGCGTTACGCCGGCCACATCATGGCTAACATCGAAGGCATTTACCGCAACGAAACAGTCCCCGGCGATGGTTTCAAGAGATTTGAGAACGTGCCCGAGGCAGTCCAGAGGCGTGCGCTCAAGGAAATCTTCAATATGTACAACGATCTCGACTGGATGGAAGACAAGAAGGTCCTGGGAAGGCTCCCTGTCGTAGGTTCTCCGGTTGAGAGTGTCCGCACAGGCATAGCTTCCAATCTTATGTCTAAGCCTTTTGCCGCCGCGATAATCGATGGGATCGAAAGTAAGCAGCTGGATATGAAGGCTGTAAACGATATCCTGTTCGACAATGTGTGGAAGCGCACGGTCAAAGGTAAAAAACTCACCGAAGCGGACCGGCTCTTCCAGAGGATTTATGTGGAGAGCCTGATGGCTACCGCAGGATTCAAGAATCCCAATATCAGCGAGGCCCCGCAGGCCATCGCCCAGTCGCATTGCGATCTTATGACACCTGACCCGGCACTCGGCGGCATAACCTACAGTGAGGTATCAGGCTTCGAATGGGAGCCCAAGTCTTTCGGCGGAGGACGGATTACTCAGTCCACTGTCTATGCCGAACTCCACAAGGTGCTCAGGCTGCTTGAGAAGAGAGCCGGCAAGGGCCCGGACGGTGCTCATTATTCACTGCTTAAAAGTACAATCGAATACGGCGTAAGATGATGATGAAAAGGATAGTATCAATACTACTCGCTCTTTCGGCCTGCATCTCAGTTTATGCCGGAGACGGTCTGAGTATCCGTAAAGACGGCCAGAAGTATTTGCTCGAGTTCC
>ONOI01000061.1 GCA_900319375.1 uncultured Bacteroidales bacterium | reverse complement strand
TATTCTTCCTGTTCTTGGTGGTGATGTAGCGGGACATTCCGGGAACGCCGCTAGCCTTCTGTTCTGTGCACTCGAGGATGACCTGCACCCTGTTACCTTTTGCTTTCTTTGCCATAGTTCAAAAATTTAAACAAGGTTAACAAATCCTTTCTTCTGTGCATCGCGGAGAGTAGCCTCGAGGCCATTCTTCTCGATGATTCTCATACCCTTGCAGGAAACCTTGAGGGTAATGTACCTCTTCTCCTCTTCGCTCCAGAAACGCTTGTTCTTGAGGTTGACGGAGAAGTCGCGCTTAGTGCGCAGCTTGGAATGGGCAACGTTGTTGCCTTTCATTCTCTTTCTTCCGGTTATTTGACAAACCTTTGCCATAATTATAGTTTTTTATTTATTAATAATCGTTACTAAACGAACTTCAGGAAACGCTTCCAGCGTATGTTGCGCGGGAATCTCTTCCCCGAGTCCGTAGAGAGCCACACCACAACAGGCCTTCCGACTATGTGGTCTTCGGGAACAAAGCCCCAGTACCTTGAGTCGAGGGAGTTGTGTCTGTTGTCTCCCATCATAAAGTAGTAGTCCATCTTGAAGGTGTACTCCCCTGCGGCAAGAGCTTCTTCAAGCGAAGAATGCTCGTAGACTTCGATTATCCTTCTGTAAAGCGGAAGGTTTTCCGAAGTGAGCCTCACGGTCGCCCCCTTCTGAGGGACCCAAAGAGGTCCGAAGTAATCCCTGCTCCAGGTGTAGTCCGGCGAGAACGGGAATATTTCCCTATAATCGCCCTGCACCTTCTCTAAGCGATCGGTGAACTGAATTCCTTTGTAAACTTCCTGCTTCTCTCCGTTGATCCATACAAGGCCATCCTTGACCTCGAGGGTATCTCCGGGGATCGCAACACATCTCTTAACGTAGTGATCTACTTTATCCGCGGGGCGGACAACGAGGGGTCCAAGCTTAGAGATGACCGTCTTTTTTCCGTAGAACCTGCAGAGGGTGTAATAATCCTCTACCGGAGCCTTACGGAGAACGGTGTCACCGTTCGGGAATCCGAACACCACGATATCGCCTCTCTGAACTTTCCTGAATCCTTTCAGTCTCCTGTAATCACTCTGGATAAGCTTCGAATACGACTCTTTACCAAAGATGGTATTGTGAGTGAAGGGAATAGTCAGCGGAGTCTGCGGGATGCGTGGTCCGTATGTCAATTTGCCGACGAAAAGATGATCTCCTGTGTAGAGAGTCTTTTCCATCGAGGATGAAGGAATCTTAAAGGCCTGGAAGAAGAAAATGTTGATGAAAGTAACGACGATTACCGCGAAGATGATAGCGTCAAGCCAATCATTGACGGGGTCTTTTTTCTCGCCCTCCTTATATCTCTTTTTCCAAAAGTTCCAATGGACTTTCTGAGTGATGAAAACATCGAAGATGATCACCAGGCCGAAAAGCCACCAAAAATTGCCAAGCCAGATTACCCATGCGATGTAGAGCAAAGCCCAGAATGTGAGCTTAGTCCAACGGTTGCGGGTAAAATCCTTCAGGCTCACGGCATTTACTTCTTGTTAACCGACTTAATTATAGCTTCGAATGCCTTCGGATTGTTCATGGCGAGGTCGGCGAGAACCTTACGGTTCAGCCCGATGTTCTGATGCGCGAGAGCGCCCATGAACTGAGAATAAGTCATACCGTACTGACGTGCGGCTGCGTTGATTCGCTGAATCCAAAGTGCGCGGAAATTGCGCTTCTTGGCTCTACGGTCGCGGTATGCATAGGTGAGACCTTTTTCGTAGGTGTTCTTTGCAACCGTCCAAACGTTCCTCCTGGCGAGGAAGTTGCCGCTGGTTCTCTTAAGAATCTTCTTGCGGCGTGCCCTTGAGGCTACTGAGTTGACTGATCTAGGCATAATTCTAAACTTTTAAAGCACCAACATTTCACGTACCCTTTTCATATCAGCCGACTCGATGATGGCGAAATGATCGAGGTTTCTCTTTTGTTTCTTGGTCTTTTTGGTGAGGATGTGGCTGTGGTAAGCATGTTTCCTCTTGATCTTGCCCGATCCGGTAAGCGTGAAACGCTTTTTAGCACCGGGATTGGTTTTAAGCTTTGCCATTTTGTTGAATGTTTTGTTAATAAATATACTATACCGTACTCTCTACGGCTTATTTCTTTTTATTGGGCGCGAGCATCATAGTCATCCTCTTTCCTTCGAGGACAGGCATGTTCTCGGCCCTGCCGAACTCCTCAAGCTCTACTGCAAAGCGGAGAAGCTGCTTCTCGCCCTGCTCTGCGAACATGATCGAACGGCCTCTGAAGAATATCGTAGCTTTTACCTTCGAGCCTTCCTGGAGGAATTCCTTCGCGTGTTTGAGCTTGAACTGGAAATCGTGTTCGTCTGTGTTGGGGCCGAAACGGATCTCCTTAATCACAACCTTCTGCGCGTTGCTCTTCATCTCCTTTGCCTTCTTCTTCTGCTGATACATGTACTTTTCGTAGTCGAGTATCTTGCAGACGGGCGGATCTGCCTTGGCGCTGATCTCTACGAGGTCGAGTTCAAGCTCATCCGCCAGACGGAGGGCCTTCTGAAGGGGCCAGATGCCCTGCTCAGGGATATTATCTCCTACGAGACGTACCTCTGGGGCCGTTATCTGCTCGTTGATACGAAGCTCGTTCTCATCAGACTTCATCATCTGATGAGGATCGGGTTTGCGTCCATTGGGGCGCATTCCTGAGGGCTTTGGCTTGTAAGGACCCGGCATTAGGATAATTCTTCAGCTATTGCTGTATTAATAAAGTTAATAAATTGCTCCACTGGCATAGAGCCCTGGTCGACACCTTCCCGGCGTACCGAGACTGTGCCTTCCGAGGCCTCTTTTTCACCCACTATCGCGAGCACAGGTACGCGGAGAAGGGCTATTTCCCTGATCCTCTTACCGAGCGTCTCGTTACGGGCGTCAATGGAAGCGCGAATATCGCAATTTTTTAGCGAATTACAAACTTTTTCTGCATAGTCTGCGAATTTCTCGCTGATAGGCAGAACTTTTACCTGATCGGGCGCGAGCCAGAGAGGCAGATGGCCGGCGGTGTGTTCGAGCACGACGGCGGTGAAACGCTCGATGGAGCCGAACGGCGCACGGTGGATCATGACCGGGCGCTGCTTGCTTCCGTCGGCATCCGTATACTCCAGGCCGAACCTCTCGGGGAGGTTGTAGTCTACCTGGATCGTACCGAGCTGCCAGCTGCGGCCGATAGCGTCCTTGACCATGAAGTCGAGCTTAGGTCCATAGAAGGCAGCCTCGCCGAGTTCCACAACGGTCTTGAGGCCCTTTTTCTTAGCGGACTCGATAATAGCGTTCTCTGCCTTCTCCCAGTTCTCGTCTGAGCCGATGTACTTAGATTTATTGTTGGGATCGCGGAGCGAAATCTGAGCCATGTACTCGGTCATATGGAGAGTCTTGAAGACATAGAGGATAAGGTCGATAACCTTCTCGAACTCCTCCTGGAGCTGGTCTGCGCGGCAGAAGAGGTGTGCGTCGTCCTGGGTGAAACCGCGGACTCGGGTAAGTCCGTGGAGCTCGCCGCTCTGTTCGTAACGGTAGACCGTACCGAACTCCGCAAAGCGGAGCGGCAGGTCGCGGTACGAACGCGGCTCGCTGCGGTAAATCTCGCAGTGATGAGGGCAGTTCATAGGCTTAAGCATATATTCCTCGCCCTCCTGCGGGGTATGGATCGGCTGGAACGAATCCTTGCCGTACTTTGCGTAGTGACCTGATGTTACATAGAGTTCCTTTGCTCCGATATGAGGGGTGACAACCGGGAGATAACCCAGTTCCTGCTGCTTGCGGCGAAGGAACTGCTCGAGGGTGTAGCGCATCTGAGCTCCGCGGGGCAGCCAGAGAGGAAGTCCGAGACCCACCTTCGAAGAGAAGGTAAAGAGGCCCATTTCCTTTCCGAGCTTGCGATGGTCGCGTTTCTTGGCTTCTTCGAGCATCTGAAGATATTCGTCGAGCATGCTCTTCTTAGGGAAGGTTACACCGTAGATACGGGTGAGCTGCTCGCGGTTCTGATCGCCCTTCCAGTAGGCTCCAGCGATAGCTGTAAGCTTGATTGCCTTGATGTCGTCTACGTGTTTTATGTGAGGGCCGCGGCACAGATCCGTAAAGGCTCCGTTTGTGTAGAAAGTGATAGTACCGTCTTCGAGAGCATCGATAAGCTCACACTTGTACTGATCTCCTTTCTCCTTGAAGTACTTCATAGCGTCAGCCTTGGAGACTTCCTTACGCTCGAAAGTTTCCTTGGTTTTCGCGAGTTCCAACATTTTGTCCTCTATCGCCTTGAGGTCAGATTCGCTGATCTGGCGGCCTCCAAGATCTACGTCGTAGTAGAAACCGGTCTCTACAGCGGGGCCGACTCCAAACTTAACGCCAGGATACAAAGCCTCCAGCGCTTCTGCCATAAGGTGTGCCGAAGAGTGCCAGAATATTCTCTTCGCCTCGTCATCCTCCCAGGGGCGGATGGTTCCATCAGTAAATGCTATTGTCATAAGTCACTTTAATAAAGCCTACAAAGATAGGAAATTTTTCTATCTTTGTGAATATGGAAAAAATAGATAGCAAGATTCTTAGCAGCGAGGCTGCAAAAGCGGCCCTCTTTTTCGGTCTGATTTCAGGCGGATACATCTTCATCAACGGTATTCTCAGTACTGCAGAAAGTCCCCTTCTCGTTGGTATTCTTTCTACTGTCCTCTGGGCCGGTAAATTTGTCGGATGTATCCTCCTTATGAGATTCTTCATGAAGAAGCTTCTTGGCTCTTACGAAGGAGTAACCCGCCAGAATCTGCTGGGCTACGGTACTCTGATCGCCCTGTTCTCGGCTATCATAACCGCCGCCTGCAGCTACATTTCAGTACAGTACGTCTTCCCCGGACAGATTACAGAGGCTTTCAATACCGCTTTCGAACAGACAGCCGGTATGCTTGACTCCAACTCGATGGCAGCCCTCGAGGGTCTCGAGAGCAAGATGGGAGTCATCTCGCTGGTAAGCAACCTTATCTGGTGCTTCGTCTACGGATGGATTCTATCCTCGATTATGTCCAGCAGCCTTGTCGGGAAGAAAAACATTTTCGATGACGACGATATTTAATATATGGATATCAGCATTATAGTCCCGCTTCTCAACGAGCGGGAAAGCCTCCCGGAGCTCGTCTCCAGGATAGACTCCGTGATGAAAGACGGCGGTTTTTCCTATGAAATAATTATGGTCGACGACGGTTCGGACGACGGCAGCTGGGATGAGATCCTTCGCCTTGCCGGATCGAACCCTTCGGTCCACGGCATCCGCTTCCGCCGCAACTACGGCAAGTCTGCCGCGCTTTACTGCGGCTTCGCACGCGCCGCCGGCGAGGTGGTCGTGACCATGGACGCAGACCTGCAGGACTTTCCGGAGGAAGTGCCCGAGATGTACCGTATGATAAAGGAAGAGGGCTGGGATATAGTCTCCGGCTGGAAGCAGCATAGAAAGGACAACGCCCTGACAAAGAATCTTCCTTCGAAGCTATATAATGCTACCGCCCGCTCGATTACCGGTCTTAAGCTCCACGACATGAACTGCGGCCTGAAGGCCTATCGGAGCGAGGTCGTAAAGAATATCGAGGTCTACGGCGAGATGCACCGCTATATCCCCTATCTTGCTAAAAATGCGGGATTTACGAAGATTACCGAAAAGCCTACCCAGCACGCCAAGCGCAAATTCGGAAAGAGCAAGTTCGGCATGAGCCGCTTCGTAAACGGCTTCCTCGATCTGCTCAGCCTCTGGTTCCTGTCCACCTTCGGAAAGAAACCGATGCACTTCTTCGGCTACAGCGGAATCTTCACCTTCCTGGTAGGTTTCGTGATGGCTATCTGGATTATCGTAGAAAAACTGGTCGCCCAGGGTCGCGGCGAGGCCTTCAGGCCCGTCACCGAGCAGCCACTGTTCTTCCTGGCTTTGCTCGCCATCGTGATCGGCGTACTCTTCTTCCTCGCGGGCTTCCTCGGAGAGATGATCTCCCGCAGCTCAGTCGAGCGCAACCACTACAACATCAAATCTGAAATCTAATGATTAAGAGACTTTTATTGGTCCTTTCCGCTGCGTTGATGCTCATCTCCTGCAGCGCATCACGCTATTATTCGGATTACACCCGTGAAGACATTACTGAAGACCTGGCCTTTCTGGGCCCCGCTTCTGCTATTGTATATATGGACAAGGACAATCGCCGAGTCTTCGACGATTCCCTCTCCCTAGCATCAGAGGAACTGATCTGCAGACTTACTCAAGAAATCGGAGTGCCTGTCGCCGAAAGGATTACCCTTAACGATGAGCAAAAAGGAGAAGCTGCGGCATTTCTCAGCCTTCTCAAGTCCAAGAGTGCCAAAGAACGCGGCAATGTCCCCATCCCCCAGTCTCTTGACTACCTCCTGGAATCCTCAGGACACCGCTACGGTATCGTTCTCTTCGAAAACGGAATGGTACGCGACCCTAAGGGAATCTATAAGGATGTGGCAGTCAGCGCAGCAGTTGCTGTCATCGTTGCGATAATCTCACTCGGCACCATCATTATGTACAGTGTCCCTTACACCAACATCTCTGATGTCACCGTCGCAGTTCTGGATTCACAGACTGACAAGATTGTCTTCTACAACGCCAACTCTTCAGAAGACACCGACCCCCTTAACGAAAAAGCCCTCAGTCACCAGCTCAAGAGCCTCTACAAAAAGATTCTGGAGTAACGGTTTTGATCTAAAAACTTGATACTACTCTGCGGAAAAGGAGATTTGAGGGATTTCCGCCAAGATGAAGCCAGAGCACCCCTCTCAGAATGACCTCTAAGGGCTCGGGCCTGGCTTCATAGGCCCATCTCGTCGTGTGAAGCCAGTTTGCCCCTCTCAGAATGCGCTGTAGGGCATATCGTCTGGCTTCATCTTGGCAAAAAGGGACTCTTAACGGAAAGTTGGGGTTACTCTGCGGAAATTCCCGCAGAGATGTACGAAGTATTTCTTGCGCGGGACGGAGTGGTAGTGAAAGCGTGATAGTGCTACGCCTTTTGCCCGTTTCCGCCAAGTAGCCGCAAGGGCTACCCCCGCTAGAAGGTGTTCTGTGGCAGGTAACCGGGACGGCTAGGGCCGATTTGGGCCTTAGCTGCAAACATCACCCTTACTAGAACATATTGTGGGGCATATTGCCGGGAAGGCTACTTGACGGAAATTGCCGCAGCTGGCCTACCGGGGCTGGGACGGGGCGGGAGGGGAAGTGCGATTGCTTTGCGCCGAGCGGGAGAGACCGCGCGAAGGACCTGCGGCCGCTCCTGACGACTAGCAAGTTGCGGGCGTGAGTGTCCGCCAGGTCTATGTTTTTCTCCGGGGACGGACAAAAAACAGGTTTTTGCCCGTCTCCTCAAAAA
Source organism: uncultured Bacteroidales bacterium (assembly GCA_900319375.1). Lineage (GTDB taxonomy): Bacteria > Bacteroidota > Bacteroidia > Bacteroidales > UBA932 > Cryptobacteroides. Next base: position 2,629 of record ONOI01000061.1, on the reverse strand, counting down.
ACACAGCCCCAACTCTTTCTGACGCCGCGAGTGAAGCGGCAGTGCGATGAGTGGGACCTACCCTTCGCGGGGAGCGAGCCAGCAGGGGGAATATATATTCCAGCGGTAGTGGGTAATCTGCCGGAAGTGCTAATACTCTGGACTCGCGTACAAATACAACCACTTGATTACCAAATAGTTGTATTTGTCGTTTTTATACTTTTGAGATTGTTTTTCGCAAAATGTTTCAGTACCGCTTCAGTAATTCCGGAAAATGAAATCCGTACCTTTGGAAGGACTCGAACCCGCTTTATTTCTCCGTGGCGGATAGAAACTCTCTGCCGCATTATCGGCCTCTCAGTCATAAAAATGCTGCAGACCTCGGATAGCGAAGTGAGATCAAGAGCAATTTGTGGCGCAAGAGAGCAAATTTGCTTCAGACCGGATTACAGCCGGGGTTTCTGGACAATCCGAATGATTAGCGAGACGCTATACACTATGAGCGCGTAGATGGGCGCGATGGTGAGGCACTTGATGCCGTCCCAGATGAGCATCGGGGAGATGTCGCCGGCCTGCATGACCGCATTGCCGGCGTTGTGCAACGGGATGAGCGTCATAATCGCGGCAAAGGCCAAAGCCAAATGGCCGATCTCGCGAACCCAGCGCGGGGCCTTCCAAGCCGCAAGCAGAAGGGCGATGAACAGAATGGTGATGACCGTCATAGCAAAGATGCCGCCGTCGTGGAATAAAGTAAACATGGCAAGAATCTTGGGTTAAAGGGTGTATTTCAATAAGATGTATTCCGTGTCTTTGGGGAGGGTAACCGTTCCTGGAAGGACATATTCTTCCAGACGGAGTGCCTGGCAACAGTAGTAATTGACACCGTTCCGGATGACGCCGAGCGGGAAGACCGTGCGGAGATTCACCTTTGTGATACCGTTAGGCGTGCAAGCCATCAGAAGGAGCAGGCAGCTCAGAATGGTTATTGTTCTTTTCATGTCGTCGGACTTGGTCTGGCACAAAAGTATGTACACCCGCTTGAATAAGGTTCCTAAGCCTTTCGTATCGCTTCGACGAGGCATTTTTCATCGCGACCCTTTACCTGCCCGGCATCTTAGCGCTCCGCTATCTGATGCCGCAACTGCCGACAAAAACGACACTAGAATCCGAGTGGGACGAGGATGAAGGGCCTTTGATTGCCAGGAAACCGATGGCCTATGTTGGACTGTTTTTGGCCATCATCTTATTGGAGGAACTCCTGGTGTTCCTAGCTCACCTGATCGTCCTGGATCCACCGGAAAACCCGCTCACCGTTACAACGCCCATACTCCTTTACAATCCGGTTCTAGCCATCGTCCTCTTGGGAGCCGGATATGCCTGGGGGATGCTCATGGACCGAGCCGCAAAGAGATGGTTGCCAAAGGAAGAATCAACCATCGATTTCGTCTCGGACCGCCAGAAGGTTTCCGTACCGATAGCCGACATCCTCTATATTGAATCCCGCGACACAGAAGTCTATATCCTACTCGCAGACGGCACCGTTTATCGGAACAAAACGCCCATTTCGCACTGGGTATCCATCCTCGGTAGTGGCTTCCTCCGGGTCCATCGCTCCTATCTAGTCAATGCAACCCGCATCAAAAGCACCACCCCGGATGCGCTTTATGTCGATGACGCCCGTATCCCTGTTTCCCGAAAGTATCGAGATGCGCTCAAAGGAATCCTTTCCGCGCCCAAGACATTGAATTAGTCGACTCCTAAGTGAACTAAACCGCCAGAGAAAGCTACTTACTGACAATAATGTTTCAGTAATGTTTCAGGACGATTATATATCAATCCGATAATTATTTGATTACAAATAATTTATATTAAAAATAAGGTGGCCCCGCTCTAGCCACTTCCTTATTTTCTTTGTTCCCTCTGTCCTTTTTTCTGTGTCGCCAGTTTGGCCGACCGGCCCGGAGGGCGGGAGGCTGAGATGGCGCTCCGCATAGGGAGCGAGTTATGCGAGCAACCGGTCTATCAAGGGCCCCGGCATCGGGGTTGCCGGGGCCCGTCGCCAGATAATACCCCGAATTATCCCCTCCGCGTCACACTAATCGCGCAAGCTGAGCCGCCCCGACGAGCTCGGCGCAGCGCGATCTATCAGTTTGACGCTCGATTATTGATACTTGATGATTCTTGGCGTGAGAGACAAGTCTTTGACTCTCAGGGAAATAAATGAATTAGGTCCTTTGATTTCGACAGACCTTATTTGATGATTTTGCTGATAATCAGGAGGTTATCCCCCACGGAGAAGTACGAGGTTGATGAAGGTGCGCGGTTTTGGGGCTTCTCCCACGCCAGGGTGTGCAAGGTGGAAGAAAAGGGGCGACACCTTGTGCGCCAGAAGGCGTGTGATGGGGTTTTGCGAACAAGGTACCCGCCTTGGAATTCCACCTTGCGCAAAAACGGCGTTGCGAACGAGATAAAGGGGCGAAATTTCTGCCAGAATAAGACGACATAACCGGGCACAAAAAAAAGAAACCCCAATCGATTTCTCGATCGGGGTTTCCGAAAAGCCGCAGCTGCCTACTCTCCCACCTGGTGGGGCAGTACCATCGGCGTTAGTGTGCTTAACTTCTCTGTTCGGGATGGGAAGAGGTGGATC
>ONOI01000062.1 GCA_900319375.1 uncultured Bacteroidales bacterium | reverse complement strand
ATGGGCTTTGTTGTGGTTGATCAGGTCGATCTGACCTCCGTTTTTGGTAATGAATGCGCCAAGGATAGTTCCGAGAGAACCGGCGCCGTAGATTGCTGATCTCATTATTACTTGATTTCTCTTATGTATGAACGCCTTCTGGTATAGAAGGTAGGTTTGTACTGTTCGAACAGTGTCTGTACTTTATAGTTTTCCTCAAGCTGAGGATTAAGGATGATTCGGGTTACGCCGCGCTTGATACAGCTTTCGTGGATCTTTTTGAAGAGAAGCACGGGAGCTCCGGCGCCCTGGAATTCGGGTAGCACGCCGATAAGCAGGGCTTCCAGGGCCGTGGGCTTTTTAAGGGCCCTGAGGATGCGGAAGATGCCAAATGGCAGCAGGCGGCCGTTGGACTTTTTGACCGCGGTCGCAAGGGTCGGGACGCAGAATGCGAAGCCTATGGGCTTGTCCTGGTCGTTCACGGCGATGGCGACGAAGTCCGGATCGAGGATGGGGACGTAGGTTGCGAGGTAGGCCTTGATCTGGCGGTCGGTCAGGGGAGCAAAGCCGTAGAGGGGCGCGAAACTCTCGTTGTACATGTGGAAAATCTCCATTCCGTAGCGGCGGGCAATCTCTTTCATCGACTTGCCGCCGGCGATATGGATATTGGAGCGCTCCTCGATATAGGGAGCGAGCTTAAACATCTTCGGGAGCTCAGGCTCCAGGTCCACAACCCTTTGAGTCCAGTCCACATCCTTCGTGAAGCCGAGTTCGGCGAGCATGGGATCGTAGTAGGGGTAGTTGTAGATGCAGGTGAAGGAAGACAGAACGTCGTAGCCCTCGACCAGCAGGCCCTCGCGGTCCATGTCGGTAAAGCCCAGAGGCCCATTGATTTCCGTACAACCGCGCTGGCGGCCGAAGTCTTCGACGGCATCGATAAGGGCCTTCAAGACCTCTCTATCTTCGATGAAGTCTATCCATCCGAAGCGGACGGTTTCCTTGCCCCACTTTTTATTCGCGTTGTGGTGGATGATGGCTGCAACCCTGCCTGCTATCTTGCCGTCTTTGTAGGCGAGATAACACTCAGCCTCACAATACTCGTAGGCATCGTTCTTCTTAGGGTTGAAGGTATCGAACTCATCGCCTCTGAGCGAAGGGACATAATACTCGCAGTTTTTATATAGATCGAGGGGGAAATTGACCCAGCGGGCCATCTCGCGTCTTCCTCTTACCTTTAGGATTTTAGTACTCATTTTCAGCAGGTTTAGTTGTTGGAGAAGAACTTGTCGTAGATGGCATGAGTCATCTCCCAGGTTGTACTGTTGTCTCCCTCCCAGTTCCAGAACATCATTCCTCGGAGTTCCTTCTGGAGGACGTAATCGGCTTTAAGTCCGATAGAAGCAGGATTGTCGTAGGCGTAAACCATATTCCCATCTTTGTCTGCAAGATAAGGGACCTTAGCAATGTCGTCCCATTTCTCCGTATATTTTTCAAAGAGAGGTCCCATCTTACACCAGTATGCTCCGTCGCTGGAGTCGTTTCCGCTTGCGGCCCTGCAGTAGAAGGGAGCTCCTACCACTATCTTCTCGAAAGGGATGCCGGCTTTATTGTGGAGCTCAACTGATTCGTCTACACTGAGGCTGGTTTTACCGCTTGAGGGATAAAGCGCGGAGTGATGCCGAGGCGGACGGCCCATGTCGTAGGTCATCAGATTGACGAAGTCCATATACTGGATGCAGCTCTTGAAGTCTACGTATTTAGCGTTTGCCGAAGAGGCCATCGTAATAAGATAGTCGTTGCCGAGTACTTCGCGAAGGTCCTTCAGAAGAGAGGTATAGTTTCTGGTATCGCTGGGAGAACTGGAAATACCGGCCATATTGCTCGTAGGGTACTCCCAGTCAAGGTCGATACCGTCAAGACCGTAAGTCTTGCATTTAGCGAGGCAGTCTTCGCAGAAGCTCTTCCTGAGAGCCTGGTCTGCCGCCATCTCGCTGAAGTTTCCTGCGCCCCATCCTCCGATAGAGAGAAGAACTTTCAGTTTCTCGTTCTTTTCTTTCAGCTTCACTATAGTCTTCAGACGGCTCTCGTTCGAGATCTCTACTTTATTGAAGGTAATTGCGACCTTACCGAAGGCGTAGTTGATATGGGTTACGAGAGTAGGGTCCGGAATAACGGTATCCCAGTAGGTTACATAAGCTACTATGACAAGATCTTTCGGGGGGTCTGCCGGAGTTACGGGATCGGTATTATCGGTTCCGGGCTTATCAACCGGTTCTGTCTGTTCGGGCTGTTCCTTTTCAGAAGAAGAGCCCTTCTGTTCCTCAGTACACCTGGTACAGGAAAACAGGCAAAGAGAAAGCAATGCGCAGATAGCCAGAATCTTTTTCATGGTGCTAAGTTAACAAATTTCTATTATATCCTCCCCCCGGCGTCAAAAGAGGCGAAAATGGCGCCGTGGCATGGTGGAGTTATGATCGGGGAGGGAAAAGAGTGTTTATCAGAGAGATATCTAATTTCAGCATTCGAGTAAGAGCTTTGTTACTCGCGTTGTAGTCAAAATGAAGGGTCTTTGCAATCTCTATCTTTGCTTCCTTTGGTATTTGTGTGAGAGAAAGACCATACTTTTTCGCCGCAATGGCGCTGGCTACGGAGTAGAGCTCATCGTCTGTGTAGAAGACTGTATCTCCAATCTCTCCTGCTATCTTTTTCTGTGACTCAATATTCCGAGATAAGCAGTAAAAGTAATGTGCAGCGTTTCGGAATAGTTTCTCACCAGTCTCGATATCGCAGAAACATAATGGAGAAATGTAACCATTCACAACGTAGATCTGGTCCTGGATATCTCTAACAGCGTGTGTGTGAGCCAGTTTCTCAAGATCTTTCATCTTGAATTTTGTCCTTGCGCAGGTATATAAATCTTTTGCTGAAGGATTGAAAAAATAAGAATTTGCACCATATGGATAAGAATACGGAGAGTGCTCCGGATGGACGAGATAGCCGTTTCGATTGTTGTAGACAACAACACTTCTCATATCATCCAGTGTTTCAATTGCTCGGAGTGAACAGTCAAACTGTTCCGGCAAAGAACCTCCGCCCTTACTTTTGAAGTATTTGTACAGAAGAGACCTAAATAATCTGAAGAATTCCCTAACGCTCTCTTCTGTGCCACAAATAGTAGCGTGGATGTGATTGCTCATTAGTTCGAAGGTAATTACCTTAACATTACGACATATTAATGCCGCTATCCCGAATAAAGACACTCCGATCTTATAATCTTCTATTGTGGTGAAGATAATGGGACAATTTTCTGGAGTAAACAAATGCCAACAGGGGCACAATTTGGAAAATGTGAATTCGCAAATCGCTTGCGAGTCGTAGAAGTTCGTCATAGCTTTAATAAATTGGTCAACGAAGCAAATATAGTAATCCCAACGGAAAATCCGGCGCCAATATCAAGGTATTTGGCGCTGAAACGATGATTTGAGGGCCCCGCGGCGCCAAAAGAGGCGAAAATGGCGCCGGTGGAGGGGAAATTGGAGCGATTGGCGCCAAAATCAAGGTATTTGGCGCGGAAACGATGATTTGGAGACTCCCCGGCGCCATAACACGCGAAAATGGCGCGCAAGTAAGAATATTACTATATTTGCAGTACAGTGAACACGTTTTTCAGCATACTCGAAACATTGATTCTCGTCAGTGTGATTCTATTCATTCTCGGCGAGAACAAGAAACCTGTCCACACCCTGGCCTGGCTACTGGTCGTTATTCTGTTCCCGATAGTCGGTATTATCCTCTATTATTTCTTCGGAAGAGAACATAAGAAAAGACGCCTTATAAATACTTCCAGACTGGATATCTACAAAGAAAGAACCCTCGATTCGGTAGGAAATTTCGTCCAGGAACCGAGAGACAAATACGCAGATCTGGCATCGCTCTGCGAAAGTACCAACCGGGCAATCTGCCTGACCGGCAACGGGCTGAAATTGTACACCGAGTTTTATGCAATGCTGGATGATCTGATGAGTGACATGCGGCAGGCCAAACACCACATCCACTTCCAGTTCTTTAAATTCGAGGACGATCCGGTAGGGCAGAAGGTAGCCCAGTTGCTGATCCAAAAAGTACAGGAGGGAGTCAAAGTCAGAGTCCAGTACGACGACGCAGCGAACTATTTCAGGAAGAGATTCTACAGAAAACTCAGAAAAGCCGGAGTAGAGGTGGAGCCGTTCATCAAGATCAGGCTTCCTTTCCTTTCAGACTCGTCCAACTATCGTAATCACCGTAAGGTCGTAGTGATAGACGGAAAGATAGGTTACCTTGGAGGAATGAATATTGCCCAGCGCTATGGAGACGGTCTGAAGTGGGGAGTATGGCGCGACGACCATCTGCGGGTCGAAGGCCCTGCAGTAGCCGAAATGCAGACCAGTTTCCTTACAGACTGGCAGTTTTCCAGCAAGCGTTTCGTAGACGGCTCGGAGTATTATCCGCGTATCGAGAGTGGAGGCTTCGTTACCATGCAGGTCCTTACCGCAGGCCCCTTCGACGAGTGGAGGGTGATCATGCAGGGAATAATCAGGGCCATCACCCGCAGCGAACGCTATGTCTACATCCAGAGCCCGTACTTTATTCCTACCGAGCCGATCATGCTGGCCCTTAGGAACGCCGCGCTCGCCGGAATAGACGTAAGGATAATGATCCCGTACCGGGGCGACCGCGGCGTTCTGGTCCCCCTGGCCAGCATGTCCTACATCGAAGAAGCGCTTACAGCCGGGGTTAAGGTAGCTTTCTACCGCAAGGGATATATGCACTCAAAGACTATAGTCTCTGACGACTCGTTCGTTACTGTAGGCTCTACGAATGTAGATATCCGCAGCTATGAACTGGATTTCGAGATAAACGCCTTTATCTACGACGAAGACCTCGCAATTCAGGCGAGAAACGTTTTCCTGGAAGATGAGAAGTATTCTGAATACCTGGATATAGAAACCTGGCGAAGTCGTTCCAGGGCTCAAAAGTCCAAGGAATCCTTCGCCAGGATATTCTCTCCGCTGCTTTAATTCAGCGCTTTATCTCCACTGTCTCTTAGCGTCGCGAGACACTACAACTATGTTGCGCCCGTCGGGCAGCTTGACCTGATGTTCGACGGAATCCATATTGACTACTACATATACCTTGCGTCCCTTGACGGTCTCCCAGATTGCTCCCATCACTACATGGGTGTTTTGATATCCGGGGATATCGCGCGTGGGATTGTCGCCGCCGGGGACGAACTCGCCGAGGAAACGACCGCCTTCAAATATATCGTGGGCAGACTTACGGAATTTGGTAAGGTTATACAGGAGCCTTGCCTGTCCGGCATTCTCCTTGTCCATTATTGCCTCGGGAGTCACCCAGCCAAGCTGAGAGCCCCAGAGAAGGCTTTTCATGGTCATAAAGTCAAACGATCCGTCGTTAAGGACGCCCGGCTGATAGGTAAAGCCGCTGTAGACACATCTGTCTGAGTAGATAAGAGGGAAGAGCGGGACCATCTCAACCCAGGAGCCATGAGGAGAATTAACGACCAGCATCATATCGAAAAGGTCTATATAACACTCGGCATTCTCCTCGGTAGTCATCGCCTTATCTGGCCCGTAGACTTCCGAGCGGATATTCTGGATCATATCGCGGTATGCCAGATGCCACCATTCGCCTCCGCCGGGGGAGTGAGGGTGATTCTCGGCATAGCAGGCCTCGCCTTTAGCCGCGCCCACCTGGTCTACATAGATTCCGTCTACTCCAAGGCTGTCCAGAATCTCTTTCTGAAGATTCTTCTGGATGTTCTGCCAAATGGGAGAAGAGGGGCAGGTTACGGTATTGAGGACCTTGGAACCGTAAATCTCGGTATAGAGGGTGCCGTCGCGCTTGCGGCAGCTGGCCTTGGCGCCATCGAGCTCCTGGTAAGTGTGGTTGGTGGGATCCCAGAGACGGCCGTTGATATATGGCGTTACGTGGGCTCCAAGAGCCTGGGCGTCGGCTACCATCTCCTTGAAACCGGGTTTCGCGGGCAGGTAGTCGGGATAGTTCGTGTCATAGGCAATTTGGTGCCACCTGTACCAGTGGACCGCCGTGCCCCTTCCGAAGTGTTGCAGGCCTTTCTTGAGAGCCTTCACGGTCTCGGGCTCGACGCCTATCGGCCTTAGCCACAGGTCGGACTTAAGGATCCACGGCGTAATGCCGCGCTCGGCCATATTCTTCCGGCCCCATTTGGTAGTCAATGCCCACGGCCTGTACCATTTAAGCGCGGTCTGCTCCCAGCCCTCGCGGGTGAAGCCTGCTACCGTCTTCCAGGGCAGCTGGAAGATTCCAAGTTCGTCTGTCCATGAGGCTGAGCAGATAGTTTTCTGAAGGAAGATACATCCGTTGTCGTCTCCGCCGATCATGAACACTTTCTGGGAAGCGTCCTCGTCGCGGGTAGAGAAGAAGAATGTTCCTTCCTTGCTCTCCATCATGGTCATCTGGAGCGCTCCCGTACAGGACGGATACTCCGAACTAAGCCAGCCTCCTGTAGGGGCCGCATATCGGGTTCCATAGCCGGCAGACAGGATTACCCTGGCGTATTCAGGCCGGCGAACGGCGATGCGCGGGAATTCGGCACCGACGACCGTCCAGCCTTTAGGCAGAATAACCGAGAAATCGAACTCTGGCATCTCAGAGTCCGGCTCCAGGGTAACGGATGCGAGTACATAGTATTCCGTACTGCCTTCGAGAAGAAGCCTCCAGGAGTAATGAACCGTTTCAAATTTCTTGTAGGCCTTATCAAAGGTCGTATCCCAAGGCTTTACGACTGCGTTTTCTCCGCGGGGACCGAGAAGCTCAATCTCCCAGAGGTGTGTGCTCTGAGGGGCCGAAATATCCACTCCCTCCATTTCGAAACTCTTGATGACGAACTTATCATCGCCGAAGACCATCTTGCAATGGTCGTTTTGAAGAACGAGATCCTCGGCCCAGAGCCCCAGGGGAAGGAGGAGCAATACGGATACCAGGCTGATCAGCCTGTTCAGACGCTTTGTAATCATCATCTTATTACGTATTATATGTTAAAGGTTAGACTAATGACAGGGCTACTTCCATCATATTGGTGAAGGTTGTCTGGCGCTGCTCGGCTGTAGTTTTTTCTCCCGTAAGGATATGGTCCGAGATAGTCAGGATTCCGAGCGCTTTGTTGCCGCTGCGGGCTGCGTTCATATACAGAGCGGCCACCTCCATCTCAACTGCCAGAACGCCCATCTTGATCCAGCCTTTGGTATTGGGATTCTCGCGGTAGAAGAGGTCCGAAGAAACTACGTTTCCTACCATATAATTAAGTCCCATATTCTCGCAGGTCGTCGCGGCCCTACGGAGGAGATCGAAATCTCCGATCGGGGCGAACATGCCGTCGAGTTCGTACTGGTCTGCATAGTTGGAGTCCGTACAGGCGCCTTCTGCAAGGACGAGGTCTCCCAGGTGAAGGTCTTTATTGTAGGCTCCGGCGCTTCCTACGCGGATGATAGTCTTCACTCCGTAGAAGTGATAAAGTTCGTATGTATAAAGGCCGATGGATGGCATTCCCATTCCGTGTCCCATCATACTGATTCGCTTTCCTTTATATGTTCCGGTAAAGCCGAGCATTCCGCGGATTTCGTTGAAGCAGACGGGGTTTTCGAGGTATTTCTCTGCCATGAATTTGGTGCGGAGGGGATCGCCGGCCATAATGACTGTTTCGGCTATCTCGCCGAACTTCGCTCCGATGTGGGGCGTAGGGGTATTAGTGTTACTCATATTGGCTATTGTTTCTTACAAATATAGCAAAAACGCCGGATAATCCGGAAATAATGTCTATCTTTACGGAGCTAATAACCAAACCGCCCCGAAATGGACGACGTAAAAGTAATTGAAATCAAAAAGAGCGTTTTCGAGGACAACGACAAAGATGCAGCGCGACTTAGAGCGGAGCTAAAAAACAGGGGAGTCTACCTCCTTAACCTTATGTCTTCTCCAGGAAGCGGGAAAACTACTACTCTTATACAACTAATCAACAGGATCAAAGACAAAATCAAGGTCGCCGTAATGGAGGCAGACATCGATTCTGATGTAGATGCCGTCAAGATCAAAGAAGCGACCGGGATTGAGTCTATCCAGCTCCACACAGGCGGCATGTGTCATCTGGACGCAGAGATGACCCGCCAGGGCCTTGACAACGTAAAGCTCCAGGGCCTCGATCTCGTCATACTGGAAAATGTAGGCAACCTTGTCTGCCCGGCCGAGTTCGATACTGGCGCCTGCCGTAACGCTATGATACTCAGCGTCCCTGAAGGCCACGACAAACCCCTGAAATATCCTTTGATGTTCTCGGTCTGCGACCTTGTCGTAATCAATAAAATAGACGTAATGCCTTACTTCGACTTCGACCTTGAAAAGTGTCGCGAATATGTAAGGCTGCGTAATCCCAAAGCGCAGGTCATCCCTATCTGCGCCAAGACCGGA
>ONOI01000064.1 GCA_900319375.1 uncultured Bacteroidales bacterium | reverse complement strand
CGGATCTGGTTATAGTTGAACACGGCCATCAGCGGCTTGAGGTAGATCAGATAGCCGTGCCAGTAGCGGGAATAGCAGATGGGGCGCCCCTGCGTCTCAAAGCCGTAGAGGTCACGAAAGCTCTTGACGGGGCTGAGGGGCTCCTCTTCAAAGAAAAGCAGGCCCTCCGGCTTTTCAAACTCCATCCCCGGCAGGGCGGGCGTGGCCATGAAGTAGCAGCCGATCACCCGCTCGAGCAGATTTCCCTGCTCGGGACAGGCCGCCTCCAGCAGCCGCACCGCGTCGGAGAAATTGTCCTGCTTGTGGCCAGAGAGCGGGTCGTTGTCCACGATCCCGTCCTCCGAAAAGGCGGGCAGGGATTCATAGCACTCATCCTGCATGAGAGAGGCGGGGATGCTGTAGACCAGACACAGCAGCCCAAAGCCAAGCGTCACGCACAGCAGCCCCAACAGGAGACTGTTTCGTATGATTTTCATGGCAGCTCCGTCCGCTTATTTATGATACAGCTTCTTGGCCTGGTACTTGGGTTCAAAGCTGATGTTCACGCCGAGCTTTTTAAATAAATCCTCGTCAACGTGGGAGAGAATGACCGTCGAATGCGCCTCACAGCCCTTGAGCTTGGCGAGCTGGTCGATGGCGAGGTCGGCCATGGGGTTCGTGACCGCGCAGATGGTCAGGGCAATGAGCAGCTCGTCCGTGTGCAGGCGCGGGTTGTGGTTGCCCAGGTGCTCGACCTTGAGGTGCTGGATGGGCTTGATGACGCCCGGGGCGATCAGCGGCAGCTTCTTGTCGATGCCGGCGAGGGCCTTGAGGGCGTTGATGAGGCAGGCGGAGGACGCGCCCAGCAGGGACGTTGTCTTGCCGGTGACGATCGTGCCGTCGTTGAGCTCGAGGGCCACGGCCGGGCCGCCGGTGGCTTCGGCCTTGTCCAGCGCCGCCTTGACCACAGGGCGGTCGGCGGAGGAGATGTCCAGGGAGTTCATAATGAGCTCGATCTTGCGCATCTCGCTCGGATCGCCCAGGCCCTTGCGGATCGCCACGGCGGCGGCGTACCAGCGGCGGATGATCTCCTGCCTGGACGCGGCCCGGCAGGCCTCGTCGTCGGAGATGCAGAAGCCCACCATGTTGACGCCCATGTCCGTCGGGCTCTTGTAGGGGCTCTCGCCGTAGATGGACTTGAAGATTGCCTCCAGCACGGGGAAGATTTCCACGTCGCGGTTATAGTTGACGGTGGTCTCGCCGTAGGCCTCGAGGTGGTAGGGGTCGATCATGTTCACGTCGTCAAGGTCGGCGGTCGCCGCCTCATAGGCGAGGTTCACCGGATGCTTGAGCGGCAGGTTCCAGACCGGGAAGGTCTCGAACTTGGCGTAGCCGGCCTTCACTCCCCTCTTGTTTTCCTGATAGAGCTGGCTCAGACAGACCGCCATCTTTCCGCTTCCGGGACCGGGAGCTGTAACTACCACCAGAGGCCTGGAGGTCTTTACGTAGTCGTTCTTTCCGAAGCCTTCGTCGGAATCGATGAGGGCTACGTTGTTGGGATATCCCTCGATAGTATAGTGGTAATAGACTTTGATGCCTTTTTTCTCGAGTCTTTTACGGTAGGCAGCTGCGCTGGACTGACCGTTGCAGTGGGTTATGACTACGGAACCTACATAGAAACCGCGTTTTTCGAACTCGGCGCGAAGGCGCAGGACGTCTTCGTCGTAGGTGATTCCAAGGTCTCCCCTGACCTTGTTCTTCTCGATATCCAGGGCGCTGATGACGATGATTATTTCCGCCATATCGGCAAGGTTGGTAAGCATCTGGAGCTTACTGTCCGGCTGGAATCCGGGAAGGACGCGGCTTGCGTGGAGATCGTCGAAGAGTTTTCCTCCGAACTCCATATAGAGTTTGTCTCCGAACTGAGCTATCCGTTCCTTGATGTGTTCTGACTGTATCTTAAGATACTTGTCGTGGTCGAAACCTAACTGCATAGTCTAATACTTGAAGCTGCTGCCGCCGACGAACTCTCTCAGGAGCGAGGTTGAAGGAATCTCGGCGTCTGATATAGCGATGAAATAGTGGATGAATTTCAGGAGTCTGTGGGCCTCTGAATACTCCGGGGAGTTTTTGGAGACCGCCCTGAGGATACTGTCTGCGTGGTTACGGAGAACGGCGAACTCGACAAGGTATGAGGAATTGAACATCACATCCGCATTTTCCTGATACGGATAAATCCACTTCTCTTCAGCGTCCAGAACGTTAGGCCACTGGCTGATAGTCTGGGTCGGGGTAAAGGAGCCGTTGTTGTAGTCGCGGATTATCCTTCGGAGCAGACGGTTGTCGCTGGTAGGGATGCAGTTGTGATTGTCCAGGCTGATACTTGTAAGTGTACTGATAAAGACGCGGAACTTTCTGGAGTCCTCGATCTTGTCTGTAAGACGCGGATTCAGAGCGTGGATGCCTTCGATAAGAAGGACTGATCCTTCGCGCATCTTGAGTTTCTTTCCGTTGTACTCCCTGAGGCCGGTCTTGAAGTTGTAAGTAGGGACCTCAACTTCCTGTCCGTCAAGGAGTTTAAGCACATCTTCCTGAAGGGCGTCGTGGTCTACGGTATCGAAATTGTCGAAGTCGTACTGGCCGTTTGGAAGAAGAGGAGTATCTACTCTGTTGACGAAGTAATCGTCTGTACTGAAGGAAATAGGCTGAAGTCCGCAGGCCTTGAGCTGGACTGAAAGCCTCTTACAGAAGGTTGTCTTTCCGGAGCTGCTGGGGCCGGTGATGAGGACTACATTGACCTTGTTTTCGCCGTAGTATCTGGCTTCTATTTCCTCCGCTATCTTTACTATTTTCTTTTCCTGAAGGGCTTCCGCGACCTGAATCAGTTCGCTTGCGCCGCCCTTGCGGATTTTATGGTTTACATCGCCTACGTTGTTCAGTTTGGTGATGATGTTCCACCTCAGAGCCTCGGCGAAGATTTCATAGGTCTTAGGCTGAGGGATGAAGGGAGTGAGTTCGCTAGGATTGTGACGGTCCGGAACTCTGATCAGTATACCGTCCTGGCAGGGCATCAGATCCCAGACTTTCAGGTATCCAGCGCTTGGAAGAAGACGGCCGTAGTAATAATCCGGAGAATCTCCGAGAAGATAGTAGTCCGTATAGACCTCGGAGCTGGTGTCCAGAAGCCTTACTTTGTCTATGTAACCCAGTTCCCTGAAGAGTTTGATAGCCTCGCCTACCTGCACTTCCCTTCTGTGGAATTCCATATTCTCGTAGACTATCTCCCACATCCTGGCTTTAATCAGGTCTATATCCTCGGGAGTGATTCCTTCTTCGTCTTTCTTCTTAATGTTGCAGTAGAATCCCCCGGAGAGAGGGTGTTCGATATAGACCCTGCAACCCTTGAAGACTTCGTGGGCCGCTTTACAGAGCAGAAAGAAGAGGGATCGCTGATAGACGCGCTGTCCGCTAGCTTCGGTTCCGTCTACATACTCGACGTCTCTGTTGTTGTAGACTTTGAAATTGAGGCCCTGCGAGACATTGTTCACCTTTGCCGAAAGGATCTGATAGGGCTGATCGAATTCGAATTCCGGAAGCATCTCGAGGAGGGTCGTCCCTTCCTGGAATTCTTTGTAGGTTTGGGTGTTTTTACAAAAAATACGGACCATAGCCTGAACTGGTTTACATATCTTTTTTCGAAAGCACAAAAATAAATAATTATCATTAAATTTGTGGTGTATGGTCAAGAAGATAATACTCATTTTTTCAACAATCGCCTTGTTCGCTTCCTGCGGCGGCGGTCCTGCTCAGAAAAAGGAAGAACCTATTCCACCCATCGGTTTCCGCGTCAATAAGTACGAACACGACTCTACCAATGTAAAGAGCGGAGAGACCTTCCCCGGCCTTATGACCCGTCTCGGTCTTTCAAGGGCAGATGCCAATACTCTTTATTCCAGGAGAGACACTATGTTCAACGCCCAGAAGATGAGAGCCGGAGCCCGTGTAGACGCCTACTATACTCCCGGAGATTCCCTCCGTACCCTCGAGTATGTCGTCTATAACCACAGCAAGCTTAAGAAGACGGTCTTCAAGTGTACAGACTCCCTCTACATGTGGAATTACTACAGGCCTACTTCCATCGAAAAGAAATATGTGGATGTAACAATTCACTCCTCCCTCTGGGTAGATCTTCTCAAAGCCGGCCTTAACGAGGCCGCTACCGGCCAGATGGTCGATCTTCTTGCCAACGACATCTACGCCTGGACAGTCAACTTCTTCAGCCTTCGCGAAGGAGACCGCTTCCAGGTTCTCTACAATCAGAAAGTAAGCGAAGGAGAATTCATCTCCCTCGAAGGTATCGAATGTGCGCGCTACAGCAGCGGCCCGGACGGTATCTATGCCTTGAGGCTCAATCACGAAGGTCTTGGAAAGAATTATTTCGACGAAACCGGAAAGAACCTCCGCAAAGCCTTCCTGAAGGCTCCTCTCAAGTACAACCGCGTCAGCAGTAAGTTTACTCTCCACAGAAAACACCCCGTAACAGGAAAAGTCAGGCCGCATACCGGAGTAGACTTCGCAGCGCCCGCCGGGACTCCGGTCAGGGCCATCGGCGACGGCCGAGTCATCTCGGCCGGATGGACCACCACCGGAGGCGGTAACGTCATCAAGATCGAACACAACAGAACCTATACTACCGGCTACCTCCATCTCAAGGGCTTCGCCAAGGGAATCAAAGCCGGAGCCAGAGTTTCTCAGGGCCAGATTATCGGCTACGTAGGAAATACCGGAGTCAGTACCGGTCCCCACCTCGATTTCAGGGTATGGAAAAACGGTACTCCGATCGATCCGCTTGCGATGAAATCTCCGCCTGCAGATCCTCTTCCCGCTAAATACAAGCCCGAACTCGATTCGCTCGTAACAGTCTATAAAGACATCTTCGAGAACGGTAAGCTTCCTCTCTCCGAGTAGACTGTAAGATGGAAATCAATCCCATCGCCTATTATCACTGTCCGCTTCCTCAGAAGTTCGGACTGCCGCGGCAGTCATCTCTGGCGGAAGAGCTCGAAGGACGTCTTGTCCTCGAGCCGGCCTTCCGCAGGCCCGAGGCTCTTCGCGGCCTGGACGGATTCGACTACATCTGGCTGGTGTGGGAGTTCAATTTAAATAATCGGGGATCTTCCCTTACCGTCCGTCCTCCCCGCCTGGGCGGCAACGAGCGGGTAGGAGTCTTCGCTTCCCGCTCCCCTTTCAGGCCCAATCCCCTGGGACTTTCGTCGGTACGCATCAAGAGTATAGATTTCGAGAAAGGAGAAATAACGGTACTGGGCGCCGACCTCGCAGACGGAACTCCCGTCTACGACATCAAACCTTACGTAACTTATTGCGACTCCCATCCTGAGGCGAGAAGCGGGTTTGTAGACCAGGCTGAATGGAAGCGTCTCGAAGTCCTGCCATCTTCGCCCGAGACCGAGCAAGCCCTGAACGCTGCATTCGATAAGCAGCTGCTAAGCGCTCTTTACGGGATACTGGCCGAGGATCCCCGCCCCAAATACCACGACGACCCTGCGAAAGAGTACGGTCTTTCCTTCGGAGGTTATAATATTATATTTAAGGTAGAAGGGGGAAGACTTCTTATACTCTCTATTTCCCCAGAATCTCAAGGTCTTTTTTGAGCATAACCTTTTTGTCCATCATCGAGACTTTCTGGAACAGGATAATCTGATTGGGCAGGTTGAGATAGACCTTGTCTTCGTGTTTTCCTTTTCTCCACCACTTATAGAAGCCTACTGGATCGGTTTCAAAAGGGATCCTTGCGACTATACCGGAACCGTATCCGGGATAATCGACAACCAGCTTCAGACCCATGAAACGCTTATAGTATTCGGGGTCTGCGCGGCGAAGTTTACTGACCAGAGGATTCAGAACCTCTATTTCGTCTACATGGAGAGTTTTTTCCCTGATGATAAGTTTGTGGAGCCGGACAGGGTCGACAAAAACCCATACCCCGACTTTCATCGTTTTCTCCCCTTCTTCTGTCTCAAGAGTAAGCCAGTCCGAGGAGTGATAGACTCTCTCGGGATCGAGGGGCGAGTAAACTACTTCATCCGGGGTAGCCTGTTGCGATTCGATACCGAATTCCTGTTCAAGGGAGGACAATTCCTCTGCAGTAGGTTCGGTCATAATTGCTGATATAGGCTCCATGGGCAATACTAACTGGGCAAAATTATGAAAAAAACTTGAATATTTGTAACTTTGAAAATAATGAATAGCGTTTTAATCGATCTCAGCGGGTTTTTTTGTCATGAAGGCTTTACTTTTTTGTCATCAATCGACTTAAAGGAGCTGGAAGGGACTAACTGTTACTGCAGCTCTGAGGCGGCTGCCGTATTGCGTCGCCGTCTTTCAGAGATTCCCCTGAATACCGCCTGCTGGATCGATACCGGAGACTATCATTACCTGTCTTATTTCAGGGGTTGTCAGATTAAAGAGCCCTTCGAATTGATTCTGCTGGACAATCATACAGACGACTTCGATGATTCCGATTGTCTGTCTTGTGGAAACTGGGTGACAGCCCTTAAGCGCGAGACTGGCTGCGTAGTCAATTCAGGATCAGATTCTTCTCTTCCTGTATTTCTCAGCATAGACCTGGATGTCCTGCGCCCTGAGGATTTCCGTACGAACTGGGATCAGGGAACGATGAGTTTCGAGGAATTGCTTGAGACTATACGCCGCATTTTCTCTACAAGGCGCGTTCTTGCCGTCGATATCTGCGGCGGAAAAACGGAATCCAAAGGCGCCATGACCTGCGAACTGGATCTGAACCTTACGCGCCGGATGCAGCTTCTTTCTCTGCTGAACTCTCTCTAAAAGATTTTTTTGCAGAATCCGAAAATAATACTACCTTTGCAATCCCTAACAACGGTGCTGTAGCTCAGATGGTAGAGCAAAGGACTGAAAATCCTTGTGTCGGCAGTTCGATTCTTCCCAGCACCACAAAAAACCCGCTGAAAATTCAGCGGGTTTTCTTTTAAACAATAACCCCGGCATTCCTACTGGACTGTCGGGGTTATTGTTATTGTTTGGTGTACTCGTAATAAAGATAATTCTCATTAATTGTTTGCTCTCCTCCATTAGGAAGCGTAGGCAACGAGCAATGAACGCCTATTTTGAATACCTTTTCTTCAAATGAAGACACAACCAAGCTGATATCTTTAACATTGGCAAGAAACAAATCATCAGGGTCGTTGAATCCAGGATAGATAAAGCTGCAATTAGTCCTGAACTCAAAGGTATTCTCAGTTGAGCGTAAAGTCAACTGAATGGTACGAATGCTTGTACATTTCCATTCACCCTCATCTTCTATGAAATAAGGATATGGAATGGCGACATTGAAAGCTGTAGCGTATTCGGCATAGGATTCTTTGTATGAATAGACAGTTCCATCATTTACCATGGCTATGTAATCTGGTTCATAGTAGCCGATTTTGTTCTTGAATTCATACAGTAAACCCCAATAACCAATGTCATCATTGTTCAGGTCTACAGGAAGGCCCGGCCAATGAATATCAGACAACTTATAGTCTCCATACATCCTGCGCATATTCGATTCAAAGGTATCAGGGGTATCAGGTTTATTCTCCTTTTCGCAGCTTACAAATGAAAGCATGCAGAAGAATGAAAGTATTAGAACAAGTATCTTTTTCATGTTATAAGTTAAGTAAAAAATAATAGCCATTCTATTTTAGGGGGTGCAAAGATAGCATGTTTTTCTTCTTGCTCAAAATATTAGCCATGTGTTCTGTCTTAATATCCTGTGATGTCCATGAGTGTAATACAGTTTCCTTATTTACCCAGCCCCACCATCTATAACAGCAAGTATTTAAAGGTCAAATACTTGCTGTTATTCTTTATCTTGAAAACGAATCAAATGTGGCTACATTGTGGCTATTTTATTCCAGCGCAGTATATCTCGATAGGATCCGAAGGAACAAATCACAGGCGGCTGATTCATTATCAACTGAAATGGGATCAATGTTTTCCAATCTGCCTTGAGCATGAATCCACCACATATTCCCCGTGTATGTGAGTGAGTATGTACTTGCCGCCATTTGTTTTGGAATTGTGATTGTGACAGCAATGGTATTATCTGAATCGAAGATCTTGGCTGCGCTTTTTCTCGTTCCTTTGAACATTTGTTTTGTCCGTTTAATGACATCTGCTTTGTTCAAATCCTCTTTCCCAAGGTTCCTCGAAGCCGACAAATAAAGGTCATGATATCTGCCGACATCGAACAAACTCTCAAATTCGGTAAGACACAATTGTGCGCTCTTTTTATAGTCGGAACGAGTTCGGTCA
>ONOI01000065.1 GCA_900319375.1 uncultured Bacteroidales bacterium | reverse complement strand
CGACTCCCATAAAGATGATGGGCGGCAGCAGACCGGACTTGATGAGCGCATAGTAGAGGTAGTTCATGATGCCGAATTCGTGGGCGATGTCGTGGAGCGGCATCTTCCAGATATCGACCATGGTACCGTCTGCGAGGGGTACGAGGCCCTCGGCACTAGCCTGGATAACGCCCATATCGCCGCCCGGGAAGTTGGCGATAAGGACTCCGAAGCCGATCGGCACGAGCAGCAGAGGCTCGTAGTGCTTCACTATACCGAGGTACAGGAGCACGAATGCCAGAAGATACATTATGAGGAATGAGGGCTCGGCAATAAGATTGCTCAGAGCCGTCATATCATAAAGCTTCTGCAGTATATCCGATATTCCTTCCATAAAGCCTCCTAGCTTCTTGCGATTTTGACGATAGGATCGTCTTCTTCAACTGTATCTCCGTTCGAAGGGAGTATCGCGGTGATGACTCCGTCGAAGTCGGCGCAGATGGCGTTGTTGATCTTCATAGCCTCGATGTAGCAGAGGGTATCACCCTTCTTTACTGCATCGCCAACCTTGCGG
This sequence comes from uncultured Bacteroidales bacterium, assembly GCA_900319375.1. GTDB lineage: Bacteria > Bacteroidota > Bacteroidia > Bacteroidales > UBA932 > Cryptobacteroides. The sequence goes on along the minus strand of ONOI01000065.1, from coordinate 7,228 downwards.
GGCTGTTCGCTTCCGTCTTTGGTGAGGAGGAACTTGCCGGAGATAGGGGCGAGGATGTCCTCGCCGGCTCCGGCGGGAACTGCGGCTGCTCCGGCTGCCGGAGCTGCAGGCACTTCCCCGCCGTAAGCAATCTCGAGCTGATAGTTAGTTCCGCCTACGTTGACTGTAATAGTCTTAGGAAGATCCGCGGCTGCGGGGGCTGCCTCGGCGGCCTTGCGCTTCGCGAGGTCTGCCTCGAACTCGGCCTTGGCCTTGCCGCTCTTGTATGCCTCATACTGGACCGGATGCATCGCGTACTCGAAGAGTTCTTCGTCGTCCTGACCGAGCTCCCAGCCGTTTTCCTTCATCTTTGCGCGGAATTCGTCCAGGCAGTCGGGATAATTTAGCTGAGGATCGGTAGTCATGAACTCACGGCCCTGGGACTTGGCAAGTTCTACGATCTCGGGATCCACCTCGCCGGGGAGTTTACCGGCCTTACCGAGGACCATGTCCCAGATAGTGTCCGGGAACATCTCCCAGCGGTTCTTACCCTTCTCCATCAGGGTGACGTTGAAGAGCGCAAGGTTCTTTACGTACTGAGAGAACGGAGTAACGAGCGGCGGATAACCTACCTTAGGCCATACATAGGCAACCTCGTCGAAGAGTTTGACGAGAAGCTCGTCCGTACTGAGAGTAGGCTGACCGTTCTTTTCCTTCCACTTATTGAGCGAGGAGAGGTTCTCCTCGAGGTCGGTCATAAGGGATCCCATCATACCGCCGGGAAGACCGGGCTTGATAAGAAGGGAGTTGTCGATTCTGTTGAGCTTCGGGCAGTAGTAGCCAAGGAAGTCGTCAAGCATAGCCTGGATCTGGGTCCTGGCCTCCATGTATGCGGCCATATCGACCTCTTTCACCTTGAATCCGGCGTCCTTGAGCATAGCCTGGACGGCGAGGATATCGGCATGGCCGGTTCCCCATGAAAGGGGCGACATAGCGGTATCGATATAATCGCAGCCGGCCTTGCAGACCTCCAGAATCGAAGCCATCGAGAAACCGGGGCCGGAGTGGGAGTGATACTGGACCTTGATCTCGGGTTTGTAGTCCTTGATACCCTTGACTATCTTGCCAAGAGATACCGGACGTCCGATTCCTGCCATATCCTTGAGGCAGATTTCGTCTGCGCCTTCGTCGATAAACTGCTTTGCGAGATTTACGTAATACTCTACGGTATGGACCGGAGAATGGGTAATACAGAGTGAAGCCTGAGCGATCATTCCCGCCTGCTTGGCGTAGTGGATTGAAGGGATGACGTTGCGGGGGTCGTTCAGTCCGCAGAAGATACGGGTGATGTCCGTACCCTGGGCTTTCTTGACCTTATAGAACAACTGACGCAGGTCCTTGGCGCAAGGGGCCATACGAAGGCCGTTGAGCGCACGGTCGAGCATATGGGTCTGGATTCCGGCCTCATGGAAGGGCTTGGTCCACTGACGGACTGCGATATTGGGGTTCTCTCCGTAGAGGAGGTTAACCTGCTCAAAGCCGCCGCCGTTTGTCTCAACACGGTCGAAGCATCCCATCTTGATGATTGCGGGAGCAATCTTTACCAACTGGTCTACGCGTGGCTGGTACTTACCTGCACTCTGCCACATATCCCTGAAGACCAGGCTGAATTTTACTTCTCTTTCCACTATTATAGTTTTTTAATATTTACGATATGACCTTTACCGCCGGTAATCTGAGCGACGGCAGCCTCAAGGATCGGACGAACTGCTGCATTATCATCCTTAGCGTCCTTTTTAGATGCTGCGGGAGCCTCCTCGGGTGCGATTTTGTTGATGAGTCTGATAAGAAGCCTACTGCCGTAGATGACAATGAGGAGTATCACAAAGACAGTGATCATTCCTACTAGCATCAGCATCAGACCAATACCGATATTATCCATATTGAAGGTTTAGTTTAATCGTGCGAATTTACTGAATTATTACTTCATCGACAAGACAGGCGTCCAGCGCATCCGCAATTTCTTTCTTATTCAGATGTTGCCCGATGAATACTATCTTCTGCATCCTGTCTCCGTAGTTGTCGTCCCAGTCGCGCTGAAGGACCGGATCGCGCATCATCATTATCTCCAGCTGATCCGCGGGCATGGTCGCGAACCACTGTCCTACGTTCTTAAGGCCGATCTGTTTGCCTGCCTGCTCGAACAGATAACATATATCCGGGTTCTGGGTGAAATAACACAGTCCCTTGGCGCGGATTACATCCTTAGGCCAGCGCCTTGCGATGAAATTGTCGAACTTGTTGATATCCAGGGGCTGACGCCTGTAATAGACATATGTCCCGATTCCATACTCCTCGACTTCCCCGCCCTCATGTTCGTGATGATGGTGGTGCTCCTCATGCTCGTCGTGGTCATCGTGCTCATCGTCCTCTGCGTCGTGCTGATCAAAGGCGCCTTCGACTTTTGAAATCCAGGTCGCGGAGGTAGCTACCTTATCGAAGTTGAAGAGGTTTGTGTTGAGTATCTTTTCGAAGGGGACATCGCCGTAGTCGCAGTCGATAATTTCAGCCTTAGGCTGGAGCTCACGTACAATGCGGCGGACCTTCTCAAGCTCTTCAGGACTGATTTCAGAGGCTTTATTCAGAAGTACGATATTACAGAACTCGATCTGCTGGATGACAAGGCTCTCTATATCCTCCTCGCCGATTCCGGCTTTGGTAAGGTCTGAGCCCGAGTTGAATTCATCGCGCATACGCAGCGCGTCAACTATCGTTACGATACAGTCCAGGCGCGCATATCCGTCCTTGATGAACTCAGGGCCCATCTGAGGGATGGAGCAGATAGTCTGGGCGATAGGTTCCGGCTCGCAGATACCGCTGGCTTCAATAACAATATAGTCGAAACGCTTCATCGCGGTAATCTCGCGGATCTGCTCGATTAGATCCATCTTCAGGGTGCAGCAGATACAACCGTTCTGAAGGGCGACCAGACTCTCGTCTTTCTTTCCCACTACTCCGCCCTGCTCAATCAGGCTGGCGTCTATATTCACTTCGCCTATGTCGTTTACGATAACGGCGAATTTGATTCCTTTTTTATTTGTGAGGATCCTGTTCAGAAGCGTAGTCTTTCCGCTTCCCAGATATCCAGTTAAAAGTAATACAGGTAATTCTTTCATTTTTACTGCTTATTAAGGCCTATTCCGGGTCTCAGGAGCGAGTCCGGCTCGTTACGGTAGTCGATGCAGAAGGCCTCTTTCTGCATCTCGTAGCGTTCGATATTCGAAGAAGACAGCCAGGTGATATAGCCGTCTTTAAGGCCCACGGAGCAGAGTCCGCGAACTTCCTTAGCTATATTCTCGGCGTTATAGTCGATACCGTTTTTATCAACGTACTTCATTACATGGTAGGCCTGGACCCAGGTACGGACCTTCGCGGGCGAAGGAGTCTCGTTCTGGCGGCCGACCACCCTCTTACCCCAGGCGCTCAGAATCTCGAAGGGATGGTTCCATGGCTTCGAGATGCCGTAGAAACCGTCCGAGAAGTGATCGGGATAAGGCATGCCACACATAACGTCGGCTACGTTCGAAAGGGCGGGCCAATACTGGCCATAGGCGGTCGTGTAGCCTGGGCTGGCACACTCGCCGAAGACGTCGATCGAGACGTAGGCGCCGACGGCATGGATCTCGTCGCAGGCGTAGGTGACGAAGCGCTGGATAGCCTGGACCTTCGATTCGCCGTAGCGGTTGTGGTAGTCGATATGGTCCTCGATCCTCGTCATGCGGTCAGGGAAACGGACGTAGTCGAAGTTGATTTCGTCGAAGCCGAACCTGCGTACGGATTCTTTCGCCAGCTCTACATTGAACTGCCAGCAGGCACGGTCGAAGGCGCTCGGCCACTCTGACTTGTTGTGGAAGAGAGGCTCGCCCGTGGAAAGGTCTGTGATGGCGCTTTCGGGGTGGTCCTTGACAAAGTATGAGTCCTTGAAACAGGTGATACGGCCGACTACGTAGAAGCCTTCTTCGTGGAGCCGGCGAACGGCCTTTTCGTAAAGAGCTTCGCCCTTCTTGCCCGCCCGTGCATAGTTCGTAGGCGAATAGAGCCTCATCGCTTCGGCCTTATAGCCGGGACACTGGTTATCCTTGATGTCGATGACGAAGGTGTTGATCTTGGTCTCCTTGGCCAGCCTGATGTAGGCCTCGATATTGCCGACCACGGCCGGGGAGAAGTTCAGGTAGAGCGAATAGCAGGCCGCTGGCATCGCGACGTGTTTGTGGCCGTCGCGCTCGCCGCCCTTGAATACGGGCTTTTCGTGGGGAAAGAAGTCCAGGCCGATTGCCTTGCCGCCGCCGAAGGGATTGCGGACGGCGCCGTGGATACTGTCGTATTTCTCGGCCATGTAATTGAGCTTCGCCTCCGCCTGATCGTAGACAGTATACTTCGCGTAGATCCAGCCTTCCGCGTTGGGGAGATTCTTGAGGGCTTTGGCGCTCATGGTCGAATCAGGCTGGGCGCCAATTGCCTTTCCGGTTGACTTGTAGCGTATCTTGTAGCGGTTGACCTTGCCTGTGAGGGGATCAATTCTGTCAAATCCAATGACATTGAGCGCCGCACCCTTTTCCGCCAGAGTTCCGATCTTGGAGGTTGCGGTATCGGAAAGGACCGAGCTTGCGCTGCGGACATATACTTTCTTTTCGAGAACGACCTTGGTACTGTCTTCTGTAAGGTTTTCTGCGAGAGCAAAGGCGAAGGTCTTGCGGGCCCTCTTTACCATCACGTAGGTCTTTTTGTCGATCTTCCTGAGTTGCGAGGGAATCACCTGCAGACGCGATCCTCGGAACAGGGTATCGCTGGGGGTGGCTGACAGTTGCTCAGCCTCGTCATCTATGCTGAAAAGGATGGCTGTCGGGCGGGAGGATGCCAACCAACGATACTCTACTTCCTCCTGGGGCTGTCCGCCGCAGGATGAAACCGCGAAAAGCGAGGAGATCGCAAGAATTCGTGAAAGTATATTCATAATTACTTAAATTCGTAGTAGCCGGTCCAGTAGACTGTAGCGTCCTTTTTCAGGACAAGGGCGCTTGAGGAGCCGTTCATGTCCCCGATCAGCATATAGTAGGCCTTGCCGTTGTTAGCCCCGTAGTACTGAGCAAGAGCGGAATAGGCTGGAGTAGCTTTTGAGAAAGTCCCGAGACCCTCGTCGAACATATGGGCGGTAACGGTGTGGCCTCCGGCGGATAATCCGGTTATGTCCCGAACCTTACCGGGACAGTTGAAATTGCCCGTCGTAGTCGAAGTCTTCCCGTCGTCGGTAGTGAATGTGAAGCTGTTGCAGAAGCCGCCTGCGATCTGCATACCGTAATAAATCGCTATCCTGACGCTCTCTATCGCGGTTATCTCCACCTTTACGTAGAGGCGACTATCCTTGAAGGTATAGGTTACATCTTCGTTGATTACGAAGCGCTTGGATTCGCCAAGTTTTGTATTGAGAGCCTCTACCTTGTTGTGGACTATTACAGTAGCTTCGCTTCCGGTCGCAGTTCCACTGGGGAAAGATTCGCCGTCCAAGCTGATCTCGATCGACTGGGTCTGCGCAGTAGGATCGCCCGTACCGTCGCCGTTGGAGGCATGCCACCCGCCTACGAAACCGCTAAGTTTCTCAGTCTGGGTAGTCTGGGCGACCGTTTTCATATTGTACGGACCAAGCCAGTCTGTATAGCTGCGGAACTTCTCCGAACCGATTTCGTAACGGTCTATCTGAACAGTTTTATTGTTGCTTACGGGAGCAAGGGTGATAAGGATATCATCCCCTTCAGCAGATTTACTTCTGAATTCAGCAGTCAGGCCTGTCTCGTCTGCAGTAAGAGTCACAGGGACAGTCTCAGGCTTAGGCTCCGGTCCGGGTTCATTGGAGGGGACCGTAAGAGCATCAGAGTAGACTATTCCAGAAGAAGCCGAGGCTCCTTTTGCCTTTACGCCGAAACTGTAGGTCTCGCCTTGAGCGAGGTTTTCGAATAGGTAGGTCCTTTCCGATGCGGGAAGGGGATCCGCGGCATTCAAAGGCTGCGAACTGATCGATTCGGTACCTTTTCTCATAAAGACCCACCAGCCTTCCACTCCTTCCCCGCTGTGTTCCCAGGTCAGTCTGGCGGAAGTATCCGAATCCAAAGCCGCCGTCAGATTAGTCGGATCGGCCGGAGCTGCGGGTGGATTATCGGTCTGTTCGTTGCCGCCGCAGGAAAACAGCGTCAGGGCGGCAAGCAGTATCGGAGTAAGTATCATTTTCATCGTGCGCGCACAAGCAGTCCGTAAAGATACAAAATAAGTGACGAACTAGAGCCTAAAGATTTATTTTTCAACGAAAGATACGTTTCTTTCGGCTGGTGTGACGAAATATGTATTATGTTCGTCCCGTTAATTCTAAATCATTAAGCTATGGTAACAACTGAAGAAAACTTCGATTTCCCGAAAAGGACTCGTTCTGTCTTTAGGCATCGGCGCAAAATCGCCCTCGAGTATCTTAAAGACGAACTCGCAACTACCCTGAACATTATCTGCGAAGACTATGAAGAAGCGTACGTTATCTGCAGAGGCGGCCAGGAGTACAAATTCGATAGACCCGTCGCGGGTTTTACTCCGGAACAGCTGAATACTATAATCGATAAATACTTCGATATAGGAATTGATGAATGGATACAATCGGGGGCGGACGGTATGCTGGACGAGCTTATTATCCGCTTCATGAGATTCAGGGAGATGAGCCGCTCGGGCCTTAAACAACGCTTCCCCTGTACCTTCCAGAAGTGGAAACCTCAGGATGAGGAAGATCTGAGGACCATCTGGGCGCGTACGGATCAGAACAATGTAAATTGGGAGGATCTTGAAGAAATGTTCGGCCGCCCAAGAAACGCAATCAAGATACGTTTGGAGAAAATGGGCTTTACCCTCTCCGAGCCTGCGACAAAACGTTTTTAGAGAAAGCGCTGAATGAAACCAGCAAAAGCGAAGATAGGGTATTTTGTCATCTTTCTGTATGAGGATTTCTAACTATTATTAGGTATCTTTGCACTCGAAAATGACAAGCAGGAAACTAAAAAGCGTTAACGGAATCAGCCCTGGATTGTTCTCAATCCTCTGCGAGATCTATACCTCAGACAACCCTCAGGTAGATCTTGGGAAGCTCGATACTTCGGATATCCCTGTACTTCTGCGCATCCTTAGAAACACCCACAGACACTATCTTGAGGCTTCT
>ONOI01000077.1 GCA_900319375.1 uncultured Bacteroidales bacterium | reverse complement strand
TCCTTCGACTGTGTATTCGTTCAATTTCGGTATCGGATATAAGGGCTTCGAGCTTTCCTGCCTTTTCTACGGCAATCACGGAAAGTATGTGGCTTTCGACAAGAACTTCGCAACGGAGTTCGGAAAGGGCCGTTACCTTGTCCATAAATCCCAGATGGACTATTGGCGTCCCGATCATCATGATGCGACCCATCCGGCACTTACCTTTGACGACGAGACCATGTACAACTGGGCCGGAGGCAACATTTCCAACGGCTTTACCATGCGCCTGGAAGGCGAGACATGGAGAAAGTCCGACTATCTGACCCTGAAGGAGATTTACATGGGTTATTCTTTCAACAAAAAGAAGATCAAACGTCTTCTCGGTGTTGAAGGGCTAAGCTTGAACCTGACAGGCAACAATCTCTATTCTTTCACGAATCTCATCGAGGGAAATCCCCAGGTGACGTCGTTCTCTTCCAATTTCTATCCAATCATGGCGACGGTAAAATTCGGCGCGAGGGTAACCTTTTAGACAGTGAGAAATATGAGAAGAAAGATATTTACATATATATTGACGCTTTCGGTCTTGATTCCTTCGGTCTCTTCCTGCGACTGGCTGGATGTGGACCCCGAACTCGGAATGACCGAAACTGACGTTTTTGGCACGTATAAGAATTTCAAGGCGTTTTTCGACACCGTCTATGACGACGAGGTTGGAACTACTTATAAGTCAGGCCTTTGGACAGGCTCTCCGATGAGGCTGGATATGAACGCCAAGAGATGGGCGTGGATATCTGCGACAGATGCCTGCGACAACGGTCGCTATGTGACAGTGAACAAGCAGGTGAAGGTTGGTACTCTGGACGAAGATCTTGTGAATTATTTCACATTCGGGGCTGTTCCGATAGTCCCCTCAATGTTCAGGGTAATCAGGGTGGCAAACCAGACTATAGCCAATATTGACAAGCTCCGCAATGCAACTCCGGAGCAAGTCAATGACCTTCTCGGCCAGGCTTATTTTGTCCGAGCTTTCGCCCACATGACACTTGTCCGCTACTATGGCGGGATGCCCTATGTGGACAAGGCTCTCAGCGGCGAGGACAACTGGGATCTTGCAAGGCTCCCGGCAGGGGAGACGCTCCGGCGCTGCGCGGAGGATTTCCAGAAGTCATATGAGTATTTCGCGGAAGCGTCCCTTGTCAGAAGAGATCCTGCTCCGGGAGAGCCAGGTCACCTTCAGGCTCCGGAAATGGGAAAGCCGAATGGTGCAGCCGCTCTTGGAATGAAGGGACGATGCCTTTTATGGGCCGCAAGTCCTCTCAACAACACCGGTGGAGCACAGGATTGGGCCGACGCTGCTGAAGCTTGCGCCCAGGCGATAATGGTCGCTGAGGGCGCAGGATTCGCAATGCTGCCTCTCTCGCAGTACCGCGACAACTTCTTCAATACCAATTATACCAACGAGGGGCTTTGGATCTACTATCTTGGGAAGGAGAACAATAAGAGTTCACAGTGGTCCGGAATCTATACTCTTGCCATGAGTCCTAACCAGTCCTATCAGTCCGGGGCTTGCCCGACCCAGAACTTTGTAGACAAGTTCGAAACCAAGTGGGGAGATCCTCTCAATACCGATGCTGACCGGGCGGCCGCAGTTAATAAAGGCCATTACAACGAACAGAATCCATATGCCAACAGGGATCCTCGCCTGGATCTTGACGTTGTTCACGAAGGGACGGTTACGCCTTATACCGTAGGGGCGATCCACTTCTACTATGACCCTTCGACAAAGGCTTTTGCAAAGTCAGAATTCACTTCTCCGAAGGGTAATCAGACAGCAGCCGGTGATAAGGCTTTCGGGCATGACTGGTATGCTTCTCCAACGGAGAGCTCAAAGGGATACTGCTATACCGGGTATACGATGAATAAATTCTGGAGAGGCGACCTTGGGATTACCGGAAGCACCTCCTATATGCATGCAGACCCGATGATTCGTATGGCAGAGTTGTACCTCAACTATGCCGAGGCGGTCAATGAGGCCTTCGGTCCATCGGGGACAGGCGGAAACTGTACCCTTACGGCCATTGACGCTATTAATAAAGTCCGTTCCCGCGTAGGAATGCCCGGAGTCCTTTCGGAGTATACGAGGGATAAAGAGACATTCCGGGACAGGGTATGGAACGAGCGCAATGTTGAGCTGGCCTTCGAAGGACATCATTACTATTATGATATCAGACGCTGGAAAATCGCCCCTATGACGATGACCCAGACGCTTTATGGAATGTACACGGAAAAGACCAACGTATCAGAAGAGTATCCGCTGGGTATCCGCTTCGAGCGCAGGCCGATTCCACCGGCAAGACAGGGTAAATGGAGAGATTGTATGTACTTCTGGCCATGGCCGGTCTCTGAAGCCAACAAGATGATAAATTTCAAGAATAACGAACCATGGCTGTAAATCCCAGAACATTATTATTGGCAGGCATCGCCCTTTTGATTGTGTCGAGCGCTCATGCCCAGATGCTTCCGGACGGCGACAGCATGGTCGCGCGTCAATGGAACCGGGATATCGAGAGGATAATCTCCACGGGATCCTCATATACTGTGACAGCGGAGCAGATCGACAAGATGCCTGTCGTAGACATTCGCGGCCTTCTCAATGCCGTCTTCCCGGGACTGTATATTTCTGATATCAGCAATAATACCGACTATACCCTGCAGTCTCAGAACTATTGGAGCTACAGTCCTCAGTTGAAGTGCTGGAGCCGCGGCTTCAATACGATCATTACTATTATTGACGATGTCCCGACCCCTTGGCTTCAGGTCCTTCTGGACCCCAACCAGATAGAATCAATAACACTTATCACAGAAATCGCCGAAAAGAATGCCACAGGGCCTCTTGCAGACAATGCAATTCTCATGATAAGGACAAAACGAGGCCGGTATAATACCGCTCCAAGGACAGAAGTCTTCGCCGAAAGCGGAGT
>ONOI01000066.1 GCA_900319375.1 uncultured Bacteroidales bacterium | reverse complement strand
AGTGAGATCGAAGGTGCTGCCGCTCTCGGGATCGGCTGTAATGCCTTCCGGAAGAGTATATTCGAGCACCACTTCGCTTATCCCTGCGCCGAAGGGGAAGAGGATATTGACCTCCCCTTCCCCGATACTAATTTCGGCTTCAGGATATTGAGGAGTAGAAAGAGTGAGAACCTTCAGCTCTGGAAGGTCCTTCGGCTTGGGTGTAACTTGAGTCGTGTCTACCGGATCAGGATCCGGAGTGGGAACCTGAGGCACGGAGGGCCTGCAGGCACCCATAAGTACCATCATAAGCAGTATGATTCTCATCTCTTTCATTAATTTGTTTTATTCTTCAAGTTTGAACAGGGAAACACCTGCGCCCTCGGAGAGAGCTGCGATGTAGGTCTCGCCGCCGATTTCGCGGACGATGCAGTCTGCGAGCGAGTTGCCGCTCTTGTAACCTACGATCGGGAACTCTTCAGGATCGGATAGTCCATAGGTGAAGACACCTGTTCCGTCCCAACCCTCGAGGGATGCCTGGAGAGTCTCTCCGGTGATAGGGATGATACGGAGGCTGCAGTCGCAGAGGTCGCCGGTAAGGCGTGCGAAGGCCATGTATTTCTGATCGTTGAAGGTGAAGAAGTTGATACCTTCGTCGCAGGAAGCGAAGAGAGCGGTATCGAAATCAAGAGCCTTTGTGTAGGTGTCGCCGGAAACTGTATAGAGAACCGGGCGTCCGCCTGCAGCGCTGGCTACTACCTCGGTGTCGCTGAACTTGTAGACCTGGCCGTAGGTAGCTGTAGACTCCATTCCTGCGAGCTCGCAGACGGTAGGAGTTGAATTGACTACGCCGCTCTTGATTGCGAACTTGTAGAGTTTGCGTGGAGAATTCTCCTTGCTGAGGAACCAGATTTCGCCGTCCTGCCATGTTCCGATGACTGTCATCTTGTCTCCAAGACGCAGTCCGTCGGTGTTGTTGTACTCGAGAGCGACAGTAGGTTTGCTGTCCTTATTCTCCCATGAGTATACCTTGAGAACTCCGCCGATAGCGAGGTTGGTCTCGAGAATACGGTATCCGTTTCCGTCGGGAATTGTACGGACTGCCGATGCGAGGTGTGTACCGCCCTCGATTCCTTCGCCGGACATAGTACCTACGAGCGAGCCGTCTGCAAGGCTAAGTACATACGGTCCTACGGCATCCTTGCCGTGCTGGGCAATGTAGACATACTGATCGTCCATAGCGATTGTTCTCTGCCACCATCCTGCGATGCCGCGGGTAGCGGTTGCATACCAGTCATCCTCTACGTTCTTAGGCTGTACGTAATGAGCCCAAACGCGGTTTGCCTTACGGATACCGGAGGTGATGACAACTACTTTGTGGGTCTTAACCGCCTCGCCGAGAGTAAGGGTGAAGGTAACGCCGTTGAGTTTGTCGTTGAAGTCGAGCTCGTCGCCGCTTGCTACAGGAGCACCGTTTACGGTAACTACTACATCCTCGGGATCAACGGTAAACTCTACCGGGAGGTGGCTCAGGGAAGCTGCGCTTGCCATCCTGACCTCGCCGCTGAGAGCGTCGATTCCGTTTACGGTAAGGGTAAGGAACTTAGGATCTGCAGCACCGATGGTGACGCTGATCACATACTCGGCAGCCGTTTTCTCCTCATACTTGAAGGTAACTGTCTGGGTTGCTCCGTTTGAATAGTTGAAGGTCTTCTGATACTCTGTAGTAAAGCCTTCAGGAATGTTAAGGAAGCTGACTGTAAGAGCCTTTGCGTTCTCCTTGTCTGCATACTCGAGGCTGATCTTGATGGTCTTTGCCGCATTGTCGACAACTGCCATATAGTCTCCGTCGATGCCGCTGACATCGATATTGGCTGCCGAAAGGGTCAGCGTAGGTGTCTGCTTGCCGGGATCCGGGTTGTCGGGTGTGTCGGGATTGTCAGGCCCGCAGGAGGCGAAGGCGAACATTGACGCCATTGCCAGAAGTGTTAAAAACTTTTTCATTTTTTAAAGTATAATTGGTAGTTCTTAGTGTCTTTTCCATTCGCCGCTTTTACGGTGAAGTAAACTGTAACGTTGGTAAGGTCGCGAAGTCCTCCGATCCCATGACCCAACGACACCCACATTGCATCTGTCTCCACTATAGAGGCGGTCGCAGGGATAGAGGCCTCGAGCCGGCAGCGGCTTACGTCGGTAATCTCGGAGGGGAACTTGTACTGTCCTGCCCCGCTCTCGGGGTCGTACATGCCTCCGAGGGCGTTAAGGTCCTTAGCAACTACATTGTTTTCAGCATCGTATACCCAGACCTTAAGAGCGCTGAGCGTACAGGCCGAATCCCCTTCCGGGAATTCCGGCTGAACGCAGGAACTCAAGGCCAGCGCGGCTATTACTGCAAATAATATGAATCTTTTCATTACCAGTCGCTGTTTTGTCTTGCAAGAGTGTTGTTTGAGATCTCATTCTGAGGAATAGGGAAACGGTCGAAACGCTCGGGATAATGTCTTGCCCCCATATCCGCCGAGATGAGCTGGGGAGTAAAGCCGCTTCCGCTCTTCTTCCAGAGAACGCCGTTGTATTTCTTGCCATCCAGGACCTCTATCGCCCGGCCCGTACGGCGCAGATCCCAGAAACGATGTCCTTCGAAACAGAGCTCTACCGCCCTTTCATGGAGAATGACGTCAAGAGCTGTATCCCAGGAAGTAATTGCCGGGGTGATGACGTCGTCGCGGCCGAAGCGAGCTTTACGGAGGGTCTGAACGTCGTTCAGAGCGCCCGTAAAGTCGTCAGATGCCGCGCGGCACTCCGCCCTTATAAGCAGGACCTCCGCCAGACGGCACTCTATCCATGGAGTCCAGGATCCGTCGAGGACATAGTCGAAATTGTCCGGATCCAGGTTCTTTCTGATATAATAGCCGGTAACCGAGTTTCCGGGCGAATTCTTCGATCCATACGGCATGTATTTCATGTCCACGCCGTTTTCGAAAAGCTCCATCGTCCTGCCTTTCCACTCCGCGCCGTTCCAGAGCACGGCCGCCGCGAGTCTGGGATCGCGCGATCCGACGTTGTCGTTGGTTATGAAGCGCCTGGAGGCATCGGTAATATCGAAGGCGGAGCCGTCGGCATTGTCGAACATGTCCACGAATTCCTGAGTCGGGCCTGCCCAGCCGCCGCCATAGTTACCGCTGAGGTTCACATCGCCCGGCGAGCTGTAGCGCTGATCGTAATAATGGACGAGGTCTACCTTCTTGAAATCGTAGCGCAGGATAGCCTCGTTGTCTTCGAGGTCATAGCCGCCGTTCTCGATTATATCGGTACACAGCGAATCGGCCTTCGCATAGCGGCCGGCATAGAGCATGGCGCGGGCGGCGATAGCCTCCGCTCCATATTTGTCGATCCTGCCTTTGGCAGCCGAGCGATCGGGGAGGTTGGCGCAGGCAAACGAGAGGTCGGCCCAGACCTGGTCCCACGACTGGGCTACGGTAGCTCGGGCGTGGTTCTTTCCTTTCGCGGTCATCTCCGAGATATCGGTATAGATAAGGACGCCGAGGTCATCCTTTACCGAGGCATGGCTGCGCATGATAAGATGATAGCAATAGCCGCGGAAGAACAGAGCTTCTGCGCGGTAGCGGGTCTTCTGTTCGGCAGGAAGCGGCGAGTCGTTATCGAGCGCCTGAAGGAACTCATTGATTCGGCGTATCCAACCGTAGCAGGTAGTCCAGCAGTCGAAGTAGTTCTGGTCTACCCTCTGCTGACCGTCCATCGTCATGATGAGGTTGCAGTCGCCCGTTCCGGCTACGATACTGCTATACTTGAGGATATCGGTAAGGCCGTCGGACATGCTGGAGTTGGAGCCTCCGATAGCATTTCCGCCGAACTGGCCGAAATTGCGGATGATAGGATAGAAGCTGTTGAGATATAGCTCGGTATTCTCTGCCGTACTTACTCCGTAGGGTCTGGCGTACTGGTTGGTAGGAGTAAGGTCTACACTGCTGCATCCTGCGAGCAGCGCCAGAGCCGATAACATTGTCAAAAGTCTTTTCATAGCCTTAGAATGTTATGTCCAGACCCGCGCTGAGAACCCTCTGCTGCGGGTAATATCCGTTCTGTACGCTCGGAACTTCGGGGTCGAGGCCGAGTTTCTTGAGCTTGCTGATAGTAAGGAGGTTCGAGCCGCTTATGTAGGCTCTCATCCTCGAGACCTTGATGTAATTGGTGATCTTCGAGGGGAAAGTATAGCCGAGCTGGACGTTCTTGAGGCGCAGATACGAAGCGTCGCGCTTCCAGAAGTCGCTCGCAATAGCATTGTTTGAACTTGTCTGGGTACTGAGGCGGGGGTACTCGGCGTCTGTATTATCGGGGCGCCAGCTTCCCTCAACAAGATACTTGGGCGGGTTGCTTCCCCACTTGAACGCCTGGGTGAAATAAGTTCCGTCTGAGTATCCGAGGGCGGAATAAGTACCGCAGAGCATTACGTCTGTAAGCGCCGCGCCCTGAAGGGTCGCATTGAAGTCGAACCAGCGCCATCCAGCCGAGATGTTCAGTCCGAACATCATCTTGGGGAGCTGAGGTCCTGCGATCCAGGTACGGTCTTCGAGAGTAATCTTGCCGTCTCCGTTAAGGTCTTTATACTTGATATCGCCTACGCGGACTGCCTCGCTGGTCTTAGGCGAAGAAGCCAGATCCTGCTCATCTTTATACAGACCGTCGGAGAGATATCCAAGAACGCTTCCCAGCGAAGTCCCGAGGCGGCTTTGCCAGGCTGGGATATTATCGCTGTCGTTGGTTGAGATATAGCGGTTGGTCGCGTAAGAGGCGTTGGCCGAAACGTCGTAGACGAAATCGCCTATGCGGTTGTGGTGGGAGAGGACGAGTTCGGCGCCCTTTACATCCACCACTCCCCCGTTGATTATGTTGGGGTAGTTACCTCCGATGGAGGGCGGCATCTCGCCGGACTGAGACTGAAGGATGTTTTCCGTAAGTTTATAGAAGACGTCTGCCTGGACTCCGAGTTTTCCGTTCCAGAGGGAAAGGTCGGTTCCAAGGTTCCAGGTTGTAGTAGTCTCCCAGGTGATTTCGGTATTCGGGACCGAGGTAGTAGAGAGGCCCTGGACGGCCTTGCCGCCTATGACGGCCTGCGCGTTCTTCGAGAGCGCGACGCCCTGGACATAGAGGAAGTCGGAGATCTGGTCGTTTCCGAGCCGGCCCCACGAAGCGCGGAGTTTCAGGTTATCGAGCCAGCCTTCTGTCCCCTCCATCCACGGCTCGCGCGAGATTCTCCAGCCTGCACTCACGGCCGGGAAAAGGCCCATGCGGTGGTCTTTGGAGAACTTGGCCGACCAGTCTTCGCGAAGCGAGGCCTGGAGCAGATAGCGCCCGTCGTAGGAGTAGTTCGCCCTGGCAAGGAGGCCCTGACGCCCGGTGTGGGAACGGTTGCCCTTGACCGAATTCGGAGTTACCTCCGTACTGAAATCGAGGTCGGGGATTTCGACTATGGCGAAGTTCTGTTTTGTTGCGGTAAAGTAACGGTAGGATGTTCCGCTCTGTTCCCAGACGAGGTCCGCGCCAACTTCATGTTTGCCGAAGGAGCCAGCGTAATTGAGCTGGGCCTGGCCCGTATATCGGGTGAAGAGGGCAGACTCTTCCTGGAGGGTATTGACGCCCGAATTGAGGTGAGGCGAGTTTCCTTCCGTAAGGGTTACAAGAAGGGTCGTAGGATCTTCAGTTCCGAACTGAGGGGTCACCTGGGGGCAAGGGAGCATGAGCCTCTTGTTCAAGGTGTTCTTGAAGTCGTAGCTGAGCATGCCCTTGGCGGTAAGGCCCTTGAGCCATGGAGCCCTGTATTCGAGGCTAAGCGCAGTCTGGACGTAGCTGTTGTCTTTCTGTTGGAAACCGGATTCGTCGCGGGCGATCAGAGGGTTCTGATATCCGATATATGTTCCGTCAGGCATCCTGGGGTTGACGGTAGGCTTCGCGGAGATAGTGTAGAAGACTACGTTTTTATAGCCGTATTCGGCTCCGCCGCCGTCGAGAGTAGCCGTAGGGTCACTGCTGCCGGCGGATACACCGCTCTGGTGGCGCTGTTCGATACGGCCGGAAAGGTCCAGTTTCAGGGTAATGTCCTTAGTCAGGGAAACGTCTATGTTCGAACGGAGGTTGTAGCGCTTGAACCAGACGTTGTCGATAAGACCGTCCTGGAGCAGAGTGCTGCCTCCGAGGAAATAGCGGGCTGAGTCTGTACCGCCGGAGAGAGTGAGGTTGTGGCTCTGACCGACTGCGAAAGGCTTGAAGATGAGATTAACCCAGTCTGTATTTCCGAAAACGCCCTGAGGATCCTTCTTCGTTCCGTTGATATAGGCTATCTCGTTCTCGGAATAATCGGGAAGAATCTGGCTCGAGGGGCTGCGCAGAAGGTTGTCTGTAGCGGTTGCCAGATTGTGCCAGTAGGCATACTCGGGACCGTCCAGGAGCTCCACCATATCGGTGTTGCTCGAGAAGGTAACGCTTCCGTTGTAATTAAGTATAGGCTTCGAGGAGTCTCCTCTTCGGGTAGTAACGAGGATTACTCCGTTCGCTCCCTTAACTCCGTAGACTGCAGCAGATGCTGCGTCCTTCAGGATAGTAATGTTTGCAATTTCACTGGGGTCGAGGTTGGAAAAGTCGCGCTCAACACCGTCTACAAGGACAAGGGGCTGGGAGTTACCGGTGGTAGAGATACCGCGGATGTAAATCGCCGCATCGTTCTCTCCGGGAAGGCCGGTGGTCTGACGCGACACAAGGCCCGGGAGTTTTCCTCCCAGCATACCGGTAATGTTGTCTACGGGGACGTTCTTCAGAGTTTTCTGGTTCATCGAAGCGACACTGGCGGTCAGGTCTCCCTTTTTCTGGACACCGTAACCTACTACCACCGCTTCATCCAGATTTACCGCGGCCTCGCTGAGAGTTACTTCGTAATAGGGTCTTCCGATAGCTCTGTACAGAGTCTCGTAGCCTATACACGAGAACTCAAGTTCACCCTTCGCGTATTTTGGGGGAATCTGGAGGTCGAATTCGCCCTCAAGGCCGGTAATCGTACCTATCGTAGTTCCTCTGATAGCTACACCCGCTCCCGGAATCGGAATCTTGTCCTGATCCAGTACCTTTCCCTTCACAGTATTCTGCGCCAGCAACTGTTGGCAGAATAACAATGCCAGTCCCGTCGCGAACGCCAATATAAGCCTTCTCATCCTATATTATTAATTATGCATTCAAATTTAACGTTTTTCTGCGATAATTCATATAGCAGAGGGCGGGATTTCGTCGGGCTGTGACAATCTGTCCACAAAATGGACTATTTGGCACTTATGGTGACAAAAAGTCCATCATCCCGGCACTGGTCCCAGCTTTGCAGTATCCTTAGTCGTTCCGATGAGGAACCCGGACGGAAGGCCACGTAAGGACCCGAAACCGAAGAATGTTTAAAATGATTTTGTTATGTTACCTACGATTAGAAGGAATCAAAGCTGGTTGCCTGACATCTTCAACGACTTCTTCGACAACAGCTGGATGGAAAGAACGAACTACACCGCTCCGGCCATCAATGTAATTGAGAACGAGAAAGAATATGACGTGGAGCTCGCCGCTCCGGGTCTCACTAAGGAAGACTTCCAGGTCCATGTGGACGAGGACAACAACCTTGTCATCAACATGGAAAAGAAGGCCGAGAACCATGGAATTCTCTTACGAGAAGTTCCAGCAGATGCTTACGCTTCCCGAGGATGCCGAGGCCGACAAGATTGAAGCCAAGGTGGAGCACGGTGTGCTGAATGTCTGCATCCCCAAGAAGGAGAAAGTGGATGTCCAGAAGGCCGTCAAGCAGATTGAGATACAATAATCTCTTACGCCACAGTTATTGGTATAAAGGGCGCAGTCATGAAGGGCTGCGCCCTTTTTTTACGCCAAAATGTCAGTAGGGAGTAGTGGACTGAGTTTTGCTGAGAACAAGTCAGTACAGAAAAGATACGATTGAAAATGTTCAACAAACACGATATTTCACGCGATACCTGCCAACTCTTCGGGGCACAGGCCAGCAAAGGTTACGACTGGTGGTGGCACTCTTTCACCGGATATGACGCCGAGACTGGCGCCGCCAAGCCTTTCTTTATCGAG
>ONOI01000067.1 GCA_900319375.1 uncultured Bacteroidales bacterium | reverse complement strand
GACCCAGCTCTCGACTCCCGAGAACAGCGCTGTCATCAACCGTTTCTTCGACGACTACGAAAACGACATCAAATCCCATATCCATTTCGAGGAAAAGGTAGTCTTCAAGTATATCGAGGGTCTTCTTAAAGGCGAACGCGATTCCCGCTTCTCAGTAGGTATGCTCCGCGACATGCACAACGACGCCGAGGACAAGCTCACAGACTTCAAGAATATAGTCATGAGCCACCTCCCTGACAGCGACACCAGCGATGCCCGTTACGAGGTCCTGGTTGGAATCCTCAATATCGAGGATGCCATCAGGCGCCATACAGTAATTGAGGAGAAGGTGCTGCTCCCTCTGGCGGAACTTCTCGAGAAAGGCCGCGACAGGATTGAGACCCAGGAAGAGACCGGAGCTGGTCAGGACATACTCTCTGATCGCGAAAAAGAGATAGTAAAAGAAATTGCCCGAGGTCTTACGAACAAAGAAATAGCCGACAAGCTCTTCATTTCCGTTTTTACGGTCACAACACACCGCAAGAACATCACCCAAAAGCTTGGCATCAAAACTATCGCAGGTCTTACAGTTTATGCCCTCATGAACAGACTTATCAGTCCTGAGGAAATAGAACAATAAAAAAAGCCGGGGCTTAAGAGCCTCGGCTTTTTTGTTATAAGAACCTGAGATTAGATCTTCTTCTTGAAGATATCCCAGACCTGGATCTGAGTGTAGTTGGATCCTTCGATATCGGTGTGGCCGTAGACAACTGCGATGTGGCCTCCGCCGATGGTGGTATCAGGAGAGTAAGAAACAGAAACTACGCAACCAGGGAGATCGTAAGCCTGGGTCTGCAGCAGATAAGCTGTATTGCTTGTTGTAGGAGCGCAGCCGAGATCCTCGGACTCAGTAGAGTTGGTGATGTCGACGACAGTGAAATAGGACTTGCCCCAGCCGGCGTGGCCAACTGCGACATACTTGTTATCGTCGAGAGTAAAGGCCTTGATGTTGGCAGGTGCGGCGAGGTTGCCCCAGCCCCAGAGACCGCCGTAGCGAAGAACCTTGTAAGCATCGGGATAGACGGTTCCACGGAGGTGGAGGATATCTTCTCCGCCAAGCGATTTACCGCTGTCGCCGACACCGTCCTGGCCCTGACGGACTACGATCTGAGGACCTGCTCCGCCGTCTTTCTTCCAGTGGGTTGTTTCCTCTGCACCGTCGCCTACATGTTCGCTGAACTTAGGATCGACATCCGAGAGCTGTCCGCGGGTGATTGCATAAACCATCAGGCCATTCTTATCTGCCGCAAACGGGCTTACAGACTTACCTGCGGAATTTCCGAAGAGGTAAGAAGTAGCGCCGGCTCCTTCGGGGCCTGCGAATTCAGACCATTTGTCTCCGGCTGTCTGCGGTTTGCCAAGGGACTCGTCATAATCGAAGTACCATGCATGGACTGCCTCGCCGGAAGCATAGCAAGCGGTAATAAGCATCCTGCCCTTAGCGTCGCCGGCTACGTTCATATAGTTGGCGAAGTTGCCCTGACCTTCTTTGATATAGAAAGGAACCGGGGCCTTGTCCCAACCGTCAAGCCATGCGTAGTAGATAGTGGTAGTGACGCTGCCGGGGGTCAGTTCTCCACCGCTTACCAGAGCTGCGATAAGGATATTGTTCTCGTCGTTTGCCATCGCTGCGAAGTACATATCTTCGGCGATTCCTTCCCTATTGATAGCGCCAACCTTTTCGAGGTCGAGAGTGTAGATGTTACCGTCTGCTATTGCAATACGGTCGGGCGCGACGAAGGTAACCTGGTTGCCGGGGAACTTCACGAAATCATTGCTGATTCCGATGCTCTCCACGCTGACAGGTGTGCTCTGTCCTTCCCTGGCCTGGATAGCCATCTGGAACATTGCTTCCTCTACATCAACGATGTAACGTTTGGTTGTTGTTCCATCCTCAGCAGTTACAGTAAAGGTAGGCGAAGTTGAGAAATCAGTTACGGTAGCAGGATCGGGGCTGATGGTAGCCTTCTCAGAGATAGTGTAAGTAACCTTGGTTACGTTCTTGAAGAGATCGAGCTGCTCGGGGAAAGCCTCGATAACTACGGCATTCTCCTGATTGTAAATAGTACCCTCGAATTCTATTCCGCCTGCCTCTACGGCAAAGGTCAGAATCTGGCACTCTTTACTCTTAGGTTCATCAGGTTTGGGCTCCGGTTTTTCTTCCTCTTTGCCCTCCTCAGGCTTGTCATTTACAGGCTGAGGCTGGCATCCCAGAGCGAAAAACATCATTGCTGATGCAATAAACAAGAAAGTTTTTTTCATAATGAAATATTGAATTGGTTGAAAGTTAATAACGAGAGAAAAAGACCTTAAGGACATAATCCTTATAGTCTCCGGTTTGCAGGGAGTAAACCCTTATCGGAAAATCCTCGGAGAAATCATGGATTCCGGTAAGAGGCGGATCGAATTTCGCATCCAAACGGATGGAGGCATAAGCCTTCATACGGTGTATATCGAATTTATCTGCATCGGCCCTGGGTATAGGGAAGAGAATCTCGCCCGTCTCCTGATTTATCTGGCCGGCGACGGATGCAAACAGCGGCTTTCCGGGAAAATCCGGTACGTCCGGCGCTCCCAGGTTAGTTACCGTAATCGAGGTGATATTTACATCGTTGTGGATATAAGTATACACGGGTTTCTTGCAGCCCGCCACAAGCAGGGCTGCCAAGAGAGTAATTGCAAATATTGTTGTCTTTTTCATACTACCAGCCGGGATTATTGTAGTCTCTGGCCGCTTCGTTGCGGCTTCTTTCAGACTGAGGGATTGAGAAAGCGTAATACTTCTCGAAGAAGTGGCGCTTCTCCCCTGCATCTGCATCTTCCTCCTCGTATGTAAACGAATCGTCTCCGTTCTTGGTAATTTTGACTCCATGGACGGAGGTATTGTCCAGGACGGCGACCGCCCTTCTCCAGCGCCTGAGATCCCAGAAACGGAAGCCTTCTCCCGCGAGCTCGACCATCCTTTCATGTTCGATCAGGGCCATGAAATCGTCCAGAGTGCTCGCATTCTTTGCGGGCATGCCCCTTACCGTACGGAGGTCGTTCAGCGCGCCAAGAGCGGCGGTCTTATTGGCATCCCAGTTGTCCTGGGCCAGAGCCTCCGCCTTATTCAGAAGTACTTCGCCGTAACGGAGAAGGACCTCGAAGCGGCCTGAGCCGTAGGTATCCCAGGTGTGGTCGTCTTCGACTATGAATTTCTTCAGATAATAGCCTGTAACGGTTGTTGCTATTTCGCTCTTGTCGAACTTCTTGTAGCCGTCTTTTCCGCCCACGAAGGTCTCGATCGTACGGCCTTCCCAGGAGGCACCGTTGTAGAGGATAGTATCGTAGAATCTGGGATCGCGGCCTACGTAGGGATTTGCGCCGTGGGTATCCCACGAGAACGCCGTACCGTCTGCCATCTCGAACTCATCTGCCAACTCAGCGGTAGGCACCAGCCATGAAAGGACTGTTCGGCCTCCCGCGTTGTGTGTAAGCTCATCTCCCTTCGGCCTGAACATCTCGTCTGTCATGACAGTAAGGTTGCCGGCTATGTTGGATGTGAAGAACTCTACGATGAAGAGGTTCTCCACGCTTCTTTCATCCTTGAAGATGTTCGAAAATACGGGGTCGAGGGCGCCGCCTGCCAGGGCACACTGATTGGCGGCCTCGACAGCTACATCCCACTGCTTTGCGTAGAGAGCGACTCTGCTGAGGAAGCCATAGGCTGCCGCCCTGGTTACACGGCCTCGCCAATTGTCCGGCCATGAGACCGGAAGGGCCGGAGCGGCCGCCTGGAGCTCGTCGATAATGAACTGCCAGGTCTCGGCCTCAGTAGAGATAGGTTTATTGTTCTGGTTGGGTCCGTCGAGATGGTCGCGGATAACGACTCCGCCCCAGACCCTCGCAAGGTTCCAGTAAGACCAGGCCCTTAGGAAATGGGTTTCCGCTTCCCTGATGGCGAGCCAGTTGGGATCCTTGAAGTTGGAGCGGTATTTCTCGAGATTGTCGAACCACTCATTGTAACGTTTGATACGGGTGTAGACCTCGTCCCAGCAGTCGAGTATGCTGGTCTTGTCTGTAGTAAACTCCGAAGTCCATATCATACACCTGTTGTAGCGCTGGATAGAATTCCAGTCTCCACTCTTTATTATATCCGTAAGCGCGTCAGAGAAATTGCTGTTGAGTCCGAAGAACTCCGCTCTGTCGCGTACTCCGCCGTAGTTGCCGATACAGTAAGAGTCGAAGGTATCCTGATTGCCGGACCAGATAACTGATTCGGAATAATAATCAGGAGATTTCACATCCAGGACTGATTCGCAGGATACCGCAAAGGCGGAAGCGAAGAAAAGCAAAAGTAAATAAGCCTTTTTCATATCTTAGAATGTGAGGTTTACGCCGAGACTGTAGGTCTTCTGCTGAGGATAATAACCATTGTTGATACCGGGGTTCTCCGGGTCCATATAAGGGAACTCGGTGATCGTGAAGAGATTCGTACCCGCGATGTAGACCGAGGCTTTGCTAAGGCCTGCATACCTGACCAGTTTATCGGGCAGAGCGTATGAGAGCTGGAGATTCTTCAGACGGAAATATGCTCCGCTTACTACGAGAATCTCGGAGAGGTAGTCGTTGTTTGAGTTGTAGGTTCCGTGGAGTCTCGGATACTTTGTATTTGTATTCGGAGTGTAATTGGGACCATACTGACCTTCATACTCCTCCACCGGCCTGTACATCCTCTCTACGAGGTACTTGAAGGTATTGCCGCTCTCGTAGAAAGGTCTTGTGTAGATAGTTCCGTCTACATGGCCTGTAGACTGATAATAGCCGTTGAGCGGATAATCACATAGAGCGACTCCGTAGAACAGAGCTGTAAGGGACAAGCCCTTCCAGGACATCTCTACATTGAACGAGTAGTTGATTTCAGGAAGAGTGGAACGGCCTACTTTCACATAGTCCTGAACGCGGTCGAACTGACCGTCGCCGTTGATATCCTCGTACATACAGTCGCCGATCATGTAATAGCCGGACGGCGGAGCCGGAGCCGCTGCAATCTGCTCTTCTGTCTCGAAGAGACCTATGTAGTGATAGCCGTAGAGCTGGCCGAGCGGCTGGCCGATAACGATATTTCCGTAGTAAGGCTGGGAATCGGCTACGAGGCGTGACAGGACCTTGTTCCTGGACCATGAGAACATACCCCTAAGAGAGTAGGAGAAACCGTTGGAGAGCCAGTTGTTGTGGGTCACGACGAGTTCGAGTCCCCTGTCGTCCATGGTTCCGGTATTGATATACGAAGGGTGGTTCTTTCCGAGCGAGGGGGCATAGACGTTTCCGCCGGCATTCTCAAGGATGCGGTCTGTATACTTGTAGAACCAGTCGAACTCGATCGAAAGCTTGTTCTTGAAGAGATTGGCCTCGAAACCGGCATTGTAACAAGTCATGTGGGACCAGGTAAGATTGTCGTAGACATAACCGTCCGTGTAGAACGCGGCTACTGGCTTATTGTTAAAACCGTAGAAATAACCTGGGGCGTTGGAACGGTAACGGTTCTGCCAGAGATAAGGCGAGCAGTCGTTGGATCCCAGCTGACCTATCGAAGCTCTGAGTTTCATGAAGTCAACGAAATTGACATTCTCGCTGAAGAAATCTTCCTTAGAAATAGTCCAGCCGATAGCCGCCGAGGGGAAAATACCCCAGCGGTTTTCAGGAGCAAAGATATAGGACGCGTCCTGTCTTGCGGTCAGTTCGAGGAGATACTTCTCGTCGTAGATGTAGGAGAGGCGCTCCGCAAATCCAATATCGGCAGTGTTGTAATGTGTTCCGTTGACGGGGCTCATTACGGTAGTACCGTTATTGAGGTCCATCGGCTCCTCAGCTACATATCCGGACTTGTTGCCCCACATAGACTCGCTGTAACGAACTGTCTGCTCATAGAGAGCTACAGCGGAAATCGCATGCTTCCCGAAGGTACGTTCGTAGCTGATCTGAGGTCTGAGGGTGTAGGACCAGTCGTGGGAATAGCTCTTGGAGAAGATTGACTGAGGAATACCCTGAGAGACAGTCTTGAAGGCCTGAAGCTTTGTTCTGTCGAAATAATAGAGATCGTAACTTCTTTCGTAACTCTTGGCGTTCGACATGCTGAAGTTGAAGCCGCCGAAGACTGAGGCTTTAAGGCCCTTCAGGAAGTCGATATTGTCGAAACTATACTCGAGAGTAGACCTGATAGCGGTCTCGTAGGTTCTTGAATCTGAATAGCCGGACTCGGTAAGGGAACTGTCTGGAGAAAGAACCATCTGGCCGTTCAGAAGGCCGAGAGGATAAGTAACTCCTTCCGAGTCTGTAAAGGTATTCTTGATGATAGGGATACTGTAGTGGGCTCTCTGAATAGGGTTGTAGTAACCCTGAATAAAACGGAGGGAGCTGTCGAAGCTGTATCCCGGCATGTGGCGGTAGGAATACCTTCCGGTCATATTGATATTGTAGCGGAGTCCCTGGGCCAGCTTAGCGTCTATATTTGCGCGGACGTTGTAACGGGTCAGGCCGGTTTCCCTTACGATACCCTTCTGATCCATATAACCCATACTGGAGTAGTAGCTGAACTTATCGTTTCCGCCCGATGCGCTGATATTGTGTTGCTGGAGGGAGCCGAAGTCGTTGTAGACCAGAGCGCGCCAGTCTGTACCGCCGGCATCCAGCCAGGCATCGTCTCCGGTAACGCCGTTTGCCTGCATCGTCTTGATGTTCTCTTCTGTCCACATAGGGGCATTGCCGTCAAGCATCCTGGCCATGTTGTGCCAGTAGATATACTCTCTTGCGTTGAGCATCTCTGGCATCGCGGTATTGCGGGTAAGAGTATACGATCCGTCGTAGTTGATGGTAGCGTGGTCGGCCTTGGAACCGGATTTGGTGGTAATGAGGATAACTCCGTTTCCTCCCTTGACTCCGTAGATAGCTGCGGTAGCGGCGTCTTTAAGGACCGAGATCGAAGCGATATCGTTAGGGTTGAGGTTGGATATCTGGCCGCTCTCCATTCCATCGATGATATAAAGAGGACCGCTGTTGCTTCCGTAGGTAGACAGACCGCGGACCGTAAGACCAGCCTGGTCTTCACCAGGGGTACCGGAAGACTGGATAGCGGTAACGCCGGCAAGCTTACCTGCAAGCATATTGGTTACGTCTGTAGTCGGGGC
>ONOI01000068.1 GCA_900319375.1 uncultured Bacteroidales bacterium | reverse complement strand
CGCGCAAAACCCCATCACATGCCTTCTAGCGCACAAGGTGTCGCCCCTTTTCTTCCACCTTGCGCGCCCTGGTGTGGCAGAAGCCCAAATCGCACACCAACTCATCAACACCAAGCGCCCTACCCTCGATCGCGCTGCGCCGAGCCTTGGATGGGGCTCAGCTTGCGCGATGGGTCCTTTGCCCTTGTGATTTGCACAACTATATTGGGGATTAGTCCCCCGGCGACCTCAAAGCCGGGGGACTTGCAGTACCGGCCGCTCGCCACCTCGCGGCCTGTGTCTCTATTCATACGGGGGAAGCGTCCTTCCCCCTAGCCCCCCTCGGCCTTCCTCCCTTTACGTATTTGTCTTCGCCAAATACCCGGGCCGGCCGGTCGGCTGATGCCGACTTCGTCGCTCCGCTCCTCTAAGGCCCCCGCACCCCTCGGTATCTGTAGTCGAGTACGCGGTGTCCCGACCGATTTGCTTCTATCGGTTCCAACTAACGTTCGAATATATATTCTGAGCCCCCGGCAGGGATGTTGTCGCGAGGGGTAGGGATTTATTGTTGGCAATACCGCCGAGCCCGCGCGGGCCTAAAAATCGGGGACGATTTTTTCGAAGGGTTGGCAGAGGCTGCGAGCGCATCTGCGAGCGGCCTCAGGAACTGACTTCGACAAAATCGTACCAACCTTTTGACCCTTCGCGCTTCCACTCCCGCTCCGCGCCAGCCCGGTAGGCAGTGAATACTTTCTAGACTAATATCTATTGGATACTTTCTGTATCAAGCAAGAATTCTAATTCCACTTCCTCAAATTCTTTTCCTTTTTCTTTGTAGTGTTCACGCATTTCGTCGTATGCTGATTGGAAGTCTGCGATAGTCTCCTCGACAGTTTTACCTTCACCGATACAGCCATAGTCTAATGGAGAATCATCCATATATGCAGAGTAACCATATTCGGACTTTTCGATGAATACCTTCACTTTTTTCATTTCAAGAATATAATTGAAGCCGTTATTATAGAATCAAAGATCTGTTACTTGTATAAAAGCTCCAAATTATTGCAAGGTTTGCAATGATTTGGTAGAAGTCTATCACCTGCGGTACCTTTGTTATTAATAGCGGGGTGGCGCAGTGGTCAGCGCAGGAGTTTCATACGCTCCGGGTCGCGAGTTCGAATCTCGCCCCCGCTACATATAATAATGCAAGAATTCAGAATGAAGATTCAATACGCCTCGGATTTACACTTGGAGTTTGACCATAATCGGGAATTACTTGAACAAGGGTGCGTTTTGCTACCCGTTGGGGATGTCTTGGTTTTGGCTGGAGACGTGTCGATTTTGGGCGATAAGAAGATGCTTCATCTGCCTTTCTTTGATTGGTGCGCAGAACATTTTCAAGAAACATTGATAGTGCCCGGGAATCATGAGTTTTATGGCGGATATGACATTGGAAAGACTTTGGTGGACTATGAGGTCAAGTACAGGGATAATGTAAGGTACTTAAACAATAAGAGTTTTATAATTGGAGATGTAGAATTATTCTTCACAACTCTATGGACCCATATTAACCCGGTCTTTCTATGTGCTATCCAGCGTGGGATGAATGATTTCCGTCACTGCAGGCTTGATGGTACACGTCTGACTGCTCACGAGGTGAGTATATTACACGATATTAGTAAAGGCTGGCTTGGGGCTACACTCAAATCGTCAGATGCGACTAGAAAGATAGTTGTGACTCATCATTGTCCGACAGAACGAAAAGAATTTAATAAGTACCCAGGAGGGCCTTTAAATTCGGCATTTCAAGTGAATCTCGATTCTTTCATAGAACAATCTGGTGCCGATTATTGGATTTATGGCCACACTCATTATGCTGGCGGTAGTGGAAACGTTATTGGAAATACAAAGTTAATTTGCAACCAAATGGGCTATGTGAATTACGGCGAGGGAGGAGATTACGTGAGTGATATGGTTCTTGAGATTTAACGGTTATTATGACTATGAGATTATTTGAATTTGTAAGATATATTCTTACATTTGGGGAGGATTTAATATGATAAGTATGGCAAGAACAGTAACTGTAACTCTCGGACCCCATTTTGAAGAATACATCCAAGCTGGCATTGCGTCAGGGAAGTACAACAATGTAAGTGAAATGATTCGAGCAGCTCTCCGCCACCTTGAAGAAGATGAAGCCAGACTTGCTGCTTTATGTTCGGCTATTGATGAAGGTGATGCAAGCCCTGATGTAGTCAATTTCGATGAAGAATCGTTTATCGCTGAGATGAAAGCGGATTGGAGGGCAAAGAAAAATGGCTGATTTTATTCTGTCTGAGCGTGCTAGAAAGGATATTAAAGGTATAGGTGATTATACGCAGGAGGCATGGTCTGAAGAACAGGCCGAGAACTATGTTCGTATGCTCTTATACGAGTGCAGATTATTGGCTGCTAATCCAATGATTGGGAGATCATATGATGAATGTAGGCCTGGATTGAGAGGTTATCTGTGTGGCAGACATATTATTTTTTATAGAATCCTTCCACAGCATGGGGTGCGAATTGTGCGTGTCTTGCACGTAAAGATGGATTTCCCGCGACATCTGTAAATACGAGTTTGGCCTTTGTATGATATCGCCCGTCGGGGCAGTGCTTGATGATGTAGTGGGAGGAGCGACGGGAGCCTAATGCTTTGACGAATTTCTTCTTGATGCGAGAAACGTTGGCGTAAAAGACTGTTCCTGATTCGGAGCAGAGTGACTCCAATGCGCGCTCTCGCGTCTCTTTTTCTTCGTAACGGGACTCCTGTGAATAGATCTGACGCAATTCAGTCCAGTGCTGAAGCAAGTTATCTGATGGAATCCCTTCCGGGTGTGAGAGAAATAACCTATATAGCGTACGTTCTATGGGGTTGAGATAGATAGAGACATCTTCGTCCGGCAACTCGAAGTATCCTCTTCGCCCGCCAAATATAACTGGATATGTTTTGATGCGCCCCATATCAGACGCAAATAACAAAATAAATAGCCGTGTAAAAAAGTGTTTACACGGCTATTTGATGTGATGTGCCCGAGATGGAAGGGCAGTAGAAGAATCTAGTACATCTGTACGGTAGA
Source organism: uncultured Bacteroidales bacterium (assembly GCA_900319375.1). Taxonomy (GTDB): domain Bacteria; phylum Bacteroidota; class Bacteroidia; order Bacteroidales; family UBA932; genus Cryptobacteroides. Next base: position 3,895 of record ONOI01000068.1, on the reverse strand, counting down.
GATAACCGGGAACCACTCGGTCCAGTAGTCTTCCACTTCGTCGACCATGTCGATATGGGTACTGGCTTCGACGAGGATGGGACGGAGATGGCCTGTCTTGTTCGCAGGGATAGTGACGTAGAAGGTGTAGATTCTGGCGTCTTCAGCCGGATCGTACTCGCTGTGGACATCGTCAGGCTCGAGAGCTTCGGTAGCTACGCCGTCGATGATAAGACGGTAGACGAAGTCGAACTTGCGGGTAATGTTCTTGGTCTCGTACCAGACGTACTTATACTGTACCGGGAACTGGCCGCCGAGTGCTGAGATAGTCCATTCGATAGTGTCATCGTAGAATGCGGGCTCCTCGTAGTCGTAGTCGCCGCAAGATGACAGCATGCCAAGAGCAAGAGTCAAGGCTGCTAGGATGGAAAATATTCTTTTCATACCTAAAAAATTATTTTTCACTTCTCAAGAGTTTCAAAAATCGAGCCTAAAACAGAACAGTAACTCCTGCCATCACGATCGAGACCATTGACATAAGCTTGATAAGGATGTTGAGCGAAGGTCCGGAGGTGTCTTTGAACGGGTCGCCTACTGTGTCTCCAACAACTGTTGCGTGATGAGAAGGGGAGTTCTTTCCTCCGAAGTGGCCTTCCTCTACGAACTTCTTCGCATTGTCCCAGGCACCGCCCGAGTTGGCGAGGAAGATAGCGAGGACGAAGCCTGCTCCAAGGCCTCCGGTAAGAAGTCCGATAACGCCTGCAGGGCCGAGAAGGATACCTACGAGCATCGGAACTACGATAGCAAGAACTGAAGGGAAGATCATCTCGTGCTGAGCGGCCTTAGTCGAAATGCGGACGCAGTTAGTGTAGTCCGGGCGCTGCTTTCCTTCGAGGATGCCGGCGATCTCGCGGAACTGCCTGCGGATCTCAACGACCATCTTCTCTGCCGCACGTCCTACTGCGTTCATAGTAAGTCCGCAGAATAGGAACGCCATCATCGAGCCGATGAATACGCCTACCAGAACCTTCGGGTTCATAAGGCTGATGTCGTAGTAATTGACGATATCGGTGATCGATGCGTTGACGGTCTCTACGAGACGGTCGCCGACCTGGATAGCGGTCTTTCCGATATGCCCAAGGCCGATCTTGATTTCCTCGATATACGAGGCGAGAAGGGCGAGGGCGGTGAGGGCGGCGGAACCGATGGCGAAGCCTTTACCCGTCGCGGCCGTGGTGTTTCCGAGCGAATCAAGGATATCGGTCTTTTCGCGGACCGACGGGTCAAGCTCGCTCATCTGGGCGTTGCCGCCCGCATTGTCGGCGATGGGACCGTATGCATCTGTAGCGAGGGTGATTCCCAGGGTCGAGAGCATGCCCACGGCGGCAATCGAGATGCCGTAGAGGCCGAGGCTCAGGGTGTCCGCGCTGAAATGGAATCCGGTCGCAAAGCCATAGGCCAGCAGAATAGCGGCGGCGATGGTAATGACCGGAACTGCGGTCGAGATCATTCCCAGGCCCACACCGTTGATGATCACGGTCGCAGGACCGGTCTGCGAGCTCTCAGCGAGCTTCCGGGTAGGCTTGTAAGAGTGTGAGGTGTAGTATTCGGTGACCTTGCCGATGATGACGCCGGCGAGAAGACCGCTGATCACTGAAAGTGACAGCCTCCACCAGTTGGGAAGACCATTTTCGGGCTTGAAACCGAGAAGGTAGAAGACGCCGAAAGTCAGCGCGCCGATAAGGATGGCGGCGAGGTTAGTACCGATACTCAGCGACTTAAGAAGGTCTTTGAGCGAGGCGCCCTCTTTCGTACGGACTGCAAAAATCCCGATGACCGAAAGGACTACGCCGATCGCAGCGATAAGCATCGGGGCCATGATCGCCCGCAGCTGAACGTCCGTTCCCGCGCTGAAGAACGCCGAGGCGCCCAGGGCCATGGTCGCGAGGATCGAGCCGCAGTAGCTCTCGTACAGATCCGCGCCCATTCCGGCGACATCGCCTACGTTGTCTCCGACATTGTCCGCGATGGTCGCGGGGTTGCGCGGATCGTCCTCGGGGATGTCCTGCTCCACCTTTCCAACGATATCAGCGCCTACGTCCGCGGCCTTCGTATAGATACCGCCGCCTACGCGCGCAAACAGCGCCTGAGTTGATGCGCCCATACCGAAGGTCAGCATCGTAGTCGTGATGACTACCAGCGTCTGGGCGGCCGTAGCCTCATGGACAAACGCATTGAGCACGATCCACCAGATCGAAATGTCCAGCAGGCCGAGGCCCACGACGGTCAGGCCCATAACGGCGCCGCTTCTGAACGCGAGCTTAAGGCCGCTGTTCAGCGAGCGCTGTGTGGCATTGGCCGTCCTTGCCGAGGCATATGTAGCGGTTCTCATTCCTACATATCCTGCCAGACCGGAGAAGAAACCGCCCGTAAGGAATGCGAACGGTACCCAGGGGTTCTGGATATGGAGTCCGTATGCCAGGAATGCGAACAGAGCCGCAAGAATGATAAATACAATGATAACTACTTTGTACTGCTGTCTGAGATACGCCATAGCGCCTTCGCGGACGTACTGGGCGATCTCCTTCATTGTGGGGGTGCCTTCGTCTTCCTTCTTCATCTGACGGAAGAAGATGTATGCAAATGCTAACGCGACAATCGACGCTGCGGGCACCAGGTAAAATAAATTCATACTCTAAGCTGTTTAATAGGGCGCAAATATAGCAATAATAATTGTTAAATTTGTAGAGTAATGGCATTAGAGATCGAACGAAAGTTTTTGGTAGCGGGGGAGTATAAGTCCTTCGCGACCAGCTCCGAACGCATAACGCAGGGATATCTGAGCTCCGCCTCCGGCAGGACGGTGCGCGTGCGTATCCTGGGGGATCGTGGCTGGCTTACGATCAAGGGCCCCTCGAAAGACGGCGGCCTCTCCCGTTTCGAATGGGAGATGGAGATCCCCCTGCCAGACGCCCGCGCCCTGCTCGATCTCTGCGAGCCCGGCGTTATCGACAAGACCCGCTGGCTGGTTCCCGCTGGGGACGGTATCCATACCTGGGAGGTGGATGAGTTCCACGGCGAGAACGCCGGCCTAGTCGTGGCCGAGATCGAGCTGAGATCTGATTCTGACGCCTTCGAGCGCCCCTCCTGGCTCGGCCCCGAGGTCACCGGCGACCGCCGCTACTACAACTCTATGCTCACCCAGCATCCCTTCAGTACCTGGCCCTCTCGCTGATCTCCGCTGATCCCAGTTGACCTCCCGTTGACCATCACTCCAACCACCTCTGACTTTCCGCCAGACCCCTCAGGCGTAGTCTCCCTGCTTTTTTTGCGCAGGGAAACTACGTTTTCCCGGGTTTTTGTAGTCTCCCTGTCATTAAATTGCATGGAGACTACGCTGTTTTTCTCATACGGTCTCTTTTTGCTATATTTGTTGGAAATAACAGTCCATTTATGTTCAAGAGTTACATCGTATCTATCATAGGCTTCCTACTGGGAGTAGGAGTGATTGTCTACGCTCAACTGTATACAAAAGCCTATTCGAATGAAGATCTGAAGCAGGGATATTCGTTCAACGCCGCCAGTATCGAACAAAAACTTCTGGGGAAAACCCTGGAAGAAGTATCGGAACAGTACCTGGCGCCCGAGTCCCTCAAGAAACAGAAGGGTAAGGGCAATATGATCGCCCGCTACGAGAACATCAAGATCTTCACCCGCGGAGAGAAGACCATCATCAATGGGATGGACATCACCTATAAAAACGGGGTCGCCGCGTCGATCAAATACGATGAGCCCAGAAAGAATAAGGATGCGATCTTCGCCAACTACTCCCCGCTGGCCTTCTTCTTTATGGACAAAGAGTTCCTGACAAAAGATCAGGAAGTAGTCAATACGAAAAAGGCAGAGAAGTGGCAGA
>ONOI01000069.1 GCA_900319375.1 uncultured Bacteroidales bacterium | reverse complement strand
AGAACGATACTCCGTATACCTTCACCGTTACAGACGAGATGGCGCCTAACTTCTATGTCAATATTACTCTTGTCCAACCGTATAACGTTACCGAGAACGACCTGCCTCTGCGCCTCTATGGAGTCAAACGCGTAAAGGTGGAGAACCCTGAGTCCCATCTGACTCCGGTTATCAAGGCGCCGGGAACGATGGAGCCTGAGAAGACGTTCAGGATTGAAGTCCTCGAAAAATCCGGCAAGCCGATGACCTATACTCTCGCAATAGTCGATGAAGGACTCCTCGATCTTACCGCATTCAAGACTCCTTCTCCCTGGGAAGCGATGTACAGGACCGAGGCTCTCGGAGTAAAGACCTGGGATCTTTTCGACAGGGTAATAGGCTTCAGAGGAGGCCCTATGGGCTCGATGTTCAGCGTAGGCGGCGACCAGGAAACCCTGAAGTCTGCCAAGAAAGACAACCGCTTCAATCCTGTAGTGAAGTTCCTCGGACCTTTCACCCTCACAAGCGGTACGGCCCACCACGACATCAAACTCCCGATGTATGTCGGAAGTCTGAGAATAATGGTCGTAGCCGGCCATGACGGCGCTTACGGTAAGGCCGAAAAGACCGTTACCGTTAAATCTCCTCTGATGCTTCTTAGCTCTCTGCCCGCTCAGGCGGCTACCGGCGATAAGATAGTCCTCCCTGTAAACGTCTTCGCGATGGCAGACGACGTAAAGAACGCCAAGGTAACCGTAAAGGCTTCCGGAGCTCTTAAGGTGGATGGAATAGCCAGCTCCGAAGTAGCATTCCCCGGAATCGGCGACAAGATCGTCCGCTTCGCCCTGAAGACAGTAGGCGAAGGCCCCGCTCAGGTTAAGATCGAAGCGGTCAGCGGTTCGTACAAGGCTAAGGAGACCGTCAATATCCAGGTAGTGAACCCCAACCCTGAGACTATAAACATCAGTCAGACTGTACTCGAAGGCGGCGAATCCGTGACCTTCGATGCAGGTGAGGGCTCAACTCTGGAACTTGCAGGCTTCCCTGCAGTAGATGCTGCCGGAATGTTCCGCAAGATGAAGAACTACCCTTACAACTGTACCGAGCAGCTCTCTGCCAAGGGCCTTACTTACCTGCATCTGCTGCCTCTGCTTTCAGAGGAAGATGCGGCTGAGGCGAGAGCGCTCATCCCGGAGATTATCCATCAGATTTACGGCCGTCAGCTGAGCGACGGAGGCTTTACCCTCTGGCCTGGCGGAACATGGGCCTACAGCTGGATTACCTCGATGGCCGGACAGTTCCTCTGCGAGGCTTCTGCCGCCGGATTCGATGTCCAGCCGAGTGTCCTGAGCGCATGGAAACGCTTCCAGAACAATGTAAGCCGCGCCTACCGTCAGGGTAAGGACGAGCCCTATTATGAGCTCGATCAGTGTTACCGTCTCTATACTCTCGCGGTCGCAGACGATGAGTCGATCGGTGCGATGAACCGCCTGAAGGAGGCCGGCAAGCTGAGCGGCCGCGCGGCGTGGATGCTCGCCGCGGCCTATGCGGCTGCCGGCAGGGCTCAGGCGGCCGAAGAACTGATCGCACGTATCGAAGACGATGAAGACGGATACGCAAGCTCCGACTTTACTTACGGTTCTTCGCTGCGCGACAATTCGGTTGTCCTGATGGGTCTTGCCCTCAACGACAGGCTCCCTGAAGCCCTCAGTACAGCTCAGGATATATCGAGGACTATCAACTACGGATGGTATTCTACTCAGGAATCTGCCTTCGCCTCAATTGCTATGGACTGCCTGTACTCAAAGGTAGGCTCCCAGTCGATAAGCGCCAAGGTAAACGGAAAGGCCGTTACTTCAGCTAAGGCCGTATACTCGAAGACTGTAAGCGGAGAAGTAGAGGTGCGTAACAATTCCGAAGAATCCCTCTTTGCTTCGCTCATGACAATCTCCCGCGCTCCTGCCGGAACTTATATCCCCGAAGCAGAAAACGGCCTGAGAGTCTCAGTAGTCTATGAAGACGAAGACGGAGATACTATCAATCCTGCTTACATCACTCAGGGCACTGAATTTACTGCGAAGATAAAGGTCTACAATCCTTCCCGTCGTTACATCAGTTCAGTAGTCCTCAGCGAGTGTATTCCTTCCGGTTGGGAGATCCAGAACGAAAGGATGCGCGGCGGCGTCCAGGACGAAAATGTCCTCCACAAGGATATACGCGACGACCGTTGCAACTGGTTCTTCGACCTTGACGGAAATAGTTCCCGTACGTTTACCCTCAAACTCCGCGCGGCCTATGAAGGCGAGTACACTCTCCCTGCAGTGACCTGCTCAGCGATGTACGATCCACACATCTTCGCCAATACCGCATCCGGTTCCGCTGCGGTAGTCAGATGACCCGGCGCCGGAAAATAATTCTGATCATTTTAGCGGTCCTTCTGGCAGGCTGGTTCTTCTGCCTGCCTAAGGACCTCTTCAAAGGCACGTCCTACGCTACAGTAGTTACCGATCGCAGCGGTCAGCTCCTCGGAGCCCGTATCGCAGACGATCAGCAGTGGCGTTTCCCTCCATCCGATTCGGTCCCATACCGCTGCTCGAGCGCAATCATCGAATTCGAGGACCGGCATTTTCGCCATCACCCCGGCGTCAACCCGGTTTCCCTCGTCCGGGCCCTCGTAAGCAACGTAAAAGCCGGCCATGTGGTCAGCGGCGGCAGCACTATCACCATGCAGGTAATCCGCCTCTCGCGCGGTCGGGAGCGCACGCTCTGGCAGAAGATGGTCGAAGCCGTCAAGGCGACCCGGCTGGAGCTTCGCTGCTCGAAGGACGAGATCCTGGCCCTCTATGCTGCCCATGCCCCATTCGGCGGCAATGTCGTGGGCTTGGAGGCGGCCTCATGGCGCTATTTTGGACGCCCGGCAGACCAGCTTTCGTGGGCGGAATCGGCGACCCTGGCAGTCCTCCCGAACGCACCGTCGAGCATCCACCCCGGAAGGGGCAGAGACAGGCTCCTCGAAAAGCGCGACCGTCTGCTTCGCCGGCTCTGTGAGAAAGGCTATTTCGACGCTTCAACCCTCGAAGACGCGCTGGCCGAGCCGCTCCCGGATGCGCCCTACCCGCTTCCGAACATCGCGCGACATCTGGTCGACGCGCAGCCTCGCGGGCAAAGGACAGTGACCACGATCGATCTTCCCCTCCAGCGCCAGGTCGAGGCGCTGACAGACCGCTGGTCAGATGAGCTGGACCATAGCGGAGCTGCAGATCTTGCCGCGGTCGTGATCGACATCCGCAGCGGGGAAGTCATCGCCTACGTAGGCAATGCCTCAGCCTCCCGTCTCCGTCCGGGTTCGGAGGTCGACATAGCCCGTTCGCCGCGCAGCACCGGCAGCATCCTGAAGCCGTTCCTATATTGCGCGGCCTTGCAGGACGGGGTGATTCTGCCCCGCACGCTCCTTCCCGATACCCCGGTCAATCTAGGCGGTTTCACCCCCGAAAACTTCGACCTTCAGTTCCATGGCGCAGTCCCTGCGGCCGAGGCCCTCGCCCGTTCGCTCAACGTCCCGGCGGTCCAGCTGCTCCGTTCCTACGGTGCGCCGCGCTTCCTACAGCTCCTGCGCGATGCGGGCATGTCGACCTTCGTTGGCGATGCCTCCTACTATGGGCTATCGCTGATTCTGGGCGGCGGAGAAGGGACGCTGCGCGATATTACAGCCGCTTACGCGGATATGGTCAGGAGTTTTCGCGGGCTGGACGATAGCTCGCCGCTGAAGGATAAGATAGCGCTGTGGTACACATTCGAGGCGCTCAAAGAAGTTAACCGGCCAGACGAAATCGACTGGAAGCTGATACGCTCGGTAAGGAAGGCGGCGTGGAAGACCGGTACGAGCTATGGGTACCGCGACGCCTGGGCAGTCGGCGTGACTCCCGATTACGCGGTCGGCGTCTGGTGTGGGAACGCCGACGGTCACGGCGTCGCTGGAATGACCGGAGCGAAGACGGCCGGCCCGGTAATGTTCGATCTGCTGAACCTGCTGCCAGCCTCCGCCGAATGGTTTGAAGAGCCGCTGGAAGGGGGTGTGTACCTCGATGTTTGCAAAGAATCGGGTATGCTGAAGAGTCTGGACTGCCCTCAGTGGGAGACCGTGATGCTTCCTGCGAAAGCCTCGGAGAGCGCGGTCTGCCCTTATCATCCCGGAGGAGTATTCCGCCTTCCTCCCGGGATGGAGTGGTACTACAAGGCCTATCATCCCGAGTATAAAGTAGTCCCTGCAAAGGGAACTGCCCAGATGGAATTCCTCTACCCTGAATCCGGCAGCATCCTTACCTTGCCACGTCAGTTGGACGGTTCTACTCCGGGCGCAGTTTTCCATGTCGTCCACCGCGATCCTCAGGCTGTCCTGTACTGGCATCTGGACCAATCCTATATTGGAGAGACACGCATCATACATAAGATGAATCTTGCGCCTGAAGAAGGCAGACATACCGTTACCGTAGTAGATGGTCGCGGCAATTCCGTATCAGTAAACTTCTCAATAAGATGAGTCAGCTAACACATACCTTGCGCAACTGGATGCTTCCCGTTTCGATGAGTCTCGGGGTAGGGATTTTTCTTGCTCTACACCTGAGCGGATCGTCTCTGGAAGCTGGGTACTTGTCTGTCTGTGCAGGGGTGCAGCCGGTGATGGTTGCTGTGATGCTTTTCCTGCAGTTGAACCTTGTGGCTCCTCGAGATCTGCGCTTCCACCGCTGGCATCTCTGGGTACTTCTGATTCAGGCTCTGCTTTTTGTGTCGATGGCCTTGCTGACGCTAATCGTCCGCAATCCCGGCGCAAAGGTTCTGCTGGAATGTGCTATGCTCTGTTTTGTATGTCCTACTGCGGCTGCTGCCGGAGTAATTACTATCAAACTGGGCGGAGACCTGCCAGGCATCATGACTTATACGGTGCTTGCTAACGCGCTGGCCTCCGTTTTAATCCCAGTGATGGTGCCTATCGTCCACCCGGCAGTAGATATGGGGTTCTTCCCTCTCTTCTGGGCGGTAGTTCAGAGGGTATTTTCGATTTTGATACTTCCTTGTCTTGCTGCTTGGCTGATACGCTGGCTGCTGCCGGGCCTTCAGAGATGGCTTGCCCGCTACGCCGGAGTCGCATTCTACATCTGGGGAATCTGTCTGATGCTCTCTATCTCGCTGGCTACCAACTCGCTGGCGGGCAGCGGGATTGGCCTCGGGGTGGCGCTGGGAATCGGCGCGGTCTCGCTGGTCTGCTGCCTGCTGCAGTTCGCCCTCGGCCGCCGTGCTGCCCGCCGCTACGGACCTTCCGAGTCAGTTACCGCCGGCCAGGCCCTCGGCCAGAAAAACACTGGCTTCATCATCTGGCTCGGCATCAACTATCTCACCCCAGTCACCTCCGTGGCCGGCGGCCTCTACGCTATCTGGCACAACCTCTTCAACTCCTGGCAACTCTTCCGCCAGGACTCCAGACGCTAATCCCCCGGCGGGGATTGCGATTGTTTTCCTGCCGAATGGCATAAAGTTAGAACTACTCTGCGGAAATTCCCGCAGAGTAGTATGAAGTTTTGTGGCGCGGCGCCATTTTCGGGGATTTCGGCGCGGAACGGCAGGTTTTTCCACCTTCCGGCGCTTATTTACGGGTTTTTGGCGCGGATCGGTTGGTTTTTCCACCTTCCGGCGCCGATTTTGGCATTTTTGGCGCGGATCGGTTGGTTTTTCCACCTTCCGGCGCCGAATTCCGTGTTTTTGGCGCGGATTTCGGCCTTTTCGCCAAGATGAAGCCAGAGTACCACTGCCAGAACGGCCTCTGAGGCCTCCAGTCTGGCTTCACAGGCCGATTTCGTCGTATGAAGCCAGCATACCCCTATCAGAATATACTGTACGGCGTGTCGCCTGGCTTCATCTTGGCGAAACAGAA
>ONOI01000071.1 GCA_900319375.1 uncultured Bacteroidales bacterium | reverse complement strand
CGCCTTCGGCATCGATCATGAACGGCTCACGCTCCGGCCATTGGCCATGGGCCCGGTAGAGCGGGCAGAAAACGCCCCATTCGTGCCAGCGGGCCTGCATCTCGCGCCATTCGATCAGGTCTTCGGTAATCTGGCCGGTGCCGTTAAGCAGGGCCTGGGCCTGCATGAAACGCTTCTCGACACTGAAGCCTCCGATGTCCTGGCCCCAGATAGGGATGCCGGAGATAGAGTAGTTGAGCCCTGCGCTGATCTGGGCCTTCATGTCTTCCCAGCGGGTGCCGATGTCTCCGCTCCAGCTGGCGGTAGAGTAGCGCTGAAGTCCTGCAAATCCGTTGCGGGTAAGGAGGAAGACGCGGCGACCGTCGCGGGTAGACCGCTGGCCTTCGTAGATAGCCTGGGCGTTCATGAGCGCGTAGGCATTGAAATACTTGGTAGACGGGCCGAGGGCGGTGGGCCCACACATGGCCTTACGATAGTCCATATCCGTACAGTCGTGGATATTGGGCTCGCTCGCGTCCATCCACCAGCTGTCGACCCCAAGGCCGTAGAGATGGTCCTTCATCTGTTTCCAGAATAGCTTGCGTGCCCCGGGATCGTAGGCGTCGTAGAAAGACTGCTCATAGCCGAGCCAGTCTACTACGCTGTCGCGAACGGCGGTCTGGTAGATCCATCCCTTCTCGTTGAGCTCATTGAAATGTTCGGTACCAACGTAGAACTTCGGCCAGACCGAAATCATGTAGTGTCCGTTCATTTTGTGGATATCCCTGACCATTTTCTTCGGATCTGGGAAGCGCGAGGCGTCGAATTCGTGGCTGCCCCATTTGTCGTCTTCCCAGTACTGCCAGTCCTGGACTATATTGTCGATGGGGATGTGGCGCTGCCGGAATTCACGAAGAGTCCCAACTATCTGGTCCTGAGTAGTATAGCGTTCGCGGCTCTGCCAGTAGCCCATTGCCCACTTGGGGACTATCGGGGACTTGCCGGTAAGGGTTCGGTAGCCGCCGATAACCCCGTCGATACTCTCTCCGGCGATGAAGTAATAGTCTATCTGGTCCTGCATCTCGCCCCACCACGACATCGCGCTCTGGGCAGCCGGGTCCACGGGGGACAGGGCCCTAAGCGCGCAGTAGCTTACACTGCCGTCCGGGATCCATTCGATACGGATGGGAACGGGCTTGCCGGCCTCCATCCTCAGCTCGAACTTCCGGCCGTTGGGGTTCCAGGCAGTGCGCCAGATTTCGGGCGTGATCTGCTTGCCTCCGGCATAGACGGTCACATAGCCGGCATAGTAGAGGTAGAAGCGGAAGATGCCGCTCTCCGAGGGCTCGAGCGAGCCTTCGAACGTAACGCGCGCACCGTCGAATTCGAAGCCTTCGGGAGCGTTCATTACGCGGTCACACTGCGGGGTACGGAGGAATTCCTGGGCGAGGGAGGATTCCCTGCGCACCAGTATCTCGCCCCGGGCGGGGATGTAGGTTCCGGTCAGGGCTCCCGTTACGCCGTCCTTGTCGCGCAGGGTGAACACCTCGCCCAGCTGGGCGTAGGGCCTGGGATCTCCCCAGCGGCAGAAACTATAACTGTCCCAGAGAATGCCGTAGCGCCTGGATGAGACGACGAAGGGAATGCTGATCTTAGTATTGTACTGGTAGAGTTCTTCGTTGCGGCCTTTGTAGTCCCACTCATCGGCCTGATGCTGGCCAAGTCCGTAGAAGCCTTCCTCCTGGGGGACGAAGGTCTGTCGGACGGTATAGCCCTTAGTGTCTTCGACCTTGATGGGGGTAAAGCTGCGGCCGTTTTCGGCGAGAATCAGATTGCCAAGGGAGTCCTTGAAAGATACCTTGCCGGTATAGTTGTCGATGGTAGCTGTAATCCTTCCGGTAGAAAGGCTGCTGGATCCGCTCGAGCGGGTGATGGTTACAGTCTTAAGAGGCTTGTATGGCAATACGCTCAGGCTCTTTGAGCGCGAGAAACGCGCGCCCCTGGGTACGGTCTGTACTCTTATTATGTTGTCTGTAACGGCTTCCAGACGGACTTTGCTGCCATCGTCAGTCCTTTCTGTAAGAGTGTATTTGGGATTACACGAAGACAGCAGCAACACCGCTGTGAGTGGAGCTGCCAGGAAAAGAAAATGCTTTTCTAACATATCCTATACGAATCCGAGGAGTTTGTCGCGGCTCAGGAGGCAGTTGCCGATTCCGGCTGCCTTGGTACCGAGCTTTGAGAACTTGAATTTTGTGTCTGAACTTACTTTCGACAGGGAGAAACGGTTGACTGCGGTCTTGACTGGCAGCATCAGGTAGTCTTTTCCTACTATGAGGCGGCCGCCGATAATTACAAGACCGGGATTGAAGATGTTGATAACGCCGGCTAGCCCTCGGCCGAGGGTGGCTCCGACCTCCTCAATTCCCTCGATAGCTAGAACGTCTTCTTCTTCGACTGCCTTGAGGATGTCTTTGAGGTGGAGGTCTCCGTATTTTTCGAAAATAGGGGCGAGGGAAGACTTGCGTCCTTCCTTGAGGCGCTCGATTATCATTCTGTGGAGCGCGCTGCCCGAGGCTCCGGTCTCAAGGCAACCTACCTTGCCGCAACGGCAGATAAGGTTGTTGGTAAGAACGGGGAAGTGGCCTATTTCTCCTGAGAAACCTGATTTTCCGTAGAAGAGCTTTCCTTCGAGTATCATACCCATCCCAAGGCCCCAGCTGAGGTTGACGAAGATCACGTCTTTTTCCAGCTTAGGCCATAGATTCATGTATTCTCCATAGGTCATTGCGCGCGAGTCGTTCTCAATAGTGACCGGAACTCCGAGCTGCTGCTCGAAGAGGTCTTTCATCGGGATGTCGTCGCTGACGAAGTAGGTGAGGGAATAACCCTTTTCAGGGTTGACCCTTCCGGAAAGCGATACTCCGACGCCGAGTACGTCATCCCAGAGGATGTTTGTTCCCGAGACTTCTTCCTTGATCCTCTGGCAGATGTTTCTGAAAGACTCCGGATTGGCTTCAAGGACGAAGGGGATGTCCTGGATAAAACGTATCAGATTGCCTTTGAAATCGCAGATTGCGATGTGGAAGTGTTGGCGTGCGACATCAACGCCTACGAAATATCCCGCTTCCGGGTTCAGGCCGTAAGTACTGGGGCGGCGTCCGCCCTTGGTCCCGACTTTTCCTTCGTCCTGAAGGAGTCCGTCGGCAATCATTTCCGAGATTATTTTGGTGACAGTGGGGACGCTGGTATCCAGATCCCGGCTGAAGTCGGAAATGCTGTAGGTTCCGTTTTCGATGCAGAGGCGCAGGATGTCCTTTTTAATCTGAGCATTCTTGCTGTCTGCCGTAACTAGTCGTGCTGTCATCGGTTTATAATGTTCTAATGCTTACAAATTTATAAAATAAAATGTGTATATTTGGAGGTTGTTTAAAAATTTTTTGAAATTATTTAAAAATGGCGAGGGGGAAAGTAAGAAAAATAATTAAAGGAACCCGGATCGGAATGCGCGGTAAGCTGATTCTCAGCCTTGGCGCAATTGCGGCTGTCCTGCTTCTTTCCAGTGTCATCTCGGTGTTGGAATACAGCAAGATGAGTTCATACGTTTCCGATCTCATCGCAAAAGACATAAACAGCATCAACGACGCCCGTCGCCTCGGCGAAGCGGCGGAGGAGTACAACCTGGCTATGCTTGCCGCTATCGGAGACGGATCCGTTACGGAACTCCCGGATTTCGACGCCCAGTCCTTCATGCAGAAGTGTGACAGTCTCAGCGCCGCTTTCAGCGGAACTTCCGAACTCGCAGACTCGGTCAAATATGCCTATTCAGCCTATATGTTGACTTCGCTGGAGTTGGGCTATGTCATCAAGGCAGACTTCATCAATACCCGAGACTGGTACTTCAACCGTCTCCAGCCACGTTTCTGGAGGCTGCGCGGAGATATTGACAACCTCAGCCTTGCTATCTATGATGACCTCCGCTCCAACTCCGAAAATATGGACAGCAGCCTGTACAGAAGTATTATTCCAGGTATAGTAGCTGTAGGAGTGGGACTGCTCCTGGTTGTGATGTTGCTGCTGTTCCTGCTTTCTTACTATGTAGCCCCTACTTACAGGATGGTCGCCGGACTGAGCGCTTACCGCTCTTTCAATAAAAAATACAACGTCACCTTCGACGGAGACGACCAGCTCAAGGAAATCAACGACGGTATCGCGGAGCTTACCTCCGAGAACCAGACTCTCCGTAAAAGGATAGTGGATCTGAAGAATGAACCTAAAGGCAATCAGTAGAAATGTGGGCTACGCTCTCCTCGTGAGTGCGTTGTTCATGTTGCTCTCCCTGTTCGTGTCGTGGTCGACCAAGGACGGGGCTCAGACCGGCCTTTTCATCAGCTTCCTGATCACCCTCATCTCCGGTGTCTTCCCCCTTATTTTCGTACGCGGAACCCAGCCTATTACGATTAAGGACGGCTATATGATCATCGTGATCTCGTGGTTGCTGTCCTTCATTTTCGGTATGCTGCCTTATGCCCTTTGGGGCGACCCCTTTACGCTTGCCAATGCGTGGTTTGAGAGCGTATCGGGCTTCACGGCGACCGGCGCTACCGTAATCCCGGACGTAGAATCGCTGCCGCCGAGCCTTCTTTTCTGGCGCGCCGCGACACACTTCATCGGAGGTTTGGGAGTTACCGTCTTCCTCCTTTTGTTGATCCCTTCGGCAAGCCCGGTCCGCTCGCGTCTTACGAATATGGAACTGTCTTCGCTCTCGAAATCGAGCTATTCGGCCCGTTCGGGAAAGACGGTCTTCATCTTCACCTATGTCTATCTCGGCATCTTCGTGCTTTCATTCGTGAGCTATCTTATCGCGGGAATGCAGCCTCTGGATGCCGTATGTCAGGCTTTTAGCGTCAGCGCCACCGGCGGCTTCAGTACTAAAAACGCCTCGATTCTTGGCTTCCATTCTACTCTTATCGAGGGCCTCACGATGGTCTTCATGCTGCTTTCTTCGCTGCATTTCGGCCTTCTGTTCCTCTCGGTAGTCAACCGTTCGCTGAAGCCCTTGAACAACCCGGTACTGAAGTTCTATCTGATTGCGGTCTTCTGCGTTTCGATAATTACCGGTCTGTCGCTTAAGTTCAGCGGCACTATCCCTACTTTCAGCCGTGCGCTCTGGTGCGGAGCCTTCCAGACTATCAGTACTGTTACTACTACCGGCTTTGCGATTGCCGATAACTCCGTGTTCCCGATGTGGACCAACATCCTTCTGATGGCGATGGCCGTGATGTGTGGTTGTGCGGGTTCGACCTCCGGCGGTATCAAGGCAGACCGTGTGTTCATTCTCTTTAAAACCATCGGACGCCAGATAGGAAAGACCCTTCACCCGAATCTTGTCAACGAAGTCAAGGTCGGATCGAGGGTGCTCCACGAAGAGGAAGTTACTCAGTATCTGCTTTACATAGCATTCTACGCACTGATGCTGGTTGTTTCGATAATCATAGCCCTGTGTCTGGGAGTCGGAGCGGAAAGCGCTTTCTCGATAGGCTCGATGGGTAACTATGGAGCCCTTTCAAACAGCGCCAAGTTCCTCTTCGCCTTCGATATGTTCCTCGGCCGTGTTGAACTGTATCCTATAGTCGCGGTAGTGGCGATGATATTCGACCGCCATAGGAGGTAGCGATGAAGGACCGTGCGGCTTTTCTTCAAGGTGAATTCCTGCGCCATTTCGGCTACGACCCGACTCCATGTCAGGAAAAACTGTTCCGTCAGACGGGTGAGTTCCTTACCTCCGACGAGGGTGATATCCTGGTCGTAAACGGCTATGCCGGAACGGGTAAGACTTCCGCTATCGCCGCCGTAATAGGCTCCCTTCGCGAACTCGGTGTTACCTCGGTCCTGCTCGCACCTACCGGAAGGGCGGCAAAGGTACTTTCATCTTTTGCCGGAGCCCCGGCCCAGACTATCCACAAAGCTATATACAGACAAAAAAGCGTAGGGTCAGACGGCTACGGCCAGTTCTCCCTTTCCCCGAACAAGGCCAAGGGAACCCTCTACGTAGTAGACGAAGCCTCACTGATAGGCATTGATGCCGGCGAGTCTCCCAGCCAGGGAATGTTCGGAACCGGCAATCTACTTGAGGACCTGGTAAATTTCGTCAGGGCCGGGCTGGATAACCGTTTGATACTTATTGGAGATGCGGCTCAGCTGCCTCCGGTGGGGATGAACGAGAGTCCCGCCCTGTCGCCCGATTATATGGCCGGTTTCGGTGGCGTAAAATTTACGACCCTGACTACGGTAGTAAGGCAGGCCCAAAGTTCCGGAATACTGATGAATGCGACTGAGCTGCGCTGTAATCTTGCCGCCGGAAAAGTAAAACTGAACCTGAACGGCTACTCGGATATAGAGCGCATCGGCGGGGAAGAGCTTATCGAAAAGATAGGCTGGGCCTACGACCATTACGGCGAAGACGAAACCATCATCCTCTGCCGCTCAAACAAAAGGGCTATCAGATACAATCTGGGCATACGCAGTACAGTCCAGTTCAAGGAAGAAAGGCTGCTTCGCGGCGACAAACTGATGATAGTAAAGAACTGCTATCAGTTCCTCGAAGAAGACTCTAAGATGGGATACATTGCCAACGGCGATATAGCAGAGTTGGTACGTATCAGGGGCTTCGAAGACCGCTACGGGCTCCATTTTGCCGAGGCTACCCTCCGTTTCCCCGATTACGGAGACGAGCAGGTAACGGCTAAAGTGTGTCTGGATACCCTCGAGTCTGAATCAGCATCCCTTACCTATGATCAGCAGAACGCTCTTTATCAGGGAGTCAACGAGGACTATCAGGATATAGCTTCAAAGAAGAAGCGCTGGGAAGCGGTACGTGAAGATCCCTACTTCAATGCCCTTCAGCTAAAATATGCTCAGGCGGTAACCTGCCACAAATCTCAGGGCGGACAGTGGAAATGTGTTTTCATCGACTGCCCGTTCTGGATGGAAGAGCAGAGCCCCGATGACCTGAAGTGGCTGTACACGGCGCTGACAAGGGCCGTGGAGAAAGTATTCCTGGTCAATTTCCCCGACAGATTTTTCGTGAAATGAAACGTTTGATATTGCTGTTTGCGGCGGCTCTGGTCTATACCGGCGCGCTCGCCCAGGAGACGAATCCTACATATTCTCCGGACTCTTCGATGGTGGCCTCCACCTCCGGAGGTGATCTTTTTGTCCGTCCGGCCGCGGGCGGACAGGCCATTCGCCTTACCGAAGACGGCAGCGACGTTATTCTGAACGGCTACGCTTCGTGGGTCTACTACGAAGAGATCTTCGGGCGCCCCTCCCGTTACAAGGCTTTCTGGTGGAGCCCCGACTCCCGCAAATTGGCTTTCTACCGTTTCGACAATTCGGTGGTAAAGATGTTCCCGATTTACTCGCCCTACGGCGGGAAGGGAGGGAGCCTTAGCGAAACCCGCTACCCGCTTGCCGGCGATCCGAACCCCAACGTAAAGGTAGGAATAGTCAATCTCGATAAGCCCCAGGATATAGTCTGGGCCGACTTCGACCCTGAGGCCGACCAGTATTTCGGAACCCCGTTCTGGGGCGATGACAGCAAGAAACTTTTCGTCCAGAGAGAGCCGCGAGTGCAGCAGGAGCTCGAACTCTTTGCGGTCAGCGCTTCCGACGGCTCCAAGTCGCTGATCTACCGTGAGACTTATCCGACATGGCTCGACTGGATGGACGATATGCTTTTCACGAAGGAGGGCCTTTATATGTCGCGGGCTTTCGAGACAGGATGGCAGCAGATTTATTTCCTCTCTTACGACGGAAAGACTCTCAGGCGCCTGACCTCGGGCGTCAACTGGCGCATCTCGCTCCTTGCCGAGGACAAAGGTACCGTTTATTTCACCTCCTACCGCGATTCAGACGTGCACCAGTGCCTGTATTCGGTCGACCGCAAGGGACGCATCCGGCTCCTTTCCGATCCCGATTCGGCCGTAAGAGTAGAGGATCTCGACCTTCGCAAGAAGACGGCGAAAGTCTCATATTCCAACATCAATACGGACTGGGTCCCATACACCATCGACCTGCGTAAGGCGCTGTCCGTACCGGTTGGGGGCCAATCGGAGCCTGCTGTGAGCCCTGATGGCCCGGTGTTCGAGATAGTCTACGCCGAGATGTCCGACGGCCAGAAAGTCCCGGCCGCGATAGCCCTGCCCAGAGACTTTGACCCTTCGAAGAAATACCCGGTCGTGATGGAGATCTACGGCGGGCCGGACAACCCGTACGTCCGCGACAGCAAGCGCAGGCCAAGCCCCATGGTCCGCTGGTTCTGGGAGACTGGCGTAATCCGGGCGATAGTGGACACCCGCGCCGCCGGCCACACGGGCCGTAAGGGCACGGACCTCGTCTACCGCGACGTCGTTAGCGTGCCGGTCGAGGACGCATGTACATGGGCCCGATGGCTGGGAAATCTGCCGTATGTCGACGCCGAGCGCATCGGAGTAGAGGGCTTCTCGTTCGGAGGCACCATGACAGCGATGCTGGTGATGAACCACCCAGAACTGTTCCGCTGCGGCGTTGCCGGCGGGGGAGTCTATGACTGGGAACTCTACGACACACACTATACCGAGCGCTTCATGGATACTCCCCAGCGCAACCCCGGCGGTTACGCGAAGGCCCGCGTCCTGAACTACGTCGACAATTACGACCCGTCACGCTCGCGGCTCAAACTGACCCACGGCACGGGCGATGACAATGTCCATTTCCATAATACTCTGATGCTGGTGGATTACCTCCAGCGAAGCGGCAAGCAGTTCGACCTGATGATCTATCCCGACGGAATGCACGGCTACCGCGGCGAGCAGGCGGCCCACGACAACCAGGCGGATAAGGAATTCTGGACTAGGAATCTCTCTTTGCAGCAATAAGCTTCCTCACTGGCCCCTCGGGCAGGTCCAGCGTAACGCCGAAGATGTGATAGTCTATGGCGGAGCGAACTTTGAGCCTGCTTCGCAGCTCATCCGAACTCATGGGGACGTTGCGGGCCGAGACCTCGGAGGCGGGGTATTTTGCTGCGCAGGCTTTGAAGCCCTCACGACCCCAGTCGAATACGTCCAGGACGGTGAAATACTTCCCGAACGCCCGCTTTTCCGAGGCAAGATAGAGGTGGGTGAAGCGAGCGAGTTTTTTAAGGCCATAGCGCCCGCATATCAGTTTGAAAGCGCCGGCTTTTGTGATTGCGGAATCGGGCTCATATAGAAGGGCGCCTGTAAGCTCGGCTTCGGTAGAGGGATAGACCGCGAGGGATTGCTGCTCTTCGTCCGGAGTGAATGTCAGTTCCGACTGAAGGTCGGTGGCTGTGATGCTGACGTTTTTACAGTCTTCGCGAGCGAGAACGAGCAGCAGTTCCTTTACTTCTCCTTTCAGACTTACGATATGTAACTCTTTGAGTTTCGGAAAGAAACGCTCGCGAAGCATAGTGATATCCGCCATCGGGGAAAGCTTTACTACCAGCAGGGGAGCCTTTTCAAAAAGCTTTGGTAGCAGCGCCAATACATCCGGCCTGCAGTCCTCCACCAAAAGCACCTTTTTCCCGGCTCCGTCCCTTCTCGAAGGATCAAGGTAAATTGCATCTACCTCCGGCAAACTCTCTAGTCTTTGAGCCGCGTCCTCCGCGCTGAACTCGACATTGCTGAGTCCCAGCGCCGCAAAATTTGCTCTAACGGCTTCCGACAATTCTTGGTTCAACTCGTTGTGATACACAATCTTCGACTTTTGCGCAAAAGCCCAGCTGTCGACTCCCAATCCTCCCGTCAAATCTGCCACTGTCTTGCATCCATCCAGCAGCCCAGCCTTATATAGGGCAGTCGCCCCCGAGGAACACTGCTCCGAAGCCAGCCTGGAGGGTACGGTCAACTCCGCGCCAGTCCATTCGGGCACCTTCGACAACACCCTCTCAATCGCTTCCTTCCGCTCCGCCGCGACTATTTGCGCAAATGACTTTTTCATTTCATACAAAAATACTTAAATTTGAAAGATTAAAGAAAGTTAAACTAAAACCAATAATATGTCTGATTACAAAACCACCGCTCAGTCCTGGCTCTCTGAAGAATTCGACGAGCAAACCCGTAAGGAAGTAAAGGCTTTGATGGACAGCGATCCTGTCGCTCTGGAGGATGCTTTTTATCGTAATCTGGAATTCGGAACCGGCGGCCTTCGCGGCATAATGGGAGTCGGAACCAACAGGATGAACAAATACACGGTAGGAATGGCTACCCAGGGTCTTGCAAACTACATTCTTGCGAACGTAAAGGGAGAGGACATCAAGGTCTGTATCTCGTTTGACAGCCGTAACAACAGCCGCGAATTCGCGAAGATTACCGCAGATGTCCTTAGCGCAAACGGTCTCCATGTATTCTTGTTCGACGACATCCGCCCGACTCCTGAGCTGAGCTACAGCATCCGCCTTAAGGGCGCTACTGCAGGAGTGATGGTAACGGCCTCTCACAACCCGAAGGAATACAACGGTTATAAAGTTTTCTGGTCAGACGGCGGACAGATTACTTCTCCCGTAGATAAGGACATAGTAGCCGAGGTTGCGAAGATTACGGCTCCTTCCCAGGTCAAGTTCGCCGCGAGCGCCGGAGCAGGAAAGATAGAGATGATGGGCGCGGCGGAAGATGAATGTTATCTGCGCGACATCCTCTCGCTTACTCTCAGCCCCGAAATCTGCAGGAAACACAGCGGCCTCAAGTTCGTATATACTCCTCTCCACGGCTGCGGCGTACGCCTTGTTCCCGAGACCCTCAAGAGGCTTGGATTCGAGAATGTAATCCATGTCCCGGAGCAGGATGTAAGCGACGGTAACTTCCCGACCGTAATGTCTCCGAACCCCGAGGAGCCTTCAGCCCTCAAGATGGCTATCGCCAAGGCCGACGAGACGGGAGCAGATATCGTTATCGCTACCGATCCGGAT
>ONOI01000078.1 GCA_900319375.1 uncultured Bacteroidales bacterium | reverse complement strand
CGGAATAGAACACTTTCTGTTTTTCTGGCTCCCAGTATTTGTCGCTTCTGTACTTGTCCAGAGCGCGCAGAGCTACGATATGAGGCGGATCCTTACGCTCTTCTTCCTTCTTCTTGCGTTTTGTCAACGCTACGATAACAACTACTATCGCGGTAATTATCCACAGTCCGGCGACTCCGCCCAAGACATAAGGCAACACCTCTTTCAGCGTTATCGGATAGGTTATCTGGCCCTTGATGTCGTGGGGGACGAAGGTAGCGGTATCGACCGGCATGGTCATTACCTCAAGGGGCTCCGGAGCGGCAAACACAAGGGTATCCGAACTCTCTTTGGTATGTTTGATAATGTAGATGTCCGGGAGTTCGTAGATGCCCTCTTCAAACGGGGCGACCGTAATCCACCACTCTACATCTATCCTGCCTTCTTTGAGCTGCTTTTTTGTACTTACGGTATCAGTCTGCCAGTTCTTTACCAGGACGAGGGTGTCGCCACAGAACTTCTCAAAATCCTGAAGGGTAAGGCCCTCGACATCCTTTGTATCTTCCAGTCTGAAACCGAACTCGAACTGATCTGCGATCAGAACGGAATCCCTCTGCTGGAGGGGCCTGAGAAAAGCCGATCCTGCGGGAGTGATACTGAGCAGCGTTGCAAGTATGAATGAAACCAACATCATCTGAACAGTCCCATCAAAGCTTTTACATAATCACCATCGGTCGGGATGTCGACCGAATCGACCTTGTATCGGTTGAGCAGTTTAGTCTCTTTCGCGCCAAGGTTTGCAAACCATCTGGCATAGGCCTCGCGGACCTTGGGGTTATCTGTATTGATCCACGCGCCCTTTCCGGTCTCGCTGTCCTTGATATGGACCAGGCCCACCGGCACCAGCCGCTCCTCGCGGGGGTCATGGACCTTGACGACCGAGATGTCGTGGCGGTTTACAGCTACCTTCAGGGCCTCTTCGTAGCGGGGGTTGCCCTCCGAATCTACGTCGATCATATCGCTGAGGACGAAGGCCGTACACTTCTTTTTGATAGCGTTGGTAAGGAACTCGAGCGCCGCTCCGATATCCGTTCCGTCGGAGCTGGGCTGCAGTTCGAGCATCTCCCTGATTATATGAAGGAGGTGTGAGCGGCCCTTCTTTGGCGGGATGAACTTCTCGACCTTATCAGAGAAGAACAGAGCGCCTACCTTATCGTTGTTGAGTATGGCGCTGAAACTCAGGACGGCCGCAATCTCGGCGATTCTCTCTCGCTTCGTATCCCCTACCGTTCCGAAAAGGCCGCTTCGGCTGACGTCGACCAGCAGGACTACCGTCAGTTCGCGTTCCTCTTCGAAGACCTTGATGTAGGGCTGTCTCAGGCGGGCCGTCACATTCCAGTCCATTGACCGAACGTCGTCTCCCCAGCGGTACTCGCGTACTTCGCTGAAGGCCATACCACGCCCCTTGAAGGCGGAGTGATATTCGCCGGCGAAGATCTGGTGCGAGAGCGCACGGGTCTTGATTTCGATCTTGCGGACCTTCTTGAGGAGGTCTGTCGCACTAAGGGACGATGACTGCATTGATAACCTGATCGATAATCTCTTCTGAAGTTACGTTTTCAGCCTCTGCTTCGTAAGTAAGGCCGATTCTGTGTCTGAGGACTTCCGGACATACGGCGCGGACATCCTCGGGGATCACATAGCCGCGGCGCTTGATGAAGGCATACGCCTTCGCAGCCGCCGCCAGGCTGATGCTCGCCCTCGGCGAGGCGCCGTAACCGATTATGTTCTTGAGGTTTGCGAGATTGTAGTCTTCCGGCTTACGGGTAGCGTAGACTATATCTACTATGTAGCGCTCGATCTTTTCGTCCATATATACTTCGCGGACGACGTCGCGTGCGCGGATGATGTCCTCGGGCTTTACGACCGGGTTGGGCTGAGGGAACTCGCCGGTATTGTTCATACGGATAATCAGGCGCTCTTCTTCTTTCTTGGGATAGTCTACCTTGACCTTCAACATGAAACGGTCTACCTGAGCCTCGGGGAGAGGATAGGTTCCTTCCTGCTCGATAGGGTTCTGGGTAGCCATCACCAGGAACGGCTCCGGGAGCTTGTATGTCTGATCTCCGAGGGTCACCTGCCTTTCCTGCATGGCCTCGAGAAGGGCCGACTGGACTTTTGCCGGGGCACGGTTGATTTCATCTGCCAGGACGAAGTTCGCGAAAACGGGGCCTTTGTGGACCTCGAAGGATTCTTTTTTCTGACTGTAGATGAGGGTTCCCGTTACATCCGCCGGAAGGAGATCCGGGGTGAACTGGATGCGCGAGAACTGGGCGCTGACGGCTTTGGCCAAAGTACTGATTGCGAGGGTTTTCGCAAGACCGGGGACACCTTCGAGAAGAATATGTCCGTTTGCAAGAAGCGCGATTTCGAGATTCTCTACGAGGTGTTTCTGACCGACTATCACCTTTCCCATTT
>ONOI01000073.1 GCA_900319375.1 uncultured Bacteroidales bacterium | reverse complement strand
TGGACCGATTGGGAATACTACAACGATATCAACATGTACGGAGACCATCCATGTTTTTATGTGGTCCCTGCTTCGGCTCAGACGAGTCTGTCTTATAATGAGGCGGAAACCGGCAAATGGGTATTCCCCGGAGATGACAATGTAACTTCTTATGCTCCAATAGATTGGGTAGGTGCCAATACGGTTCGTCTGTCAAATATCTCTTACTCGGATGCAGCCGTTAGTTTCAATACTGCTTATGTTGCCGAAAAGGCTCTTATAGGGACAGTAACTGACTACGACGGTAAGCCCATAGAGGGCGCTTACGTAGTTCTGTCTCAGTTGTCCGATCCTTCCTCGGTTCAGGGGAAGCGCAAACTGAGAAAAACATCTTCCATAGTACTCGAGGCCATGACGGATGAAAACGGCTCCTTTAGAATCAGCATCGAGGCATTCGGTGCCGACAAGGGTCGTTTGACTTGTTCAAAAGAAGGTTACAAGACAAGCGGAACCGAGGTCAGTCTGGATAAGCGGATAAACAGGGTAACTGTGTTAATGGGCCTTTCAGGCGGAGGTAATATTTTTACTTACAGTTATTTTGATCCGCAGGGTGCCGTTTATGTATATGGAGAAGAAACGTATGCTGAAACTCAGATGGCGGCGATCCGTATCCCGGCTTCCCGTATTCCTGAGAAAGGAGGTACTATTACAAGTGTATCATTTCAGGCTGCTTGGAGGGCTCAGAATTACTATCTAATAGTTGATTCCGGAGACGAACGCCTGTATACTGTTCCGATAACTCCCAGCAGAACCGATTTCCTGCCTTGCGATCTTTCCGGGGTGGATCTTAAGGTCCCAGGTGGCAAAGACCTGTATGTGGGTATAGGAATAGATCAGGCGAGCGGAGTATACTCTGGCTATGAAGGCTACTTGTTCTATGCGACTATGGGAGGAGGAAACTTCTATTATGATGAGCTGAATCTCGAACGCAGCAACTGGAAAACAAACAGTGATAATATAGCCCTCATGATTGAAGTCAAACTGACGGAAGAGGTCGAGCAGGGAGTAGATGACGGCCCCAAGTCCTTTGCTGAGATGGGTATACCGGCTATAGCGGACCCGGGAAAAGGGAGTTACTCTGCCGGAGATGTTTTCAATCTTACTCTTGAATTGCCTGAAGGGATTACTGTAACGGATACCGTGTGGGAGTTTGACGGTGAGCCGGTAGACGCTCCTGTTACCCTCCAGGCGGGGCAACATACGGTTAAGGCCACTCTCCGCTACTCGGACGGCAGCGAAGAGGTCTTTGAATTGATTCTGAAAGTAAGCTAGATCAGTCCCATCTCCTTTGCGATGGAAATAAGCTCAGCGGTGTTCGAAACATCGAACTTCGCAATGAGTTTCTTGCGATACCAGCGGATGGTTTCATGGCTGAGGCCGAGGGCTTTGCCTATGTCAGGGGCGGTATAGCCCTTCGAGAGGAGATCCAGAATATCCTGTTCGCGCGGCGATAGTTTGACGTCTTCTCGTTGAGGAGGAATTTCTTCCAGGACTTCTTCGATGAGGGCGGTTGCTTCGGCCTTTTCCTGCTTTGTTTTGCG
Source organism: uncultured Bacteroidales bacterium (assembly GCA_900319375.1). Classification (GTDB taxonomy): domain Bacteria; phylum Bacteroidota; class Bacteroidia; order Bacteroidales; family UBA932; genus Cryptobacteroides. The sequence continues at coordinate 7,732 of ONOI01000073.1, read as the reverse complement.
CAGCTTCAAGACTACGAACAGAAGCCCGGCGAGCAACAGAATAACGAGGATACTGCCTGCGAGCATCAGGCTGAGCTGCTTTTTCTGCCTTGTAAGGACGCTGTCTATGAATTCCAGGGTTTCGCGAGGGAAGACATCGCCTTCTTCAGGGTGTACAGCGTAATAAGCATTGACCTCACGAAGGTATTTAAGAGCTTTGGCGGCCTGCTTTTTCTCCATATACAAGCGTCCCAGACCCTTGTATGAGTAGATCATCATCAGGGAATCGCCGGAAGCGGCCGCATATTCCAGCGCTTTGTCGTAGGCGCTTCTGGCTTTATTGAGATTGCCTTCGTCCATCCAGGTCTCGCCTATATTGTACCAGAGTACTGTATTGCTCTCGTTCCAACCGTACTTGTCGAATAACTCTCCGGCCTTCAGGTAATAATTCATCGCCTCGGGGATGTTATCCATCACATTATAGAGATTGCCGATAGTTCCGTACAGAGCCGCGTAACAGTCATCAACCTCTTTTTCAGTATAGCCGTTTGGATTATTTGGAGAGGTCGCTCCGGCGGCCATCTTGTCGACGCATTCGACCGATCTGAGGAAGTAGACCAGCGCGCTGTCGTACTGTTCCTGTCCGTAGAAGGAGAGGCCTACATAGCGATAGGCATCGTTGCTCGCTTCCTGCCAGCCTTGTGAAACACTTATAGCAAGTGCTTTCTTTCCGTAGAACTTGGTTTTTTCTGCGTTGAGGTTCAACCATCCTATCATCAAGTCTCTGTATGAGCGGTTGAGCGCGAGGAGTTCCTGTTCTGAGGCCTTATCTATCGCCTGGGGAGTCCACACGGCTACCGCTCGCTCGAGAGAGTCGAGGTTGAAACCACGGTGGTCGTTGTAAGCGAATGAGAGTTGAACGCTTAGCATAAGGGCCAGAATGACTGCTGTTTTCTTCATAACGCAAAAATAACTAAAAAAATATAGGGTGATTACCACCCCAATGGGTGGCGACCACCCTTTTGAGTGGTGTTTTTGAGAATATAATAAACGATTTTTGTATGAACACTTACCGATAGTATAATGGTAGAAGTCTCATTAACCACAAAAGAAAAGGAGATAATCCGTCTTATAGCTGAAGGAAAGACCACTCCCTCAATAGCGACCGCTCTTGGCCTTGCTCCCGAAACGGTGAAGTGGTACAGAAAGCGTATCCTCGACAAATTCCAGGCATCCACTTCCGCTGAGGTGGTTCGTAAAGCGATAGATCTAAAACTGATATAATATGAAAAGAATCGTATTGACTCTGCTTGCCGTTTCGCTCGCGTGTGTGAGCGCGCAAGCCCAGGCTCAGGATTTTCTCAACAGGCTCAAAAACAAGACTAAAGACAATATTGAGCGAAAGATTGAGAACAGGGTCGAACAGAAGGTAGACAGTACTGTAAATACTACTGTAGACAATGCCCTGGACAGATTGTTCAACCCTAATAAAAAGAAAACTGATAAAAAAGCTCAGGAAGCCCCTAAGGGCGATGAGAAGAAAGCCGGGCAGTCTAAGTCAGGTTCTAAATCCGGAGATGAGTCGGTCGCAGCAGTCGTGAAGGCCGCAAAAGCGAAGTACGCAAAGTGTGACTTCGTCCCGGGTGATGACCTGTTCTTTGAAGACGATTTCCAGCAGGAGCGTCTTGGGGAATTCCCTCTACGCTGGGATCTTTTTGACGGTTATGTAGAAATCGCCTCCCTGGAAGGCAGGAAGGTTATGGCCTTTACAGACAATGGCCTCGGACAGGTAACCCCCAATATGAAAGATAAGTGGGCCTGGCTTCCTGATAGCTTTACCCTTGAATTCGACCTGTACCTTGCTCCTATCAATGAAGAAGAAGAATCTACATTGGGAATGGAGGTGATCTTTGGCTCCAGAGGGCAGTCTGATTATTATAATGCAGGTAGCGTCGTAGGCTTCTATTATTGCGAAAATGGATCCAGCAATATGGAATGGTCTCTGAACAAGCCCGGCAGCGATATGAGGTCCTCAGGTCAAAAGGCTCTTGGGCTCAATACCGGTACTACCGATTATGCTTCAGACAGTCCCATCAAGGCAGGGGAGTGGAATCATTTCGCATTCTCCTTCAATAAGAGGGCTTTCAAGGGCTATGTCAATGGCTTCCGAGTAATAAACGTCCCGGCGATGGAGGCTCCTGGCTACTTCTATTTCAACAGTACCAGCCCGTATCGTTTCAGTGGAATCAGCAATGTCCGTCTCTGCGAGGGTGCGGTTCCTCTCTACGACCGCCTCATCAACGACGGTAAGATAGTCAGCTATAACATTACCTTCGAGACCGGAAAGGCCGAGCTGAAACAGGAATCCATAATCGAACTCCAGCGCATTGCTGCCCTGATGGAGCAGTATCCGGACCTCGCATTCGAAGTCGTAGGCCATACTGATAATACCGGCTCGGACAAGGTCAACGATCCGCTCAGCCAGCAGCGCGCAGAGACTATAGTCGCCGCTCTGGTCGAGCTCGGTATCAACGAAGCGCGCCTCACTCCGGTAGGTAAGGGCTCGCATGAACCACTCGTTTCCAACAAAACACCCGAAGGCCGTGCAAAGAACCGCAGGGTAGAGTTCGTAAAGAAATAAAGATATGAAAAAGATATTCGTAGCCCTTTTCGCTCTGGCTTTGCTCATCCCGGCCAGTGCTCAGAACAATGCCCGTAAAATAATTTCCCTCACTCCGGCGCTGCCTACTGTAAAGGATCTGTTGGAAGATTTTAAAGAAGATGGTACTCCGTACGACGAATACAAAGGCCCCGGCGGACAAGCATTGCAGGCTTTTTTGGAGAAACACAAAGATGCTGAAGACATTATCCGCGAACTGCCTTCCGAGTTTACCCCGAATGTCTCTTCCCTCGGGAAAATGACTCCGGGCTCCGCTAAGGGAGCGGCGATGGGCCGTATGTCCGGAATGGGCCTTAGCGCCGCAGACATCCAAATCTCGAAACGATCAGCAAGATGATGGAAGCCCAGAACGCAGGCGCTAATCCTGAGCAGGCGGCAGAGATAGGAAAACAACTTTCTACATACCAGTCCCGAGGCGCCTCCGGTAAAGGCAAGAAATCAGGCATACTACAACTTAATGAGATGGACCGTACTCTTCTCGATGCTCTCAAAGAAGGCGACAATCGTAAGGATGAAGCGCGCAGTAAGGGCATCGAACTGTATGAGAAGAAGTACAGAAACCAGGTAATAGAGATTGAGAAGGGTATTCACCAGGCTATTATGGATGGCGCACTTGATGAATTGCCTGCCCCGGGAACGGAAGCCCGCTGCGAGGCGGCCGCAAAGCGGTTCCAAGCTCTCAAAAAGCAGGAATTCGCTGTTGTGTGCAAGTTCTATGAGGAGTATCTCCCTATCTGGAGAAACGCTATCGCAGGTGCGATGCAGTACTACAAGACCGATGTTATGAAGCTCTCCGAGGAAAGGGAAGCCTTCCGCGCCCAGCAGTTCGCTCAGACAGGAAGCACTGAGTTTATTGCTCCTGCCTTTACTCCGGACGCGGTGGCCCAGCAGTATTTCGAGATTGCTAAAGACATCGCTGATTACAAACTTGAATTACCGGACGATTCGGTATCAATGGAATGATAAACTTGAATAGATTATTTACTTTGGCGGCAACACTCTTCCTGAGTGTCGCCGCCTTTGCTCAGGGCCGTCTGGTATCTACTCCGATAGTCGAGGCTATAGAGAGCGGAAAGTTCTATATGAAGGTCTCGATAGACCTGGGCGGCAGGAAAGCAACCGTAGAGATGGCGTCCCGCGCCGGGGTGACTATGAGCCGAACCTCGATGGCCGGGATTGATGCTGTAACGCTGGCTGTCGGCGAGACTGTCTATCAGCTAGACGAAAAGAAGAAGACCTGGAGTGCCGGAATGGGGATGGCCCAGGCCCCCGGCCGTATGACTTTCGTCCGCCAGGGAACCTGCAAGGTCGGCGGAAAGAGCGGATGGTACTTCGACGAATATACATCCGACGGACAGACTATAACCTTCTACTATAATTCTGATAAGGTCGCAATTATCGACCTGGGAGATCCTCAGATGGGCCCGGTGGCCTTGCAGTCGTTCAGCCCGACTATCCCGAAACATATGTACTTCTGCGTCGGTAACGATTGGACAGGAGAGGGGATAGCGCCGCCGCGCTGCGCTTCCCGCTGGACGGACAACGGCCCGGCGGTGGAGCTCGCCTGCGGAGTCAATCTCGCTTCGGTCGCGATCAGCGGGAAGCAGTCCGGCGGCGGCGTTTCGTCCTCCGACATGTCTTCCACGCCCGAGGTGACGGTAGCCCGCTCGGACATGAAAGTGACCGAAGATGGCATACGCAAGGCCTTCGAACAGCTCCAAAAGGAGTCCGAGGGCAAGACGGCCGAGCAGGTTAAGCGCGACATCCTGGACTTCAACGGCACAGCTAATAATATGATGCTGCTGGGCGTCGTGACGGGCGAGATGATCGAGATGGCGATCGCGCGCTGCCGGGTCTACCCGCACCCCTCTCTTCTTACGACTACCGGCAACATGCTGCTGGTGGCGGAGGAGCCGAAGCAGGCGCTCGAGTACTTCGAGGTCGCCTCGAAAGCACAGCCGGATTTCGAAGAACCGCTCTACGGCCAGCTCGAATGCCTGATGGACCTCGGGCAGGTCGAGAAGGCCCGCAAGGTGGTCCCAAAGGTCATCGAGGTCGCCGCAAAGCGGCGCAAACCGGACGGCAAGGCATGGCTTTACAAGGCCATGCTCACGACGCAGACCGACCCCTTAGGCGCAGCGGCCGCCCTGTTCAAATCGCTCTCGCTGGGCTACTTCAACGAGAACACGGTCAGCCTTATCAGTTCGCTGCTGGCCGGGCTTGACCAGGCGGAGATGACGGCCTCCCTCGACGAGCAGGACTTTATGGGCATAGTCAATCAGGTATTCACGCCTGAGAATCTGGAGAACATCCGTAAGGGAGTCACCTATGGCGACGACGACTTCTTCCCGGCCGACGACGCCGGATTCAACGCCACTCCCGCCGGCGATCTGGAGGCCAACAGAGCCAACAACGCCCGCATAGCCCGCGATTATGAGACACGCTCGTCTAAACACTGGGCTAAGGCCGAGAAGGCGGCCCAGAAAGGACCGGCCATCGGCCTGCTTACCGCGATGGGGGCAGTTTATCTGCCCGACAATATGTCAAGCCTGATCGATGCGGCGAAGCAGAGGCCCGAGGTTCTGCAGGCTGTTAGAGCCAGCTCCGACGCCCGTAAAGGGATTGAGAAGATCAATCTCCCCGAGGTTGTTCGGGCCGGTCTTGAGACTTCGTACGAGAGGCTCACCAACGCCCTTTGTACCGAATACGGTGTCGATGGCTTCTACCTGCCTGACGCCCGCGCGTACTGGTGTATGAAACTCCTGGAGCGTTACTACAAATACTGTCTCGATTATGCCTACGGCACTTTCGGCAGTTTCGATGACCAGACCCGCACCTTCCACGGCTACCTGCCCGAGGGGCTCAAGACCTATATACTTGCCTGCGTAAAGCGCACCGACAAAGACATCTCTCTCAACGAGGCGATGGACAAGCGGCAACAGAAGGCGGCTTTGAAACTGTACAAACAATGCCTCGGTGAATTCGACGCCTGGTGCGATGCCCACCCCGATGCATCGGATGCCGCTATCGAACGCGCCCAGAGGCGCATCTTCAGGCCTTACCGCATAATGACAGAAGTTACCCATCCGCTTGAGCACCTGAACCAGATAGAGGTGGTTTCCGAGACCGAAAAGGCCAACGCATATGTCACGTATTACAACGGGACTATCAGGCCTGTTCTGGCAGAGTGGTGGAAGGATATCTCGAAGTACTGTTCATACTGCTGCGACGGCAAAGTCAGTGACTATTTCTGGTACAGAAATCTGGCACTTATGTATTCCGAATACTCCGCCACTTTCGCTGCTAAAGCGACTGCGGGCGATATGCTGCATCAGGCCCGAGTAATAATACTCAAGGCTGAAGCAGACATCAAGGAAGAACAGTGGGAGGATCATCAGGAGGCGATAGCCGAACACGAGCAGGAGGAACAAGACGCCCGCGACCTGGCCGAATTCCTGGGCAAGCAATGGCATGGTCTGAGCGACCTCTATATCTCGATGCAGACTCCTCTTGGCGAGATCAGTTTGGGTCTGAAGGAGGGTAAGTTTGGCGTCCATCTCGATATAGATAAAGCATATGAGAAACCAGTTCCTCTGGATGCCGAGCCGGTTAAGACTTTGCTGGGGAGCGAGAGCATGGACCAGTATATGATGAACGTTCTGAAGGGAGAAGCAGGGAAATGGATAGGGAAAGGAGTGGGCGATATTGAACTTGCCTCCAGACTTGCTTCAGGCAATCTGATTGCCGTAAAGGAAAAAGAGCAGGTCGAGATAAGCCGCGATTCTGCAGGAAACTATCATTTCAAAGAACGTGAGAGCACCAATTACGATCTGGCCGGATATGCCAACGTAACAACAGAAAATATCCAGGTCGGAAGAATTGACGCACGCAGAGATGTTATTACCTACGGCTTCGGTGGATTCTTCTCGGCTTCAATGGGAAGTACAATAGTTAGATAATAATATGAAACGGTTTTTACTTTTACTCGCATTGGCGGCGGGCATCGTAGCCCGGGCTCAGGACGAGCCGGAGCCGCCGGGATGGTTCAATGTATCCAAGCTGGCGTTTGTCGCAAACAGAGGTACTGATCCTGCCAACGCTCCGATCCAGTATATGTTGTTTGCCGATAAGACGGTGAAGGAGAATGAGGAACTGTTCAACCAGTATATCGCCTTGATGGACGAGATAGCTCAGGAAGACAAGAATCAGGTAATTCCTGAGACTCTCAAGGTGCAGGAAGAGGTGATAAATGAGTTGCGCCATAACCTGAAGGATAACCCTAACCCCGAGATTCAGGCAGCTCTGAACGAGATGATAAGAGAATACGAGAGGCAGAAAAGCGAGGTTCTCGCCGAGAATGTAAAGCCCTCGAAGAGTTATACCTACGATCCTGCTACTATCCTTCGCAGGCTTAAGGCGATAGCTGTAAATCAGAAGATTTACTCCGGTTACTGGGAGTTAGGAAACGGTCTCTATAGTGTTATCGAAGCGCCCCGCAGCTGCAATCTTGAGGAGGATGACAAATATTCCCACACCAAGATCAATTTCGCCGAGGAAGACCGCTACAAGTGGGGTATAATCGACGAAAACGGCCGCCAGATCCTTCCTTACAAGTATAGCTGGGCAAATGCATATGCCCTGTTCCCGGACGCTTTCCCCGATCTTGACATAATTTTCCTTTATAAACAGGATCCCGACGGCAGCGTCCACGCAGGAATAGTCAACTATCGGGGTCAGGTCCGCGTCCCGTTCATCTATGACGATCTAAACGGCGTGTACCACGGCGAAGACATCTTCTCTTTCTCGAAGAACGGTAAGTTCGGCCTCGTAAATGTCAAGACCGGCAGGGAAGTGCTTCCGTTCGAATACACGACTTTCTCGCGCATCGCGGGCGGCTTGATGGTCAGCAAAGACGATCAGTACTACGGAATGGTCAGCCTCAAGACGGGTAAACTTATGATTCCTATGAAGTACAGAAATCTCTGGAGCGACGCTGATCTCTCTTTCATTACTTACGACGACAAGATCGATTATTATGATGACTACGGCCATCTTATCCGTACCGAAAATGCT
>ONOI01000080.1 GCA_900319375.1 uncultured Bacteroidales bacterium | reverse complement strand
GGATGTCCTTTGAGGCTTGTGCCCTGGGTGACTCCCCCGCCGCCAGGTTTCTTGGAGAACTGATAGGAATAGAGCACCTCCGGCGAACGTAGATCCTCGCCTGCAAATACGTACTCCGGGCGAGCCTCAAGCCTGTTATAGGCCTTCCCTTCAGTAAAGACAGCTTCGCACTGTTCAATGGCCTCGTCCCAGTCTTCTTCCCACATGGCCACCTGCGCACGCACATGTCTGGCAACAGCTTTAGTATAACGACCGTACATGGTTTTGTTGTTCAGCACCGGAAGTTCATAGGAAAGATACTTTATGGCATCGTCCAGGTCATCCTTCATCAGTTTGAACACCTCGGCTTTCGAAGCTGGAGAGTATTCTCTCTCCAGATTGGATGACGTAGTAGGTTCGGTGTTAAGATAGATACGCTCGAAGCGTGTCCAGAGTGCATAATAAGCGCGGGCGCGGAAGATGCATGCCTGCGCATAGCAGCTTGCCACATCCTTGTCGTCGAGGCCAAGGTTTTTCGCCGAAGCGATAATCTCGTTGGCGCGGCCTATTATGGCATACCAGAACTTCCAGTAATCTTCAAGCACCCCGGAATCGGGAGCGAGGGTTTCCAGACGCCCGAGCGCAGCCCAGTTGCCGGCGTTGAAGAGGAAGATGTCAGTATTGAAATCCATCACCATCGGAAGGAATACTATGCCCTTCTCATCGGAGTTGTCGACGATATTGTCGCGTTCGTAAACATACAGCCCGGCCACCGCCCTCTCAAGACCTTCCTTGCTAGTATTCAGATAGTTGATGGTAACCGAAGTCTCGGATTCGAGGAAGAGCTCATCCTTGCACGATAGTGCGGATGAAAGAATCAGCGCGAATGCCGTAAAAACGTATACCTTTTTCATATTCTCTCCTCCTTAAAGCGTTATATTTATTCCTATCACCGTCTGATGGGCTTCCGGATAGGAACTTCCCATCACCTCGGGGCTGTACGACAGAACCTTTGTAAACGTCAGCAGATTGGTCGCGGTCGCATACACCCTCAGTTTCTGCAGCCCCAGCCTGGAAACCAACCGGAAAGGAAATGTGTAGCCTATTTGCACGGAACGAAGCCTCAGATACGAAGCGTCCTGGTAGGCCAGGCTCTTGTTATAAGGAATCTCAGAGCCGTAAGTAGGTCTTGGATGGGTATTTACAGGATTATACGGAGTCCAGTAATCCACCTTCATACCGTTCGAACGCCCGCGGAGGTCTCCACCGTATTCACCGTCGTAAAGGAGAGGGTTCAGCACATAGCCTCCTATTCTGGCGTACCAGTCCATATTGAAATCAAAACCTTTCCAAGAAATGCTGTTGGTAAGCGATACCGTAAAGTCGGGATCCCTTCCAAATACTTTTTTGTCGTCCACGGTAATCTTGCCGTCTTTGTTGCGGTCCTTGACCTTCACGGATCCAGGGTATACGTTGTCGTCACGTTCCGCGCTGCCCGGCTTGAGCTCATAGTAAAGGCTTCCGGAACCGTCGGAATAGACGTTGAAATCATCGTACTGATAGATGCCGTCAGCCTCATAGTCGTAGTAGATATTGATGGGAGCGCCGATTATCCAGTTATTCCCGGGCTGGCTCATGTATTTGCCGTTTTCATCGCGGGAGTCGTCTATCTTCACAATCCTGCTTCCGAACTTGCTGAAATTGAGTGTAGCGCTCCAGTTAAGGGCCTCGGAACGGACGATGTCTGCGGTCAAGTTGACGTCTATTCCGTTCGTACGGGTTTCCCCTAGGTTGTCCAGCATTGATGTATAGCCTAATGAAGCATTTAAGGCCCTAGTCACGAGCAAGTTGGTCGTACGTGTATTATAGTACTCCACAGTGCCGGTGAGATGATTCCCGAAAAGGCTGAAATCCATTCCGGCATTGGCCGTGGCCGACTGCTCCCATTTAAGGTCGGAGTTTGAGAGTTCCGTCCCTGGGAGATAACCCAGGTAGTAAGCGTCGCCCCACTCTCCCGGCATGGAGCGGGCAAGTCCCAGGGTCGTATAGTTCTCTAT